>CAJJAY010000011.1 GCA_905182285.1 uncultured Amylibacter sp. | reverse complement strand
AGAGCCTGACCTGTTTCATCGTGGTCCATATAAGGATCAGGTCTATGAATTAATAACATATCTATATAGTCGATGTTCATATTTTTTAATGATGCATTTACTGATGCATCAATATGTTTTTTTGATGTATCATAATACTTAACTGGTACATCTGCATATTTTCCACATGGAGCAACAATTCCGCATTTTGTAACAATTTCAATTTTACTTCTTAAAGATTTATCTTCTTTTAAAGCAACACCAAATATTGCCTCTGCAGAATAATCACCATATATGTCTGCTTGATCAAATGTTGTAATGCCTTGATCTAAGCATAAGTTAATCTTATCTGTCACAGATTTAGCATCATTAATTTCACCATCAGCAAGGCGCCACATACCATATATGATTTGACTAAAATCTATATTCTCATTTATTTTAATTCGTTTCATTACTTTCTAATTCCTATTCCTAGAGGTGTTGAAGGAGTTTCATTTGGAATACGCCCGTAAACAGTTGGTAATGAACATGTTTTTAGTTTAGGTAAAACTTTGGATCCAAAATGTGCTGCTTCATCAATGTGTGGATAACCTGAAAAAATAAAAGCTCGTATACCCATCTTTTCGTACTCATCTATTTTAGATAATACTTGATCTGTTGAGCCTACTATAGCAGCACCACAACCAGAACGAGCACGTCCTACACCTGTCCATAAATTTGGTTCTATATAACCATATTTATCTGAGATTTCCCTATTTTTTGATTGATGCGAAACACCTAGAGATGTTGAATCTAATGCTCTATCACGTATCATCTTGCCATATTCATCATCTAATTTTGATGTAATATATTCGGCATATTCCTTTGCCTCTATTTCAGTATCACGTACTATAACATGTACCCTTAGGCCATAATCTAGTGTTCTATTATATTTTTTTGCAATGCCGTTAACTGCTCTCATTCGACCTGCTAGATCTTCTTTTCTTTCTGGCCACATTAAATATACATCACAATGTTCACCACATAGTTCCAATGCTGAAGGTGAGTAACCACCAAAATATAGTAATGGACCATTAGTTTGGTAAGGTACTACAGGTGAAGTATCAATATTTTCAAAGTTATATATTTTACCTTTGTGATTTATAGAATCTTTTGTCCACGCCTGCTTTAGAATTTCGACGACTTCTCTAGATCTCTGGTATCTATATGTACTATCTTCTGTTTGTCCGGGAAAATCTGAGCTAATTATATTTATCGTCAATCTGCCATTTAGCATGTGATCTAATGTTGCAATTGTTCTTGCGAGCATAATTGGTTGCATTTCGCCACATCTAACTGCTGCAAGTAAATTGATTTTAGATGTTATAGGTGCACATCCAGCAACAAATGATAAAGTGTCTTGCCCTACTTGGTATGACGATGGGCATAAAATATTATTAAATCCTTGCACTTCAGATTCTTTGACAATCTTAGAACAATGATCCCAGCTCGATCTTAACTTACCATCTGGAATGCCAAGAAACTGATAGTCATCTGAACAGAGAGCTGAAAACCATGAAATTTCACTTGAATTTAGATCTGATGATTTTATTGGTACGACTGTCATTATATCTACTTTCAATAAATATAAGGATTGATTAACACCTCAATCTATGTAAATCAATGGTGTATCAATTATAACTTTGAGTTTAAAAATGAATACTTCAAATAAAAATTTTTATGATTTACCAAAGTATATACAGATATCAGAATTATTAATTCGAGATATTGGTTCTGGAAGGTTAATTGATGGTGAAAGATTACCACCAGAACGAGTATTAGCTAATACATTAAATGTAACAGTAACAACGTTACGTAAATCACTGAAAGTATTGGCTGAAAAAGGAATGCTTAAACAAGTTCAAGGATCTGGAAATTATGTATGCCATGGCGCTAAAGATGACAGTGTTTATGCTATGTTTAGACTTGAACTGTTAAAAGGCGGTGGATTACCAAGTGCAAAATTTATCGATATTAAACAGGTAGTAAAACCACCAAATATTCCTAGTTTTGGAACCTCTAATATTGCTACTAGAATGCGCAGAATTAGATATTTAGATGAAACAATTATAGGGCTTGAAGAAATTTGGTTAGATTTTGATGAAGGTGTTGTAAAAAAAAATCAAGTTTCGGATTCTCTTTATCATTATTATCGTACACGTTTAGGATTTTGGATAACGCATGCAGAAGATCGGGTTAGTATAAGACCCCTACCCGATTGGACTCCTAATGATTTTTCTTTGTGTGCTGGTACTATTACGGGATTTATAGAACGTTTTAGTTGGACTAAGAAAACAAAACCGATTGAATATTCAAAAACATGGTATGACACGAATAATGCACATTATGTGCAAAGATTAAAATAGGAATTTTTATGACAAAATTAACACATTATGGAATAATTGGTTGTGGCATGATGGGACAAGAACATCTGAAAAATATTGCATTGCTTGAAAATACTATCGTTGAAGCAATATATGAACCAGATGCAGGAATGGCAAAAAAAGCATCAAAGCTTGCTCCAAATGCAACTTTTACTAAAAGTATCAATGAGTTATTAGATATCAATAATATAGATTGCTTGGTAATTGTTAGTCCAAATTTTTGTCATATTGACCAATTAATGCAAATTTTAGAGAAAAAACATATACCAATTCTAATTGAAAAACCACTTTTTACAAATGAAAGCGATTTAGCTAAGTTAAAGAAATTTAAAGACCAATATAAATCTCATGTATGGGTTGCTATGGAATATCGTTACATGCCTCCGATTCAAGCATTTCATGAAAAAATTTTAGAAGCAACAGGTCAAATCAAGATGATGACAATAAAAGAACATCGCTTTCCTTTTCTCGAAAAAGTGAATGATTGGAATAGGTTCAACAAATATTCTGGTGGAACATTAGTTGAAAAATGTTGTCATTTTTTTGACTTAATGAGATTAATCATAAAATCTGAACCCACACGAATAATGGCTAGTGCGGGTCAATCAGTTAATCATTTAGATGAGAATTATGATGGTGAAACTCCAGATATAATTGATAATGCTTATGTTATTGTAGATTTTAAGAATAATGTAAGAGCTATGCTTGAATTATGTATGTTTGCAGAAGGATCTAGATATCAAGAAGAAATTTCTGCTGTAGGTCCAATAGGCAAAATTGAAGCTTTGGTGCCTGGTCCAGGTAGGTTTTGGCCAAAGGATTTGGGTCCTGCACCTACTCCAAAATTGATAATAAGCCCAAGACAACCACAAGGACCAATACATAAAAATGTGCAAGTAGATGAAAAATTATTAAATGCCGGTGATCATAATGGATCTACTTTTTATCAACATCAAAAATTTCTTGAATTAGTTCGGGGGAAATTAAAGTCTCCTGAAGTTTCACTTCTTGATGGATGGAAAGCGGTTGCAATGGGATTAGCTGCACAGAGAAGTGCAGAAACAGGTTTGGCGGTAGATTTGCTTGATGAAAAAAATTATCCAATTTAGTAAAATTTAATAATAAGGTAGATAAAATACTTTCTTGAGCCATATATTCATACTAACAGCACGTATATTGGTGGTTAAAATCGCCTTTTTTTGATTTAATCGATAATTAAGGTTTATGAGATGATTTTAAGGTTAATATTAGGTGATCAGCTTAATGAAAATATATCAAGTTTACGAGATGTAAACAAATTAACTGATAATATTTTAATATGTGAAGTTAAATCTGAGGCTACCTATGTAAAGCATCATAAGAAAAAAATAGCTTTTTTATTTTCAGCTATGCGGCATTTTTCTAAATTTTTAGAAGAATCAAATTTCAAGTTGAAATATGTAAAATATGATGATGTTAATAATAGTGGCAGTCTTTTTGGTGAAGTAAAAAAAGCTACAGATATTAATAATTACAAAAAAATCATCGTTACAAAGCCAAACGAGTTTAGACTTTATTCTGAAATATTAGAATGGGAGAATAAATTAAATATTCATGTTGAAATAAGAGATGATGATAGGTTTCTTTGTACAACTGATGAATTCAATACGTGGGCAAATGATAGAAAACAGCTCAGGATGGAGTTTTTTTATCGAAATATGAGACGAAAATATAATATTTTGATGGATGGTGATGAGCCCATTGGTGGGCAATGGAATTATGATAGTGAAAATAGAAAACCACCCAAAAATGGTTTAAAAATTCCTGATAGTTATTCAAACAAACCTGATGAAATAACTAAAGATGTTATAAAGCTAGTTGATCAAAATTTTAAAGATCACTTTGGAGATCTGTTACCATTTAATTTTGCAGTAACTCGGCAACAAGCTTTGATTATATTAGATGAATTTATAGATAAGCGTTTAGGTATGTTTGGTGATTTTCAAGATGCAATGATCGAAGGTGAGCCATGGATGTTTCATAGCCATATAAGCTTCTATTTAAATTGTGGCTTACTGACACCATTAGAATGCATAAAGGCCGTAGAAAGCGCATTTTACGACAACAGAGCCCCACTTAATGCTGTAGAGGGGTTTATAAGGCAAGTCTTGGGATGGAGGGAGTATATAAGGGGAGTTTATTGGTATAAAATGCCAGAGTATAAAAGTGAAAACTTTTTGGAAGCATCTAGAAAATTGCCTGAATTCTATTGGACAGGCAAAACAAATATGAATTGTTTAAAGCAATGTATCACTGAAACAAAAGAAAACTCTTATGCACACCACATCCAAAGGCTTATGGTGCTTGGTAATTTTGTATTATTAACTGGTATTAAACCTGATGAAGTTAATAATTGGTATCTTGCAGTTTACTCAGATGCATATGAATGGGTAGAATTGCCAAATGTTACTGGTATGATTTTATATGCAGACGGTGGCGTCCTGGCATCAAAGCCATATGCTGCCAGTGGAGCTTATATAAATAGAATGTCAAATTACTGTAAAAGTTGTCATTATAAAGTAAGCTCAAAAAATGGAGAAGATGCGTGTCCATTTAATTATCTATATTGGGATTTTTTAATAAGAAATGAAAATAAATTAAGAAATAACCCAAGAATGGGGCTTATTTATAGAAATTTAGACAAAATGAAATCTGAGAAATTTGAATCTATTAGATCAGATAGTAATACTTTCCTAAAACGTATTGAAAATAATGAAAAAGTCTAATTTACCAACTAAAGTTTGTGTAAGATGTCTCCGTCCATTTACCTGGCGTAAAAAATGGAGAAATGTTTGGGATGAAGTGAAATATTGCTCTGAAAGATGCAAACGTGAAAAGAATGCTTGAGACAATTAACATTGTTTGGTTCAAACGCGACCTAAGAACAAATGATCATGCACCGTTGTTAAATGCATCTCAGCAAAAGCTGCCTTTAATACCAATTTATATTGTTGAACCAATTTATTGGGAATCTGATCATAGTTCGCGCAAGCATTGGCATTTCATTCATGACTGTCTGATTGATTTAAATGATGAATTGAGTAGTTTAGGTCAACCATTAGTCATACAAGTGGGAGATTCTGTAGAGATTTTCAGTAAAATTAATGAGAAATTTAGCATAAAAAATATATATTCACATGAAGAAACTGGAAATATTTGGACATACAATCGTGATAAAAGAGTTCAAGAGTGGTGCAAGAAAAATGATATAGGTTTAAAAGAAAACCCATCTAACGGAGTTGTTCGAAATCTTTCATCACGAGATGATTGGTCAAAAATTCGTAATAAGCGTATGTTGGAAAAAATACATCCCAAACCAAAATTTATAAATCCAATATCACAAAATATTCATAGTAAATTACCAAGCAAGGATAATATACTATTTGGCGAACCTCTTTTGGGAAGAGTTCAAAGAGGTGGAAGAATAAATGCAATAATTGATTTAAAAAGTTTTTTAAATGAAAGATCTAGTGAGTATTTATATCATATATCGGCACCTGGAAAATCAGAAAAATATTGTTCAAGACTATCGGCACACCTAGCTTGGGGAACGTTATCAGTTAGAGAAATTGTTCAATCTATAAAAAAACGAAGGCTGCAATTATCTGTTGATGATAAAAAAAAATATGGCAGAAATCTAACGGCATTTAATTCAAGGTTAGCTTGGCGATGCCATTTCATACAAAAACTTGAAACTCAACCAGATATAGAAATTCATTGTATGCATTCGGCTTTTGAGCAATTGCATAAAGATGATGCTTGTGACGAAAAATTCCTTGCATGGTCTACGGGTCAAACTGGTTATCCTTTTGTTGATGCATGTATGAGGAATTTAATATCTGAAGGATGGATTACGTTTAGAATGAGGGCAATGTTAGTTAGCTTTGCAAGTTACCAACTTTGGATTGATTGGCGTTTGTCAGGAAATCACCTGGCGAAGCTTTTTACAGATTTTGAACCAGGTATTCATTTTAGCCAACTGCAGATGCAATCAGGCGTTACTGGCATAAATGCAATGCGAGTATATAATCCAATAAAACAATCAATCGAACATGATCCAAATGGTGAATTTATAAAAAAATGGATTCCAGAATTAAAAAATATACCAATAGAGTTTATTCATGAGCCGTGGAAATTTCAACAAAACATGCTTGATAAATCTCCTGTAATAATTGGACAAGATTACCCCTTACCTATTGTAGATCATGAATTAGAAGCAAAAAATGCAAAAGAAAAGATTTATGAAGTTAGGAAAAGTAAAAAGTTCAAACATGAGTCTCGAATAATTTTCAAAAATCATGGCAGTAGAAAGTTTAAATCCAAACCTAAGCCTAGAAACATAATAACAGACAAACAACTAAAGCTTTTCTAAAAATGTAATACGTCAAAGCTCAATCTTTAATAGCTTCCATAACAACATGTGTTGATGTGTTTGATACACATGGCAAAGAAGAGATTTTTTCACCTAATGTATGACGATAATCGATTATATTTTTTGTCCGTACTTTCAAAAGATAGTCAAATTTTCCAGCAATCATATGACATTGTTCTATTTCAGGTATTTCTCGAACAGCTGTATTAAAAGAAATTAAAGCTGCATCTCTTGTGTCATTTAGCTTTACTTCAGTAAATGCAATATGATTACGATCCAATATGCTATTATTTAAAATAGCTTTAAAACCTTTAATAACTCCATTTTTTATAAGACTTTTAACTCTTAATTGGCATGGGGTTTTTGACAATCCAATTTTTTCAGATAACTCTGAATTAGTTATTCGACCATCTTTTTCTAATATCTTTAGTATTTTTAAATCTATTTTATCCATTTCACTATAAAATCCTTATATTTAGATATTATTACTATAAATTTTATAAAAATAAAATATATATGTATATATAATCAAGATATTTAGACATTATATTTAAAGCATTTGTATTATAATAATACAAAATAAGGGCTTCATAATGGAAATACTTAACAATATTAGAAAAAAAATACGAAAGAATCATTTAATTGATGAAAATGAATTAATCCATGATTTGATTAATTCAATTAAATTATCAGATATTGAAAAAAAAGACATAATTCTTAGTGCGGCTTCATTGGTAGAAGTACTTAGGTCAAATAAAAAACCTGGTGTTATGGAAGTATTTTTAGCTGAGTATGGATTATCAAATTCCGAAGGCATTTCGTTGATGTGTTTGGCTGAAGCACTTCTTCGTATTCCTGATGCTAAAACTATAGATATATTAATAAAAGATAAACTGACTGATAGAGGTTGGGTTGAACATATTGGAAATTCTGAAAGTACACTTGTTAATGCTTCAACATGGGGATTAATGCTTACAGGTAAAGTTTTAGAAAATTCTAAAGATCCAAAGGTATACAATAGTATTTATTCACTTATTAAAAAGTTTGGTGAACCGTTTATAAGAAAAGCAGTAAGAGCAGCCATGAAGGAAATGGGCAACCAGTTTGTATTGGGGCAATCGATTGAAAGAGCAATAAAAAGAGGTAAATCATATCAAGATAAAGGTTATACATTCTCATATGATATGTTGGGAGAGGCAGCTTTAACAAATAATGATGCAATTAATTATACAAATGCTTACGCTGATACTATTTCATATTTATCAAAACATTGTAAAAGTAATGATATTAAAGATAACCCAGGGATTTCAGTTAAGCTATCTGCATTATATCCACGATATGAACTAGTTCACAAAAAAGCAGTTTTAGAGATACTAGGAGACCGACTTCTTAAACTTGCTTTGTTGGCCAAACAAGCAAATATGGGTTTAAATATTGATGCAGAAGAAGCTGCTAGATTAGATATATCCTTAGATATCATTGAACAAGTATTTTCAAATCCGCTTTTATTAGGATGGAACGGCTTTGGTGTTGTGGTCCAATCATACAGCAAAAGAGCTTCAGAAGTTTTAGAATGGTTATATGCTTTATCAAAAAAATATAATCAAAAAATAATGGTTCGCTTGGTTAAAGGCGCATATTGGGATACAGAAATAAAAATCTCTCAATCTGAAGGTATGAAGGACTTCCCTGTTTTTACATCAAAAGCTGCTACAGATATTTCTTATTTAGCATGTGCAAAAAAACTTTTTAATATGACAGATTATATATATCCTCAATTTGCTACACATAATGCGCATACAATTTTTTCAATTATTAAAATTGCAAAACAAAACCAAAACTATGAGTTTCAAAGACTACATGGAATGGGTGCTACTCTATACAATCAAATAATGCAAAATCATCAGATAAAATGTAGAATTTACGCTCCAGTTGGAATTCATGATGACTTACTTGCATACTTAGTGAGAAGATTACTTGAAAATGGTGCAAACTCATCATTTGTAAATCAAATACTTGATAAAAGCATTGAGCCTTCTGAAGTTGTTGTGGATCCAATATACAAATGGCAATCATCATCTTACAGACCAAATAAAGTAACAAAGCCTTGTGAAATATATAATCCATCAAGATCAAATTCATCTGGATATGATTTAAGCAGTGTGACTGAATTAAAACATATAAATTTAAACCGTGAAAAATTTAGATACAAAAAATGGATTGTATCTTCAAAAATGATAACTGATCCATCAGGCACTACTACATTAATTCTAAACCCATATGACAAGAATGATATTGTCGGTGAGGTTAAGAACGTCAGTTTATTGGATGTCGATAAAGCAATACAAAATGCAAAAACTTGGAAAATATCAAATAGTGATAAATCAATTATATTAAACAGAATTGCAGACCTATATGAAGAAAATTTTGCTGAATTTTTTGCAATTTTAACACGTGAAGCAGGAAAAACTTTAAATGACTCCATATCTGAAATTAGAGAAGCAGTTGATTTTATTCGATATTATTCATATGAATCTGCCAAAATCACTAATTCAAAACCAAAAGGTAAAATTGTTTGTATTTCTCCATGGAATTTTCCATTAGCAATTTTTACAGGACAAATAATTGCAGCCTTATCAGTTGGTAATGCTGTTTTAGCTAAGCCTGCAGATTTAACACCAATAATTGCTATAAAAGCTGTTGAGCTTATGTATGAAGCAGGTGTTCCTAGAAGTTCACTTCAACTATTAATAGGAAACGGCCCTGTAGTTGGTGATGCTTTGATTACTAACAAATCCATAGATGGAATATGTTTTACAGGATCAACTACAGTTTCACAGTTAATAAATAAAAATTCAGCAGATAAAGGAAATCCCAAAGCATCTATAATTGCTGAAACAGGTGGGATTAACGCTATGATTGTTGATAGCACGGCACTTCCAGAACAGGCAGTTAAAGATATTATAGCGAGTTCCTTTCAATCTGCGGGCCAACGATGCTCTGCTCTTAGAGTGCTTTATTTACAAGAGGATATCGCTAATAAATTTTTAAGTATGCTTTATGGTGCGATGGATGAATTAATAATTAATAACCCTTGGCATGATAATACTGACATTGGACCTATTATTAGCAAAAATGCAGCAAAACAAATAAATAATTACATTCAATTAGCTTTAAAAAATAAAAATGTATTATATCAAGTGGATACACCATATAATGATGCATTCGTTAAACCGACGGTAATAAAAGTAAAATCAATATTGGATCTAGAAAAAGAAATATTTGGTCCTGTTTTGCATATAGCAACATTTAAATCCGGTGAAATTTCATCGATAGTAAATGATATAAATAAAAAAGGTTATGGATTAACATTTGGAATACATTCTCGTATTGACTCAAGAATACATTATCTTTGTGAAAACTTAAACGTTGGAAATATTTATGTAAATCGCAATCAAATAGGAGCAGTCGTTGGCTCACAACCTTTTGGTGGAGAAGGATTATCTGGCACAGGACCAAAAGCTGGAGGGCCATCTTATCTTTATCAATTTGTTAAAAATGAAGTTAATCCATCATTTGATTATATTGATAAAAAGATAACGATTTCTGAGGCACAACATATAATAAACAATTGTCCAAAGCCTAAACGAAAAGCTATTAAATCGATATCACTTCCTGGCCCAACAGGTGAATCAAATATTTTAACTACTTATCCAAAAGGTGTTATTTTATGTTTAGGTCCATCGATAGAACAAGCTAAAATCCAAGAAAAAACTGTTAATGCTTCGGGTAGTATTGCCTGTATTATTTTAGGATTAGATTTAGATTTATTAAGTAAATTAGAAAATTTTTCAGCTGTAATATTATGGTCAAAAGTTAATGATGTTAGAAAAGCACGAAAAGCATTAGCAAATCGCAAAGGAAATATAATCCCCATAGTTACAGACATAAGTTCATTAGATCATCTTAAAATTGAAAGACACGTATGTATAGATACTACAGCAGCTGGTGGTAATGTTGAGCTATTGGTTAATAGTAATTGAAATATATAATAAATTTTATGATTTTTCTGGTAATAAACCTTTTGGACTAAACCTTAAAACAAGTAATAAAATTAATCCCATAGTCATCAATCTCATATGCGCTGCAGAATTTATTAAATGTAATCTGAGGCCACTATCTTCAGACATTCCTGAAGTAATTACATTCATTAGTAAAATGCCGAGTGGTTCTGCTTCTATCCAAAAAAACCATATTACAAATCCGCCTAATATTGCTCCCCAGTTATTCCCTGAGCCACCTACAATGACCATAATCCAAATTAAAAATGTAAAACGTAACGGTTGATATGATGTTGGAGTAAGTTGGCCATCTAAGGTCGTTAGCATTGCCCCAGCAAGCCCAACAACCACAGATCCTAATACAAAAACCTGTAAATGTCGTTTAGTAACATTTTTTCCCATTGCATTTGCGGAAACTTCGTTATCTCGGATTGCACGCATCATACGACCCCATGGAGATTTTAACGCAGTTTCAGATAGCCATAATACAATCAATAACATCAACATAAATAAACTTGCATAACAAATTTTTACAAATATACTTGAAAAACCAATTGGTTCAGCGCCCAATGAGTTACTTAGATTAATAAACCATTCTGTTGTTTGGAGGTTTACTTCATATGGGACTGGTCTTGGCATTCCAATTACATTTTTAACACCTCTTGTCATCCAATCTTCATGTTTAAGAACTGCAATTATAATTTCTGATATACCTAATGTAGCTATAGCTAAATAATCTGAACGTAATCCTAGAGTGATTTTGCCAATAACCCATGCAGCTATTCCAGCAAATAATCCACCAACCGGCCATGAAACAACTATTGGTAGACCTAATCCACCTAAATATCCAGATTTAGCAGGATTAATCGCTTCTATCGCTTGTGTTGCAGGGCCAAAAACCATTCTTGTGACAAAGAAGCCTATAATGCAGATAGTAATAATTGAAATTGTTCTATAACGGCCTGCTTTCATTCTTTTATATGTTATGACTGCTAAACTGATAGATATAACAGCAAGTATTAAGCCACCTATTGCGCCCCATCCACCAGTGGCCCACGCACCTTCAACTGGAGGCATTGCAACCAAAACAGCAGCAAGTCCACCTAACGCAGCAAAGCCCATGATACCTACATTAAATAATCCAGCATATCCCCATTGAATATTTACGCCTAAAGCCATTATTGCACTGATCAGACATAAATTTAAAATAGAAAGGGATACATTCCAACTCTGAAACTGGCCTACTCCAATTAAAAGAAGTGCCATTATTGTAAAATAAATAAAATTTCTATTTAGCAACATTAAACTGACTTTCCTGCAAAAATTCCAGTTGGTCTAAAAAGTAATACCAAAACAAGTATAATAAAACTAACAGCAAATTTATAATCAGTAGCTAATAATTGAACTAACCCTTCAGGCTTCCAATCTCCTGGAACTATATATGCTACAAATTTTTTGTATGGATACGTAATCATAATTTCAGAAAATGCTATTACAAATCCACCAGCAATTGCGCCTAAAGGATTTCCTAATCCACCAACTATAGCTGAAGCAAATATTGGTAGAAGTAGCATGAAATATGTAAAAGGTTTAAATGATTTATCAAGACCATACAAAGTGCCGGCAATAGTTGCTAATATAGCTACTAATATCCATGTCACAGCAACAACTTTGTCTGGATTAATTCCAGATAGCAAAGCTAAATCTTCATTATCAGAAAAAGCTCTCATAGATTTACCTGTACGAGTTTTGTTTAAAAACCAAAATAAAACCATGACCACAATAATTGCAGTAACAACCGTTAAGCCTTGAGAAACTTTTATAGAAACGCCTTCAGCTGTTCCAAGAAACTGTTTCATTGTTTTTGCTTTAATTATAAAGCGTTCACCATCAGCAAAGCGTTGATCATTTGGGCCAATAATAAATCGAACTATACCATTTAAAACAAACATAATTCCAACAGAAGCAATAAGATAAGTTACAGGAACTGCTTTTTTTGCTCTATAAAATTTATACACCAATTTATCTGAACCTAATAAAAAAACTATGGTTATAATTATACCAAAAGGTAGAGCTAATAATGCAGTAGGTAGTGGTCCAAGATTTATACCATATGATTGAAATAGCCATGTGAATAATATAACAAACATAGTTCCAAATGCCATAGTGTCTCCATGTGCAAAATTAGAAAACCTTAATATACCATATACTAATGTTACCCCTACTGCACCCAAAGCAAGTTGTGAACCATATGCAATTGCTGGAACAAATACAAAGTTAGACATTAAGAAAAATGCATTTAATAGGTCTTCCATTAGACAACTCCGAGTGAAGTATTTTTCAATACAATAATTTGCGATATGCAGATGTTTTTCAATTTATACAAACTATCCACCAAGAAAACTTTTTCGAACTTCAGGGTTATTTAATAAAACCTCACCGGTGTCAGTAAATTTATTTCTTCCCTGAACCATTACGTAACCTTTATCTGCAATATTTAATGCTTGGCGTGCATTTTGCTCAACCATTAAAATCGTAATACCTGTGCGTGCAACTTTTATAATATTATCGAATAGTTCGTCCATAACAATTGGCGATACCCCTGCAGTGGGCTCATCAAGCATTAATACTTTTGGCTGTGTCATTAGTGCTCTACCAACAGCAACCTGTTGTCTTTGGCCACCGGACAATTCCCCAGCATTTTGAAGGCGCTTATCTTTTAATATTGGAAATAATTCGAATACTTCATCCATTGTTTTGCTTATATCGTCACGTCGCAAAAATGCACCCATCTCAAGGTTTTCTTCTACACTCATTGTAGGAAAGACATTTGCAGTTTGAGGAACAAATGCCATTCCTTTTGCTACTCTTGCTTGAGGAGATAATTCAGTAATATCTTCTCCATCAAGAAGTATCGAGCCAGTGTGTATGTCTAACATACCAAATATTGCCTTCATTGCAGTCGATTTACCAGCACCGTTTGGCCCTACTATTACAGCAATTTCACCCTTTTCAGCAGCAATACTACAACCATGAAGAATATCAGCTCCACCATATCCACCTGTCATATTTTCACCAACGAGATAACTCATGATTTAACCTTATTTTTTAAACCAGTTCCAAGATATGCTTCAATCACTTGCTCATTTGACTTAATCTCTTCAATTGTTCCTTGTGCTAAGACACCACCTTCAGCCATAACAATCACTGGATCACATAAACGGCCTATAAACTCCATATCATGTTCAATTACACAAAATGTATATCCACGCTCTTTGTTTAATCTGATTATTGCATCACCAATTGTATTTAATAATGTTCTATTTACTCCAGCCCCAACTTCGTCAAGAAAAACTATTTTAGCATCAACCATCATAGTTCTGCCTAATTCTAGTAACTTTTTTTGCCCCCCGGATAAATTGCCTGCTAATTCATCTGCAACATGAGAAATTTCTAAAAATTCTATTACTTCATCTGCTTTTTTCCGTAATAAAGCTTCTTCTTTTCTTATTTTGGATGGATTAGTCCATACATCTATAAGCTTTTCGCCAGATTGTCCTCCAGGCACCATCATCAGATTTTCTCGAACACTCATAGTACTAAATTCATGTGCAATCTGAAATGTACGAAGCAATCCTTTATGAAAAAGCTCGTGTGGCTCTAATCCAGTAATGTCTTTACCATCAAGCATTACAGAACCATTTGATGGTCTGTAAATGCCTGCTATAACATTAAATAGTGTTGTTTTACCTGCACCATTTGGACCAACTAATCCAGTAATTGAGCCTTCCTCAATAGTTAAAGAGGCATCATTTACAGCCGTAAACCCACCAAATTTCTTTGTAAGATTATTTATAGTGATCATAGAGTGATTCCAAACATAAAAGTGGCCCCATAAATGGGGCCACTTAAAGAATTATTTAATTTAATTATCGGTAACGATCAACAGAAATTTTAGCATCTTTGATTGTTATTTCGCGATAATTACCAGCACTTTCACCAGCACCAATTAATTCAACGTTTGAAGCGCCAACATAATCAATTTCTCCACCAGAAGCTAAGATTTCCATGCCTTTAGCAAGTTCACCAGGTAGGATTTCTACACCAGGCGCATTTGCTACATCAAATACTTTACCTTTATAATCTGCTGGGTTTTTTGAACCAGCAGCTTGCATTGCTAGCAAAATCAATGCTGCTGCATCATAGCTTTCAGCAGCAAATGGTGAAGTTGCATCAAATGAATCTCCAGCTATAGAAACTAGATTTGCAGCACCTTCACTGTCTGTACCTGGGGCTTGACCAAATGAACCATCTAAGTCTGTACCAATTGCTTCAGGTAATGAGTCTCCGACCATTCCGTCTGGAAGAACGAAAGTATCAAATGCACCAGTATCTAGTGATGCTTGAATGATACCTTTACCACCTTGATCTAAATAACCAGCAACAACCAATATTTCACCACCGGCAGCCGCTAATGCGCCTACTTCAGCAGAATAATCAGCTTTACCGTCTTCATGAGATGCATTTATTGTAACTTCTCCACCAGCAGCTTCAAATGCGCTCGCAAATGCATCAGCTAAACCTTTTCCATAATCATTATTAGTATATGTTAAAGCAACTGAATTATATCCACGCTCCATTATGATTTCACTCATAACTACGCCTTGGCGTGCATCAGATGGTGCTGTTCGGAAAAACAACCCGTTGTCTTCAATTGTTGATAAGGCTGGTGATGTCGCTGATGGCGAAATCATAACCATACCATTTGGCATTGCTACGTTTGTTAAAGTAGCAGTTGTCACACCAGAACAGTCTCCACCGACTATTCCTGAAACTTTATCTGATGTAATCAATCTTTCTGCGGCTGCTGTTGCGGCACCAGCATCAACACAGGTAGTGTCAGCACGAATAGCAGTAACAGTTGAACCATTCATGAATGCACCTGAAGCAGATACTTCAGCGATAGCAGCTTCAGCCCCTGGACCCATTTGAGCTACTAGGCTTTCAATAGGACCCGTAAATCCAAGGAACACTCCGATTTTAACATCATCTGCAGATACTGCAGTTGCCATAGCTGCAGAAGCTACAGTCGCTAAAAGTAATTTTCTCATTTTTTTCTCCCAAAACATTTATTTAATTAAGTCATAGATTCTATAATCTTAACTAATTATCAAGATATTAATGTTGAACAGAAATAGCTGAGTGTCTAGGGGTTTTATTCAAAAACCATAAAAATATGATACATTTTTAGGCAAATAAATATTTTTTTCTTAAGTTTCAATTATAATATATGAAAATACTAAAAAATTTTTTAAAGATTAGAATCATATTTAATAATAATTAGTAAACTTTATTTTTGTTCAGCCCATCAGTTACATCAAGTAATTTTATTCTCTGAATCTTTCCTGATGGACCTTTTGGTAACTCATCCATAAAATGAATTTTGTCAGGAGCTTTAAATTTACCTAGTTTAGAATAACAAAGATTTAAAAATTCTGCTTCAATTGCTTTACTGTTTTTTGTTAATTTCACAGCAGCTTCAATACGTTGACCATATATATCACATGGAATAGCAAATGCAGCTGCTTCAATTACATCTTTGTGTGCATAAAGGGCGTCATCTATTTCTCTGGGCGAAATGTTTTCTCCACCTTTAATTATAAGTTCTTTTAATCTCCCTGAGACAAAAACATATCCATCATTGTCAATGTAACCTAAATCACCTGTCAGAAGCCAACCATCATTTGTAAATGTCTTTTGTGAGGCCTCATAATTATCAAGATACTCTAACATAACATTTGGACCTTTTACTGCTATCTCTCCAATAGTATTATTTATTTGGTCGTCTCCATTAGGTAAAACAATTTTAACTTTATTCCCAAAGGCTATCCCAGGAGAGCCAATTTTCCTTTGCCCAGGTGGTAACGGATTAGATAAAATCTGTGCTGCAGTTTCTGTAAGACCCATAGTTTCAATTATTGGAACACCAAACCTTTTCTCAAAGCTAGATTGAGTATCAACCGCCAGTGGTGCTGATGCTGATCGTCCAAATCTTAAACGTTTCTTTGTAATTTCACTTGGATCATTCTTTCCATGCAATAGATGAGAAATAATTGTAGGAACAACAGAAAACCAAGTTATTTTAAATTTTTCACAATCTGTCCAAAAGTTTGAATTAGAGAACTTTGGACAAATAACACTAGAGCCGCCAGAAATTAATGGCGCAATAACAGTAACACACAAGCCATTAATATGATAAAGTGGGAGTACGCATAAGGCTCTATCAGATGACTGAAGATTATGCGCTACTGCTGTAGTCCAGCCACCTGCTAATAGGCTGGAATGAGTATGAATAACCCCTTTTGGTACTCCAGTGGTTCCAGAAGTATACATAAGTAATGCATGGTCACTGGGACTTATGTTATGAAGCTTAATGCTAGGATCAGTTTCTTCAATTAACGAATTGGATACGTTAATTATTTTAGGATTTGTATCAGTCTCTAAAAGTGCATTATTTAAAGTTTCTAATTGGGGATCATCAACAAAAATATGTTTACATTTACTATGCGAAATTGCATGCCCAAGTGCTGCAGGTCCTGCGGCTAAATTTAGAGGAGTAACTCGAAATCCTCCATAAAGTATTGCATAAAATATTTGCAATGCAGGACGTCCATTAGACATACAAATAGCTATACTATCACCTTTGTTTATATTCAATTTTACAAGATATTTGGCAATTTTGTTTACTTTATCAAATAAAGCTGACCATGTTAAATCACTATCTCCATTAGAAAATTGATAGCATATTTTATCAGGTGATAATTCGGCATGTTTATTTAACCAGTCACAAATTGTACCATCTGGTTTAAAATTGGGAGTAAAATTCATTTTCCAGCCTTATCCCAATATTCTTTAAAAATATCCTCAACTAAAGGTTCATTATTTGGGATTTCATTTACTATTTTTGTAATATTTAAAAAATGTTTCCAATGTAAGTTATCATCAATTGAATTGCCTCCCCAACTTCCACAACCCATTGAAAGAGAAAAAGGCATTCCATTGTTAAAAGATCCACCAGTAGCAAAGCAATGAGCTTGATTTACAATAACTCTGCAAGTAGGTAAATTCATGGCCAATTTATAACTTCTATCTTTATTTTTTGAATGAATTCCTACAGAGTGGCCTGCCCCATAATGTTTGAGCATTTTTCCAGCTTTTATTTGCGCATTATCAAAGTCTTTTTCTCTATAAATAGAAATAACGCGTGATAACTTTTCTCCAGAAAGTGGAAAATTTTCACCAATTCCTTCAGTTTCTATTCCAATAAATTCATTTTCTTTGCCAACCAAATTACTTAAATCAAGTGCATCGATCAATTTATGAGAGTCTTGAGCAATTGCGTTTCGATTTAAATTACCTTTTTGCCACAAACGATTAATTACGTGGCCTTCCATTGACTTTGGAAGAATAGCACATCCCACATTTTTCAACTCTTTTAAAAATTCATCATAAATTTCATCTACAATAATTAGTGAATTTTCAGACGAACAAGAGGTTGCATTATCAAATGTTTTCGAAGCTGCAATTTTTTCTGCTGCTGATTTAAGGTCAGCTGTTTCGTCCACAATAACTGTAACATTTCCAGCTCCAACTCCAATCGCAGGAGTCCCAGAAGTGTAGGCTCTTCGAACATTATTTTGTGAACCTGTAACCACAACCAAATCAGTTTTTTCAAGCATTTGTTGTGTTTTTTCTTTTGTGCCTGGCGCAGGAACCATTTGTACAAGATCTTTATTTATTCCTAATTTATCAAATTCAAGATGTATGTATTTTAATAGTCTTTCAAATCCAGAAATACCTTTTGGAGAAGGTGATATTACAATTGCATTACCACATTTTAATGCATTAATTATATTATTAGCAGGCGTTGCTATTGGATTAGTAGAAGGAACCACTGCGCCAATTACCCCAATTGCTCTGGCAATTTTTATTATTCCATTTTCTTCATTATTTTCAATGATCCCAAACGTTTTTACGTCTGAAATATCTCGAAGTAATCCTAAAGTTTTGCGATGATTTTTTATTATTTTATCTTTAACATTACCTAAGCCAGTAGTTAAAACTGCCAATTCGGCTAACTCTTTATTTCTACTTGGCTCCATTATTGCCCACCCTACTGCTTGAGCAGCCATGTCATAAGCTTTTTGTGAACCATTTTTTTCAAATTCTAATTGAGCAATACTGGCTTTTTCAATAATTGCATCAACTATTTGAATGTCTGATTTATCTGACATATTATTCCTATATTTTAATAGAGGCAGAAATAATTCCTGCCTCTATATTGATAATTAAAGACCTTTTAGAAGATCTTCTAAAGTTGTTTGACGCTTTGCCCACATATCTAAAACTTCAGCTCTATTCATTATTTTCATTGGTGAACCACCAGCTTTCATTTTTTGTGCAACACGCTTGTGTTTAAACATTTCTGGAACAACTGCTGCCAATTTATCAATCACAGCTTGAGGAGTTCCTTTTGGTACCATTACACCTCTAAAATTAACTGAAGTGTTATCTACATCTAATCCTTGCTCCATCATTGTTGGTACATCTGGTAAAAATGCGTTACGCTCTAAATCAGCAACACCTAATATCTTTATTGTACCTGCTTTTTGAGCACGGAACGCATCTGATAAGTTATTAACACCCGCAAGTACTTCTCCACTAATTACAGCTTTCATAGCACCTGCTCCACCAGATTTATTTGGAATGTAAAGCATTTTAACTCCAGCTGCTTTTTCAATTTGAAGTGCAGCTATATGGTGTCCTACAAATAATCCAGCACCTGAAAAAGTTAATTTTCCTGGATTAGATTTTGCAAAAGCAACAACATCTTCCATAGAATTAAAGTTACTGTCTTTGCCAACAACAAATACAGCTGGATCTGATCCCCAGTTAGCTATTGGTTCAAAACTATCAGTCGAATAATCGACGCCACCTTTTATAGATTGAGCGATAAAGTGTGGAACATTATATCCACCCATTGTGTATCCATCTTTTTCTGCATCATTTGCAAACCAATTCCAACCAACACGTCCGCCAGCACCTGGTTTGTTAATTATCGCTACAGGCATACCAAGCATATCATCATTTCCTGCTGGAATAGTAGCAATTCTAGCCTGGAAATCAGTTGCTCCCCCAGCTCCATATGGTATCATTAATAATACAGGTCTTTCAGGGTATTCTGCCTTCACAGCTCCTGATATACCAATTAGCGATATTGCTAATGCTGCTATAATCTTTTTCATATTCTTCTCCTCCCTAGAGATTGATGCTGTTTAATACAGCTAAATGAACATTCCTCGCGGTGTATAGACCACTAAGATCTTCGCAAAGAGTGTATACATAATGGCAATAAAACATGCCGTTATAATTATCCTTTTTGTCCATGAATTTAAATTCGTATGTGGCGCAGGATCGTAACTTATTAAAAGTAGAAAAAATGCAATTGTTGTGGCTGTATAAAAACCAAGAGATTTTGCTGCTATAAATAAATAAATTGATGAAATTAATATGCCTGGAAACATATTTTTAAACATAGTTAATGAAAGACCGTTTCCAACTTTCGATAATCCTAGTAAAGCTTTTATAAATGTCCATAATGCTAATCCCAAAAAAAATACTGAAATTACGCGTGGAAATAAATATGCATCTGTAGGTTGTCTTGTGAAACTAATATAGCAAACAATTATAGCAATACATGCAACAAATCCTGAAGATAATTTATGTTGGAGAATATTCATGTTTCTTGCCTTTTAGCGGTGATTTCAGACCAAATTGAAAAACCAACAGATAATATAACGATTGAAACCAACACAATATTAAGTCCACCTGTAAAAAAGTATATGAATGGTCCGTTTTGTGCAGTTGAAATTAATGAACCTGTAACAAAATTACTTTCAGCAATTGGTCCAAGAATTAAACCCAAAACTAATGGTGCTGCAGAAAAACCAAACCTTTCAAGAAAATACATCATGGTTCCTAATACAACCATTACATAAACGTCACCCATAGATTGTTGCACTGCAAAAGATCCAAATGCTGCAAGACCTAAAACTATAGCGGCCATAATAAATTGTGGTACTTGCGCAACTCGGGCTGCTAAAGAAGCTATATAAATACCAAATATACACATTAATATTTGGCCTATAAGCATTGAATTAATGAAGGGCCAAATCACTTCTGGATAGTCTTGGAATAAAGTTGGGCCTGGAAATATTCCATGTATTATTAATCCACCCAACAAAACGGCAGCAGTTGGACTGCCAGGAATTGATAATGTTAATAATGGAACTAAAGAAGGTCCCACCATTGCATTATTAGCAGATTCAGCAGCTATTACTCCTTCTGAATGACCTGTTCCAAACTTTGCTTTTTCAGGCGAAAATTTCTTAGCTTGATCATAAGCTAACAAGCCCGCTATTTGACCTCCTACGCCTGGAATTAAGCCTATAACTGATCCAATACTAGTTCCTATTGCAAGTGCTCGTTTTCTTGAAAAAACTTCTCTAAATGCTTGTGAAATTGGATGTTTTTTTACAGTAATTTGTTTTATATCTGTTTGAAAGCGACCTTTTGCAAACATAGTTATAACTTGTGGTATTGCAAATAAACCAATCAATGCTGGGATAATGTTAACACCACCCCCTAATGCAGGATGGAAAACAAATCTTTTAACGCCTTGTATATCATCAAACCCTATTGTTGCTAACCACATCCCAATGCAACCAGATAGCAATCCCTTAACAACAGATCCCGCTTCAAGTGATCCAATTACTGTAACTCCAATGATTGCAAGCCAAAAAGTATGTGAATATCCAAAAGAATTAGCCATCTTTGCTAAGACTGGAGTTAAAAAAATTAATAAAAATACGCCAAATATTCCACCAATTAATGATGAAATAAAAGATAATTGTAATGCTTTAGCCCCCTCACCTTTTCTTGCCATTGCGTTTCCATCAAGTGTCGTAGCAATATTTGCAGGTGCACCTGGTATTTTTAATAAAATAGCACTTACTGCGCCACCTGCTACAGTTGATGTGTATGCAGCTCCCAATAAAATTAAACCATGAACTGGGGTCATATTGAATGTAAAAGGTATTAATAGCGCAACAGTCATTGTAGGAGATAAACCAGGTGTTGCACCCATTATTAATCCACCGATTGTTCCACCAATGAGTAAAAGCATTGATGTTAATGTGAAAACTTCACCAAAATAAAAAATGAAATCCATGAATAAATCTCCTAATAGTGATTCTTTTTTAACTAATGAAAATAGTTATGCAAACGTTTTCATTTAGTATAAGTTTAAAACATGAAAAAAAATACAAATGTAGATATAATAGATGTAGCCATCAAAGCAGGTGTATCACCTGCAACAGTTTCACGTTCATTCAATCACCCAGATAAAGTCTTAATGAGCACGCGAAAAAGAATTGAAAAAGCTATTTCACAAACTGGTTATATAAGAAATAGAGCCGCTCAAGCCATTCAAGGAAAGCGAAGTGGTACAGTGGGATTAATTGTTCCCACATTGGATAACGCAATATTTTCTAATTTAATCCAAGCTTTTTCTGTAGAAATGAGAAAACACGGTTTTACAATGCTTGTTACAACAAATGGTTATGATTTGAATGATGAGTACACTCTTTTGAGAAGTCTTCTTGAGCATAGAGTTGAGGGAGTTGCTTTAATAGGCCATGACCATTCTGATGAAACATATAACCTTTTAGATATAAGAAATGTCCCAGTTGTTTCGATGTGGAATTATAAGGAGAATTCAAAAATCTCTTGTGTTGGTGGTGAAAATAAAGAGGCTGGAGCAGAAATAGCAAAGCATATAACAGAGTTAGGTCATACTAAAATTGCTGTCGCCTTTCCAAATGTAAAAGAAAATGATCGTGCGAGAGACAGAAAAATTGGTGTTATTGAATATTTAAATAAAAAAGGAATAATAATACCAGAATATTGGAACATAAAAACTGAATATTCTGTCAGTGATGCTAGAAACTGTGCCATTAAGCTTTTAGATAATTATAATCACCCAACAGCCATAATAGCAGGAAATGATGTCATAGCTAGAGGTATGATTTATGCTGCCCAATCACGAGGATTAAATGTTCCAAATGATATCTCAATAACTGGCATTGGTGATTTTTCGAGTTCAGAATCTTCTTTTCCAAGTATTACAACTGTTAGAATGCGACCAAATGAAGTTGGAAAAAAAGCTGCCAGTGTTCTTCTGGAGCGTATAAATGGAGATAGGGAAGCAGACCCGACAAGAATAAGAGTTAGCGTAGAAGTTAAAGCTCGAGAAAGTACAAAGCTTATTAACAATTAAAGATGTTTATTTAATTTTTTATTTATAGAGTTAAAAATTAGAATAATAATTATTGTAAAAATAATAAAATACATAGCAATTATTGGATACGGAACGAATGGATTAAAAGTCTTGTCAGCAAAATAACTTGCATAATACAGTGCGTCTCCTTTTTGCTGCCATGCAGGAAAGCTTGAAAAGAAAACGAGTGCAGTTGCGTGAAATAAGAAAATGGCTTCATTTGTATAAGATGCCCATGCTAGTCTTAACATCGTAGGCCATATAATCCGTTTATTAATTTGTTTATTCGTTAATCCTAAGGCTTGAGCTGCTTCGATATCACCAAGTGGTACCGATTGTATAGCTCCATAAAATATCTGTGCGCTATATGCCGTTGTGTTTAAAAATAGTACTATTAAAGCTCCAAGCCATGCTCGAGTTAGCCATCTTGTCTCTACTGTAATTTCCATAAATATTAGGTTTAGATCAATGCCAATTTTAGGAAATAATACAAAAGTTTCATAAACAATAAAAAACTGAATAAATAAGGGAGAACCTCTTAAAATAAATATAAAAATTGAAGATGGCACTCTTAAAATTGCTTGAGGACTATTTTTTGCGAAAGCTATAGCAGTTGCTGCAAAAAAACCAAAAAATAGTGCAATTATTGCAAAGTATACATTCCAAATCATTCCTGAACCGATTAAAACAAATTGATCACATAGAGTTATATCGCTTTTTGGTAGACCCCGAACACCTTGCCCAATTGATCTTAAACCATAATCAGTCAATGTTTGTAGACAACTCATGAATTTCTCACTTCATCGTCGCTTACAGAAATATAGTCGATAGTTCCACCAACTGTTCCGTTTAAAGTTGCCTGCCCCTTACTAACTTTTAAAGTAAGTTTATTAAAGAATATTTCGCTTACCCACGATAAAAATAAATAAAAGACTAATAAAACTATAAAATACCCTAGCCTCCAATCAGAATGAGGGTATGTAAACCTTGCAGTTTTTGTGCCACCAAGTTCTCTAGCCCAATAGACTATATCTTGTACTCCTAATAAAAATAACAAGGGTGTTGCTTTAATTAAAATCATCCATAGATTTGATAATCCTGGAAGAGCATATGCCCACATTTGTGGCAATTGAATGCGTATAAAAATTTGCTTACGAGTCATTCCATACGCAACACCAGTTTCTATTTGTGCAGGTGGAACTGCATTTATTGCTCCATTTATTGTATTTGCGGCGAAAGCACCAAATACAATTGAGAAAGCTAATGCTGCAAGAAAAAATCCATAAGTATCGTGGATCCATTGGTCAGAAGATCCCATTGGCATTTTAGCGATTTGGCACACAACAAAATCGTTACCTTGCCTTATTGGCTCTACCCATTCTGAACATTTAAATTTATGCCTTAGATATTCAATACCTTGATCTAAAGCTATTGGAACAAATAAAAAAAATATAATATCCGGTACTCCACGCACAACAGAGGTATACGTAATTCCAAATATTCTAATAGGATATATTCTAGACTGACGAGCAATAGCTCCCAAAAAGCCAAATAATAAAATTAGAGGAACTGTTACTATTAATAATGCAAATACTACAAAAAAGCTTGTGTAAAAACTAATATGTTTTCCTGTTGTGAGGTAACAAGACCACCAATAAAACCCATCTAGATTTTGGGGATCTATACAAAAATCAAACATATATATACCTTAAGTTACCAAGGCGCTTTATGGCGCCTTGGTAATTTTAATTAGTTATACTCAGTACTCTACTGAGCGACCATCAAACCATTTTGCTATTAACTTTGCCAATGATCCATCTGCTTTCATTGATGCAATGGCTGTATTCATTGTTGCTTTGAGATCTCCATCACTTTCACGAATTCCCATTCCAATTCCACCACCAATTGCAACAGGCTTACCTACAACAGATAATTCACCATTTGATGCTTTAACAATATCTGATAGATATGCGGCATCCGCTAATACAGCGTCAGCTTCTCCATTGCGAACAGCTGCTACAGTCTCTTCAGGTGTAGCAAATTCAACTACAGTAGCGCCTGAATCCGCAACATATGCGGCTTGGATTGTTGATGTTTGAGCAGCAACAATACCACCTGTTACATCGTCAGATGCACCAGATAAAGCAACATAAGTAGAAGGATCAGCTGGGAAATATTCTGCGGTAAAGTCAATTACTTCGTCACGTTCAGCAGTTATGGACATGCCAGCAATAATTGTATCATAATTGCTTGATACTAGATTAGGGATAATTGAATCCCAGTCATTTACTACCCAAGTGCATGTAAGATTTGCTCTCTTACAAAGTTCATCTCCAACTTCACGTTCAAAGCCATCAACTTCGCCACTATCGTTTACAAAGTTGTATGGAGGGTAAGCACCCTCTGTACCCATTCTTATAGTGTGACCATCTGCGAATGCAGATGAAGCAAATGCAGCAATTAAAGCTGCTCCTGTTATTAGTTTAGTTAAAGTCATAATTTTCTCCTTATTTTGACTATAATGAACTCGCCAAAAATTCTCGACAACGTTCAGAATTTGCATTTTCAAACACCTGGGTTGGTGTTCCTTCTTCTTCAACCAGGCCGTTATGTAAGAACATTATACGATCACTTACTTCCCTGGCAAACCCCATTTCGTGTGTAACAACAATCATAGTCCTACCTTCTTCGGCCAGATCTCTCATCACACGCAAAACTTCACCAACCAATTCTGGATCTAATGCACTTGTAGGTTCATCAAACAATAGTGCTTTTGGCTCCATCGCTAAAGCACGAGCTATTGCAACTCTTTGTTGTTGCCCACCTGATAATTGGCTAGGATAAAAATTAATTTTATCTTCTATACCAACTTTTTTAAGATATTTAATTGCTCTGAATTCAGCGTCTTCTCGACTTAATTTTAATACTTGAATTGGCCCTTCTGTAACATTTTGCAAAACTGTCATATGGGACCAAAGATTAAAACTTTGAAACACCATACCAAGTTGACTTCGAAGTCGTTGAATTTGTTTTGAGTCAATTGCTAATGGTTTACCATTTTTATTTTTTTCAACAATTACTTCTTCACCATCTAAAAAAACACGACCTAGATCAGGTGTTTCAAGAAAGTTAATACAACGCAGAAACGTGCTTTTCCCCGAACCAGAACTTCCGAGTATGGATATCACATCACCTTTTTTTGCTTTAAGAGATAATCCACGCAGCACATGTAAATTACCAAAGCTTTTATGGATATTTTCAGCAACTAAAGTATATTTATTATTATCCACAGTTTTTCCCTAAACAATCGGTCAATTAAGCCCTATATTTATAATCAAGGTCAATAGCTTCATTGCAAAGTGACAATTTAAATTAAGCATTTAAATAAATTATATATTTTAAAAATTCGCATAGATATAAAAAAATTAATTATGTAATAAATTTTAAAAGTTGATTTTATTAAAAAACAGTTTTAATTAATATAAATCGAATCTGGGAGACACTGACTTTCAGGGCCGAAGGAGCAACCGCCTCGGAAACTCTCAGGCAAAAGGACCGAATTCGACAAAAAACTCTGGAGAGTGACACATTAGTGTCCGCCGAAGGGATAGCGATCTCAGGCAACCACGACAGAGGAGGCACTATTGGTGAACTACGTTCATCTAAACAGTGCTGATTTTTCAGCTAATTATGGAGATAATATGGCTGAGATTATTCAAACAGCTCTATATGAATTGCACATATCGCTTGGCGCAAAAATGGTACCCTTTGCAGGTTACGAAATGCCAGTTCAATACACTACAGGTGTAATGAAAGAGCATATTCATACGCGAAATAAAGTTGGGTTATTTGATGTGAGTCATATGGGACAAATAATTATTAGACCAAAAAATGGAAATCTATCAGATATTGCAGCATCATTAGAAAAATTAATCCCAATTGATATTATTGATTTACCAAAATATCAACAGAGGTACGGTTTTTTTACAAATAATCACGGCGGTATTATCGATGATTTGATGGTGTCAAATCAAGGTGATCATTTATTTTTGGTAGTGAATGCTGGCTGTAAAAAAACTGATATTGAACATCTAAGAGAGAATTTAGGTGAAAATTGTAAATTAGAAGTACTAGAGAACCGTTCATTAATAGCATTACAGGGTCCAAAAGCTGAAAAAGTTCTTTCTGAATTTTCTAATCAAATAATTAATATGAATTTTATGGATACATTAAAAATACAATTACAAGGTTTCGAAGTCTGGATATCCAGATCAGGGTATACTGGTGAGGATGGATTCGAAATATCAATACCAAATGAGAATGTAAATGAATTTACAGAACACTTACTAAACAACGAAGATGTATTACCAATCGGCTTGGGTGCTAGAGATAGTTTGAGACTAGAAGCAGGATTATGCTTATATGGTCATGATATCGATCAAAATTCATCACCTACTGAAGCAGGATTAAATTGGGCAATCTCAAAAAAACGTCGCAATAATGGAATTCGATGTGGTAATTTTCTTGGGTCCAAAAGAATTTTAAATGAAATTTCAAATGGTGCTGATATAAAGCGAGTTGGAATTGTTCCAACTGGACGAGCCCCCATGCGTGAAGGTGTTAAATTATTTAAAGATTCAAATGACACAAGGCCAATAGGAAGAGTAACATCAGGAGGTTTTGGGCCTACTGTAGAAAAAGCAATATCAATGGGCTACTTAGAGACAAGTTATACAAAAGTTAATACAAAAATATTTGCAGAAATCAGAGGCAAAAGAATGGAAGCTGTAGTCACATCCCTGCCCTTTACTAAATTAAATTTTAAACGTTCAAATTGAGGAGATAATTATGAAATTTACAGAAGATCATGAATGGCTACTAAAAGAAGATGACCATGTAATAGTTGGAATTACAGAACATGCTGCAGAAGCTTTAGGTGACCTTGTTTTCGTTGAATTGCCTGATGTTGGTACATCTGTTTCGAAAGGCGATGAGATTGTTGTAATAGAAAGTGTAAAAGCTGCTTCCGATATTACTGCTCCACTTGATGGTGAGATTATAGAAGTTAACGAACAATTAACTGAAAAACCTGAATTAGTAAATGATGATCCGCTTGGCGCTGCATGGTTTTTTAAAATGAAGCTAACAGATCCATCTGAAATTGATAATTTAATGGATGAAGATGCTTATAAAGAATTAATCGGCTAAAATGGAAACTGTATCATGAGCTATAATATTACTGACTATAAACCATATGATTTTGCAAATAGACGACACATTGGGCCTTCTCCTTTAGAAACTACAGAAATGTTAGATATAGTTGGAGCTAAAGATCTTGACGATTTAATCGAGCAAACAATTCCTGTAGATATCCGTCAGAAAATACCATTAAAACATACTCCAGGTTTATCAGAGTCGGAACTTTTAAATTATATGCGAGATGTCAGCAAAATGAATCGTGTGGTCACCTCTCTAATCGGACAAGGTTATCATGATACTTTTACTCCACCCGCAATACAAAGAAACATTCTTGAAAACCCTGCTTGGTATACAGCATATACGCCATATCAACCGGAAATTTCTCAAGGTAGATTAGAAGCATTATTAAATTTTCAAACTATGATCATTGATTTAACTGGTTTGGAAGTTGCAAATGCATCACTTCTTGATGAAGCGACCGCTTGTGCAGAAGCAATGACAATGGCTCAACGTGTTTCAAAGTCTAAATCAACTATTTTTTTTGTAGATGAAGCATGCCATCCACAAAATATTGATTTAATAAAAACTCGTGCAGAACCGTTAGGAATTAAATTAATAATTGGTTCACCAGATGATCTTAATGAAAATGATGTATTTGCTGCAATTTTTCAATATCCAGGCACTTATGGCCACATTAGGGATTTTACCTCGATTATAGAAAAACTGCATTCTTCAAAAGCTATTGCGATAATGGCTGCAGATCCTTTAGCACTTACATTACTAAAAGAACCTGGTGCAATGGGAGCAGATATTGTTGTTGGAAATACGCAAAGATTTGGTGTTCCATTGGGTAACGGGGGTCCACATGCGGCATATATGGCTACTAAAGATGCGTTCAAAAGGAGCATGCCTGGTCGAATAGTTGGGGTTTCAATAGATAGCCATGGAAATAAAGCTTATCGCCTTGCACTTCAAACTCGTGAACAGCACATACGTCGCGAAAAAGCGACTTCAAATGTATGCACTGCTCAAGCTTTATTAGCTGTAATGGCTTCAATGTATGGTGTATTTCACGGACCACTTGGACTAAAAGCTATTGCGCAAAGGATTCATTTAAAAACTACGAAACTTGCCGCTGGGCTAGAAAAACTAGGTTTTAAAATTGATCCAAATACATTTTTTGATACAATAACTATTGATGTAGGTGGTTTACAATCTGTTGTAATCAAGTCTGCATTAAATGAAGATATAAATTTGAGAGCAGTCGGAAAAACTAAAATTGGAATTTCTTTAAATGAAATGACAACTGACACAACACTTGTTTCTGTGTGGCGTGCTTTTGGGCTTTCTCCAGATAATTATCCTTCTAAGTCTGTCTATAACTTACCTAAAGATATGGAAAGAAAATCTGAATATATGGAACATTCTATATTCCATATGAATCGCTCTGAAGCAGAAATGACACGATACATGCGCCGTTTAGCAGATAGAGATCTAGCACTTGATAGGACTATGATACCTTTAGGATCATGTACAATGAAGTTAAATTCTACAGCTGAAATGATGCCAATTTCTTGGGAGGGATTTTCTAAAATCCACCCATTTGCACCAAAAAATCAGATGGCGGGTTATGACCTTATGATAAAAGATCTATCAAAAAAGCTATGTGAAATAACAGGTTACGATGCAATATCAATGCAACCTAACTCAGGCGCACAAGGTGAATATGCAGGATTAATGACTATAAGAGCTTTCCATAAATCAAATGGAGAAGAAGAGCGTAACATATGTTTAATCCCTATGTCTGCTCACGGTACAAATCCAGCAAGTGCTCAAATGGTTGGATATAAAGTTATTACTGTTTCTACAGCACAAAATGGCGATATTGATATTGAAGATTTTAAATCTAAAGCAGCAGAACATAATGAAAAACTTGCAGCTGTAATGATAACTTATCCATCAACACATGGAGTTTTTGAAGAAGGTGTTAGAGAAATTTGCAAGATTACCCATGATCATGGTGGTCAAGTATATATGGATGGTGCAAATATGAATGCAATGGTCGGATTATCTCAACCCGGTGAGATTGGATCTGACGTATCTCATTTAAATTTACATAAGACATTCTGCATTCCACATGGTGGAGGTGGTCCAGGAATGGGCCCAATTGGCGTAAAATCGCATCTAATACCATTCTTGCCAGGCCATTCTAGTCAGAATACTTCTGGAGCAGTTTCTGCTGCGCAATATGGTTCTCCAAGTTTGTTACCAATATCCTGGGCATATTGTTTAATGATGGGATCAGAAGGTCTTGCTAATGCAACAAAGTACGCAATTTTAAACGCAAATTACATTGCGACAAGGTTGAAGGGCTCCTATGATGTATTATTTAAAGGTCCTTCTGGACGTGTCGCACATGAATGCATAATTGACACTCGCCCTATGGCAGATGATGGTGTCAGTGTTGATGATATTGCAAAGAGACTAATAGATTGTGGTTTCCATGCTCCAACTATGTCTTTCCCAGTATCAGGCACGCTTATGATTGAACCCACTGAGTCCGAACCAAAAGCCGAATTAGATAGATTTTGCGATGCAATGTTAGGCATTAAAGTAGAAGCAGACGCAGTTAAAAATGGTAAATATCCTAAAGATAACAATCCATTATCGAATGCTCCTCATACTATGAGCGATTTAGTAAGCGATTGGGATAGACCCTATAGCCGTGAACAAGCGTGTTTTCCTCCGGGATCATTTAAAATTGATAAATATTGGGCTCCAGTAAACAGGGTAGATAATGCACATGGGGACAAAAATCTGATATGTTCCTGCCCTCCTATGGATGAATATTTAGAAGCAGCTGAATAAACATATTTTTTTAGTGCCCAGTTTAATTTGGGCACTACTTAAAAGACATATAAAATATATTAGTTTTTAGGGCCATTTTGCAACAGGTGGCAAGCTCATTAAAACTGCACTTGGATCATGGCCTGATTGAAGTCCAAAATGTGTTCCGCGATCATAAACCAAATTAAATTCTGCATATTTTCCACGTTTTATCAATTGCACTTCACGTTCAGCATCCGTCCAACTATTCCCTTGGTTTTTTTTGCATAGCGGAACATAAGCAGCAAGGAATGCTTTCCCTACATCTTTTGTAAAATTAAAATCAGCATTCCAATTGCCAGTGTTCAAATCATCAAAAAATATTCCGCCTACACCACGAGTCTCATTCCAATGTTTTATTAAAAAGTATTCGTCAGCCCATTTCTTATATTTTGGATAATATTCGGGATTATATTTATCACAAGTTTTTTTTAAGACTTTATGAAAGAATTTAGTTTCTTCAGTTACTTCAATCATTGGATTAAGATCAGTTCCTCCACCAAACCAACTAGCAACTGGAGTCCAAAACATACGAGTATTCATATGCACAGCTGGTACTTTTGGACTATTCATATGCGCTACAAGAGATATTCCAGAGGCCCAAAAAACAGGATTATCTTCTATACCTGTCATTTCTTTTCTTGATGCCATAGATTTTTGCATAAGGGGATTTAATTTTCCATAAACTGTAGAAATATTAACACCAACTTTTTCAAAAACACGTCCTCCTCTCATGACTGACATTAGTCCTCCACCACCATTTCCTCCATCTCTCTTGGTTTCAGTAATTTCAAATTTTCCTGACGGGAGATCACAATAAGGACCAGTGGATTGGTTATTCTCAATATCTTCAAAAGACATACAAATTTCGTTTTTTAAATTTGAAAACCACTTTTCTACTTCTTCTTTTTGCTTTTGAGTTGCTAATACCATTTAAAACCCTTTCATTTGTTACGGTTTAATATGACATTTAATAAATGAAAAGGATGATTAGTCTGGACTTGCAATTAACACTATTGTTTTATGTAAACACTTTCTTCATATGGCAATTTAAAATGACAATACTAATACCCGCTTACGATAATGATCAGTTACAGCCCATTGAAAAGATGTTGGTGCATAAAAAAGGCTTAAAACATCTAGCAATTTCAATTTTCATTATATCCAAGGGTAAAATTTTATTACAAAGAAGAGCTTTATCAAAATATCATACACCAGGATTATGGACAAATACTTGTTGTACTCATCCATATTGGAATGAAGATATAGATATATCAGCAAAAAGGCGACTCAAAGAAGAATTAGGCATGACGGGTATTACTCTGGAGAAGCGGAATACAGTGGAGTACCGGTCAAATGTTCCACCAGATTTAATTGAACACGAGATTGTTGATATATATGTAGGAAAGTGTCAGTTAAATCACCCATTTAAACTTAATCCAGATGAAGTTATGGAAATAAAATGGTTATCACTCCCCCAGCTGATATCAGATATTAAAAATAATCCTGAAAATTATACAGCTTGGATGAAAATTTATATGGACTTACATGCTGAAAATATTTTTCATAAAAATGATTTTTTGTGATTTCATTAACATTTTTAAAATTAAACCAAAATACAAATAAATAGATTTACTAATTGGCTATGCTTGTTCTTTATCTGAATGCAGTTTAAGAGGCATTTTATATATTTATAACTTTTAAAGGATGTGCAATGATCCCTCGCTATTCTCGACCAGAAATGGTCGCAATTTGGTCTCCTGAAACGAAATTTAGAATATGGTATGAGATTGAAGCACATGCTTGTGATGCTCAGGCAAAAATTGGTGTAATTCCAGAAAAGTCTGCCCAAGCGGTATGGAAAGCAAAAGATGTTAAGTTTGATGTAGCACGCATCGATGAAATAGAAGCAATTACAAAGCATGATGTAATAGCATTTCTTACTCATCTATCTGAAATAATTGGTAGTGAAGAGGCAAGATTTGTTCATCAAGGAATGACATCATCCGATGTATTAGATACATGTTTTAATGTACAATTAGTAAAAGCATCAGATCTCCTTATAGATGGAACAAATAATTTATTAAAAGCCCTAAAAAAGCGTGCAATTGAACATAAAAACACTATTAGAATTGGGCGCTCACATGGCATCCATGCTGAGCCAACTACAATGGGGCTTACATTTGCGCGCTTCTATGCTGAAATGGATAGAAATCTAAACAGACTAAAAAAAGCTCGTATGGAGATCGCAACTGGTGCAATATCTGGTGCAGTTGGAACTTTTGCAAATATTGACCCATATGTGGAAGAGCATGTTTGTAATAAAATGGGATTAGAAATTGAGCCTATTTCAACTCAAGTTATTCCAAGGGATAGGCATGCAGCATTTTTTGCGGCATTAGGAGTTGTTGCATCTAGTATTGAAAACATCTCCATTGAAATAAGGCATATGCAGCGAACAGAAGTTCTTGAAGCAGAAGAATTTTTTTCAAAGGGACAAAAAGGTTCCTCAGCCATGCCACATAAACGTAATCCAGTTCTTACTGAAAATTTAACAGGTTTATCAAGATTAGTAAGAATGTGTGTAGTGCCTGCTATGGAAAATGTTGCTTTGTGGCACGAAAGAGATATTTCTCATAGTTCGGTTGAAAGAAACATAGGCCCAGATGCTACTATAACATTAGATTTTGCACTATCACGACTTACATCAGTGATTGATAAACTGGTAATATATCCGGAAAATATGATCGCAAATATGAATAAATTTAGAGGCTTAGTACATTCTCAAAGAGTATTATTAGCGTTAACCCAAAAAGGTTGCTCACGCGAAGATAGCTATAAAATGGTTCAAAGAAACGCTATGAGGGTTTGGGAAGAAGGTGCAGATTTCATGACAGAATTAAAAAAAGACAAAGACGTTATGTCCGTAATGACAATTCAGGAAATCGAAGACAAATTTGATTTACAATATCACACGAAGCATGTTGATACTATTTTCTCGAGAGTATTTAATTCTGATATCTAATAACTTCCATTAATCTAATGTTTGAATTTTTATGGATAAGCTTTGGACAACAGTTCTTGTTCGAAGCTTATCATTTAATTATATAGAAACGAATAAAGTCATTAGATTCTCATACGATCGGAGGCCAAAATATGGCACGCGGCAAAAAAATCTACGAAGGCAAAGCAAAAACATTGTACGAGGGTCCTGAACCAGGAACAATCATCCAGTACTTCAAGGATGATGCTACTGCGTTTAATGCTGTTAAAAAAGATACATTAGAGGGAAAAGGTGCGCTTAATAACCTTCTTTGTGAGCATTTTATGTTAGGGCTTAATACAATTGGTTTACCAACTCATTTTATAAAAAGATTAAATATGAGGGAACAATTAGTGCATAAAGTAGAAATTGTTCCATTAGAAATAATAGTCAGAAATGTTGCCGCGGGATCGTTTTCTAAAATGTTCAACATCGAGGAAGGTACAACCTTACCAAGGCCGATAGTTGAGTTTTGTTTAAAGGACGACTCCTTGGGTGATCCTTTGGTTTCAGAAGAACATATATTAGCAATGAATTGGGCTACATCTCATGAAATTGATGATATGCGTGAAATAGCATTACGAGTAAACGATTTTTTAGCTGGATTAATGTATGGTATCGGAATTAAATTGGTGGATTTCAAAATTGAAGTTGGAAGGCAGTATGAAGACGATATGCAACGCCTAATCCTGGCAGACGAAATTAGTCCAGATAGCTGCCGATTGTGGGATGTTGAAACAAATCAAAAATTAGATAAAGATGTATTTAGAAGAGATTTAGGAAGTCTGACGGATGCTTATTCAGAAGTAGCAAAAAGACTAGGTATTTTACCTAAAAATGGGGGCTCAACTGGCCCAAAATTAGTGGAGTAAATTAATGAAAGCACGCGTAAATGTTACATTAAAACCCGGTGTATTAGATCCCCAAGGCGCAGCAGTTCGACACTCACTTGGTTCACTTGGTTTTGCAGGTGTAGACAAAGTAAGGCAAGGTAAAGTTATTGAATTAGATTTAACTGAAAATGACCCAATAAAAGCTAAATCACAAGTCGAAGATATGTGTGAAAAATTATTAGCAAACACTGTTATTGAAAACTATTCTGTGGAAATCTTATAATGAGAGCTGCTGTGATTCAGTTCCCTGGTTCAAATTGTGATCGCGATATGGCAGTTGCATTAAATAGATTTACTACAAAAAAAGATCCTGTAAAAATGGTTTGGCATAAAGAAAGTGGTCTTCCAGGAAATTTAGACTTAATTGCTATTCCTGGTGGCTTTTCTTTTGGTGATTATCTTCGATGTGGTGCAATAGCTGCTCGATCACCTATAATGAATGCAGTAATTGAATTTGCAAATAATGGTGGATATGTTCTTGGCGTGTGTAATGGATTTCAAGTGCTAACTGAATCTGGGTTACTCCCTGGAGCATTAATGCGTAACTCAAATTTAAAATTTATATGTAAAAACATACAATTAAAGGTTGAGACTCAATCAAGTAACTTTACATCATGCTATTCCAAAAATGAAATTATAAACACTCCAATTGCTCATCATGATGGAAATTATAATGCTGATAAGGATACTATCAAAGAATTAAAAGACCATGACCGTATTGCATTTAGTTATGTTGATAATCCAAATGGTTCAATGGGTAATATTGCTGGAATATTATCAGAAAATCGTAGAGTCTTAGGTATGATGCCTCACCCAGAAAGACTAAATGATCCAATGCTCGGTGGAATAGATGGTAATAGATTATTTCAAAGCATCTATGAAACTTTGGTGACAAGTTAATTTTAACAATAGTTAAAATATAAACTTAATAGCTAGACCAATAGCATCTATCACTTTAAGTTTATACTTATGTTAACTGATAGATCAAATGAACCATCACGCAGGTGGCCTAATCTTATTGTTCGATTAGGTGTGTTTTTATTAATCATCTCAGTAATAATTATAATCCTCCTATCAAATTTATATCTAACACAAAATTATAGTCAGGTAAAAAGATCAGAGGCAGAAAGAGAACTATCATTATACTCAGGTCGTCTAATATCTGAACTTCAAAGGGTTTCAGTGGTCCCTCTTCTATTGTCCCGTGATACAGGATTAATTTCAGATATAAATACAAAGGATTTCCAATTAACAAGTCAAAGACTAATAACTTTCTCAGATGAAATAAGAGTTAAGTCTATTACGCTATTAGAAAGGTATGGCAGAATTGTTGCATCTTCTGATCGTTCAGATTTAGGTCAAAATTTAAGAGGCCAAGACTTCTTTTTCAACGCAATCAGAAAATCTGGAACAGTCTTTACAATCTCTGATAACGAGAAAGGACGTAGAAGTTTTTTCTATTCAAGAAAACTAGAATCTCAAGGAAAAATATTAGGGGTAATTGTTGTCGAAGTTGGACTTGATAACCTCTTTACAACATGGTCTGCAAATGATGCGACAATAATGGTAACAAATTCAAAAGGAATAGTACTTTTATCAACTGATCAAGGGTTTTTAAATCAATCATTAGAAACTGCACTTCTATCACAGCCCACTTTAACAGTTTTAGAAAGGGCTATAAGGGCCACAGGTGACTGGAATGGTTCAGAAGTTGATGCATATATTGAAGACCAAGCTTTATATAGACTTGATACTTCAATTCCATTCCAAGGTTGGCGACTTACCTACCTAACACCATTTCAATCTGTACGGGAAAAGGTTAACGGTGTACTAGCATTAGGCATTACAGCATTAGCTTTACTTTTAGCATTGGGTTTCTATTTTCTTTCTAGAAGAGCAACAAGACAATCGTTTCTATTTAAAGCTGAAAGTGAAGAGTTACGTGCATTAAATGATAGGTTATCAACAGAAATAACTCAAAGAGAACGAGCTGAAAGAAACCTTCAGGTAGCGGAAGCATCACTTGAACAATCCTCAAAACTAGCAGCACTTGGAGAAATGTCTGCTGCAGTTAGCCATGAGTTAAATCAACCATTAGCGGCAATGAGAACTTATTTGGCAGCAGCCAAACTATTACTTAGCCGTAAACGTTCTGAGGAAGCTTTATCAAGTTTTCAAAGAATTGATGATCTAATTGGGCGAATGGGTACTATTACACAACAATTAAAATCATATTCTCGTAAAGGTAGTGACGATCTAATTCCTGTTAATTTCATAAACTCAATTAATACTTCAATTGCAATGATGGCGCCTCAGCTAGGACAGCAATCAGTTGAAATAACAAAATCTTTACCAGAAATTCCAGTTAAAGTTTTAGCAGACCCTGTTAGGTTAGAACAAGTCATTGTAAACTTATTGAGGAATGCCCTTGATGCTATGAAAGGTCAAACAGAAAGGTATTTGCAAATATCCTTAACCGCTGGAGAAATGGCGACATTAACAATTCAAGACAATGGACCTGGGATTGAGAATCTAGATGAAATGTTTGAACCTTTTTTTACAACAAAGAAACCAGGTGAAGGTGTCGGATTAGGATTAGCCATTAGTTCTTCGATTGCTAAAGATCTTGATGGGCGGTTATTCGCCAGAAATGTATCGCCCCGTGGTGCTGTCTTTGAATTCCAACTACCACAAATAGTAGAAAATAATAAAGATCTGGAGTAACCAAATGGCTAATCAAATATCAATCACAATTGTGGATGATGAACAAGATATGCGCGAAAGTATATCACAATGGTTAGGATTATCTGGCTATAAAACTATAACATACGCTAGTGCGGATTTAGCATTAAAGAATATAGGCCCAGATTATCCAGGTATAATTATTTCAGATATAAAAATGCCTGGTACCGACGGAATTTCTTTTTTAAAAAAACTACAAAAAATTGATAATGCTCTTCCAGTAATCTTAATAACAGGACATGGTGATGTTTCAATGGCTGTCGATGCTATGCGTATTGGCGCTTATGATTTTCTTGAGAAACCTTTTAATCCTGAAAGAATGGCAGACTTAGCAAAGCGTGCAGTTCAGACGAGGTTTTTAACATTAGAAAACAGAACATTAAGAAGAGAATTATCAGATGGCACAGTATTATTAAGAAAATTAATGGGAACATCAGCATTAATGGGTCGGTTAAGAGAAGATATACTTGATTTAGCCCAAGCAGATGGTCATGTCTTAATTACTGGTGAAACCGGTACTGGTAAAAGCCTTATTGCACATGCTCTTCATGCTTGTGGCCCAAGGCAAGGTAAAAAATTTATAACTGTTAATTGTGCGGCTTATACAGAAGATGAATTATCTCGAAGGTTATTTGGAGAGAATAATGATGAAGACTCATTAATAGATTCTTCATTAGAAGGTACGTTATGCTTGGAAGATATTGAAAGTATTCCTGGTTCAGTTCAAGCTCGACTATTAGCACTCATAACTAAATATGACCTTGGAAATGAAGGCTCAAAATTACGTATAATCGCAATATCTAATGATACAGAAGAAATTTCATTAACATTAGAAAATGTACTTCGTCAGGATTTATATTATAGATTGGCAGCTATGCAAATTATACCACCACCATTAAAGTCACGTGGTGAAGATATTTTACTGTTGTTTAATCGATATCTTGAAAATTTTGCTGATGAATATGGCTGTGAAAAACCTGCAGTTGCAGCAGAAGATGCAGCTCAATTACTTCAAGCTAATTGGGAAGGTAATATTCGGCAGTTAATAAATCTTGCAGAGAGAACAGTGCTACAAAGCCGTCGTGGAAGTTATTCTATTACAGAAATGCTACCAACAAACGACAATGATGTTGCAAATAATGAGAAAGCATTAGCAAAACCACTTAAAGAACATGTTGAAGCATTTGAAAGAATGTTAATTGATAATACAATGAGACGCCATAAAGGATCGATACAATCAGTAATGGCAGAACTGTCTTTGCCTAGAAGGACGCTTAATGAAAAAATGGCTAAATATGGCCTATCAAGATCTAATTATGTAGGATCCTAAAGTAGTTAGACAAAATAAAACTCTACAATATTGAAAGAGCAGCTTCTAAATCGCCATATCCAGTAAATCTTCTCTCTAATGGTAAATTCATTTTATTTGATATTTCTTTAGCTTTTTTATCCAATTTACTGTTGTTTGTTTGAGCTTGGTAAATCAATTTAGTATAGTTACCAAAATACATTTCAATTAGTTCAGGATGTTTATCCAATCCCATAGGTTTCCATACGAATGCTTCAAATTGATTTACTAAGAAATCAGTAAGATAAAAAGCAGTGATTTCATTTTCAGAATTATTAGAAAATTTATCATTACCTTCAAAAAAGGAATAACAATGGGGGCCTTTTATCATTTCCACTCCTAGTTCTTTACATTTACTTTCTAATAAACCACCCGTTCCACAATCTGCATAAGCTATAAAAATACTTTTATAATCTGATTTATATTTCAAAACTGCAGCCTCGACAGCTCCAGTAATTTTCTCAGGATATAAATGATAATTTGCTGGCAAGCATGTTAATGAAATATGTTGCCAATTGTTTAGCTTTATTAAGCTTATTATTTCTCGAGCTAAAGCTCCACAAGCAATTATTAATACTTTATTATTTTTTGGCATAATGTTTTCTATGCAAAAATCTTTTAAATAATCATCTGAATGCATATAATGATATTCCAAACAAATTATTTTATTAAATTACGTACTAAGTTGGTTATGTTTTCTAGCCATAAATTCTTTTGCGGTTTCAACAGCAACAGCAGCATCCCTGCAGTATGCATCCGCACCAATAGCTTTACCAAATTCTTCATTTAGTGGAGCTCCACCGACTAATAC
>CAJJAY010000010.1 GCA_905182285.1 uncultured Amylibacter sp. | reverse complement strand
GTTCTATCTCATCACGTTGACGACCTAACTCAGATGTTATGGAGCCAAATAGCTCTGGATCTCGTTGTGATAGCTCTTCTGTGAAAAAGCCCGCATCTCGTACTGTATTATTCATTTTATCACTCCTTGTTTATCCTGTCCAACCTAGTCCTGTTGCAATGCAATTCATACTTTGCAACAGGCATGGTGAAATGTGTTCATTGGTGTTCGATTTTCGGTGCTCTTTAAGTAATGAAACTTGTAAAGCATGGGATTGTTGTAATAACGGATCTTTACGTTTGATTTGAGATTGTAAAATAGGAAAACGTTTTGCAATTGTTTTATCTTTGCTTAGCCAGATTAACATATTAACTGTACGTCTATATTCATCTTTAATCTTATTAAAGATTTGATCTCTCGTAGTTTTATCTTTAACTAATTCGGCATATTTTTTGGCTATATCTAGATCGGTTAAATAAATTGATTTTTCAACTTCATCAACTATTAATCTAAAGATTCTAGCTTCTCTGAACATTAATTTTAATGTGGCGTCGCCAGCTTCACCACGGTATGATCTAAAAGTCTCAATAGCTGAGCCAAAACCATACCATCCAGTAATTAGATGACGATTTTGAGACCAAGCAAATACCCATGGAATAGCTCGTAAGTCATCTAATGATGAAGCCCCAAACCTTGTTTGTGGGCGCGATCCAATATTGAGTTTAGCAAGCTCTTTTACTGGACTAGCCTGTTCAAAGTAATTTATAAAACCATCTGTCTCCAATAGATTTCGGTAATGAGCTTGAGAAACTCCTGATAAAGCTTCTAATGCCTCATCATACTCTGGAGTTGCTACTAACTCAGGCTCATTATTGGAATATATTTGATGAAAAAGTACAGATGATGTAAGTAATTCAAGTTGGTGTGTTGCGGTTCCACGGTTTGCAAATTTCGATGAAACTACTTCTCCTTGTTCAGTTATTCTAAAGCATTTTCCAATACTTCCTGCAGGTTGTGCTGCAATTGCTCTTCCAGTTGGTGCGCCTCCACGACTTACTGATCCACCTCTGCCATGAAAAAAGCTTACACCTGTTCCAATGTCATTCATGACACTGACAATATTTTTTTGAGCTTTATTTACTTCCCAAGTAGAACATATAAATCCTCCATCCTTATTTGAGTCAGAATAGCCTAACATTATTTCTTGAGATGAATTAAATTCTTTCATTGAGCGTTTTATTATTGGCATAGAAAGATAATTTTTTAAAATATTTGGTGCTGCTCGTAAGTCGTCGATTGTTTCAAATAATGGAACAAGTTTTAGGTCAATTATGTCAGACCCTGATGGTCCTGATGAAAGTCCAGCATATCTGGCAATCAACATGATTCCTAATAAGTCATCTTCTGAGCGTGTCATTGATAAAATAAATGAACCTAAACACATTGGATCTACACTATTCCTAGACTCTTTTATGACTGAAAATAATTCGAGTAGTTCAAAAGTAGTTTCTTTTAAATCTCCTACTTTAGGGTTGATTATTTGTGCAGATTTTAATTCGTTCTGAATTCTTATTGACCACTCATTAGTCCCGTATTCAATTTTTTCTAAATTAAGATGTGACCAAATGTCAGATATAGCATCAGTTGTGACATCACTATTTTGTCGAATATCTAATGACATAGTCCTAAAGCCACATGCTGAATGAAGCGCTTGAATAGGTCTAATATATTGATTTGAGATTTCTTTGGCAGCAGAAGATAGTATCTTATCAATTAAATCTATATCTTTTCTAAATTCTTCACATGAAGCATATGGTATAGCACCATTTCTTGGATTAATTATTGCTTCAAGGCGGAAATCCATTGCTGTTAATGACTTGCGAAATACCTCACCTTGGTTACGTTTGGAAATGTATTGTAACATGCCAGACCTCATAACAATGCTTGAAAGAGATACTAGAGTATTTTGATCAAAAGAATGACTATAGGCACTTACAGAGATATTTTTTATTGCAGTATTTAATTTATTTCTTATTGCATCGATCGCAGTTTTTTTGTTTGCAGTTATTGCTTGTTTAGTAATTTGTGCAGTCACTTTTATGTGGCCATCCCGGTCACCGCCAACCCATGAATGAAATTGTATTGAAGGGAAAATTTTTTCTTTAATAGGTTTAATGCCAACTAACGCTCTTCTAAACCGTTCATCTACATCTATTTGAGCCTGAAAAATTGCATTTTTGAAAAATCTATTTGCCCAATTAATTTCTTCAGCAGGAGTTGGCCTCTCTAAACGAAGTTCTCCTGTTAGCCAAAGCATATCAATTTCATTTCTTAAATTCTCAATATGCTTTTCTCGTTCAAATGGGGTCCAACGAGTTGACTCTAAGTCAACAATTGCACGGTAAATTCTTCTGTGTATGTCAAGTATAGTTTCTCTTTTCCCCTCAGTTGGATGAGCTGTTATAGTTGGGGAAATCTGGGTCTTGAAAACATCATTAGGAATTTTACTTAAATCAATATTATGTTCTTTAAGGCGTTTAAAAGTGCTAGCAAAAGTTCCTTTTACTGCATCTTGCCCGCGTTCACTTTCGATCTTACGTCGAGCGCGAACTAAGATATTTTCTTCAGCAATTCGTAATAAGTGAAACCATATGTTCGTTGCATGAAGAAAATTTTGCCTCAAATCATTATCTGTTTCTTTAAGAATATTTTTATCTGCTAAAACAGGAATTATATCTGGTGCCCGTCTTTCTGCGACTTCACATAATAGTGTCCATAATAAATGTCGTAACCAACTACTGTAATGTGTATTTTTACCAAATATTTCAGCTTTTTTGGCAACTTCTATAGATAATGTATGAACTTGACTTACCATTATGCAACCCGATCTCTGGGTACTTTACCTTCAAAGAAATCTGCAATGTTATCTAAAACTCGAAAACCCATAGCTTCACGTGTTTCTTGAGTTGCACTGCCTAAATGAGGAAGTAAAATAGCATTTTGAAATTTTAATAAACCTGGGTTTATATTTGGCTCATCATTAAAAACATCTAATCCAACTGCAGCAATTTGATTTTCTCTAAGTGCTGAAATTAAAGCTTCATCATCAACAACTTCGCCTCGAGCTGTATTAATCAAAATTGCAGTATTTTTCATTTTTTTAAATTGCTTTGAACTTATAAGATGTTTGTTTTCTGTTCCACCAGGACAATGAAGCGAAATGAAATCAGATTTTTCAAGAAGCTCATCAAGATTATCAACTTGTTGAGCATTTGTTCGTATAAGAACATCATTATTAATTTTTGATCTATTTTGAACAATGATTTTCATGCCAAAACCAAAGTGAGCTCGTTTTGCAACTTCGCGCCCAATACGTCCATAACCAATAATACCCAATGTTTTTCCGGTTATTCGTGTTCCTATTAGATGGTTAGGTCGCCATCCTGACCAATTGCCGCTCCTTACTTCTCGCTCACCCTCACCGGCGCGCCTTGCAGCCATTAACATTAAAGTTAATGTAATATCAGCCGTACAATCAGATAATACATCTGGAGTATTACTAACCGTAATACCAGCAGCTTTAGCAGCCGGTATATCTATGTGTGAATAACCTACACCATAATTACCAAAAATTTTTGTACGTGGATTTTTTACTTCAAAGACATCAGAACTGATTTTATCAGTCACAGTTGGTAAAATAGCATCATAAACTGATAAGGCCTCTTTAAATGCAGTGGTTGAAAGTGGCTCATCTGATATGTTGAATGTAACATCATATTTTTGTTTCATTACATCCTCAACTGCCTGAGGCCAGCGTCTTGATACAAGTATTTTTGGTTTTGTCATTGAGAGACCTCTTACATTAAATTAGCAATTGTTTCGCCGATTACTGAGGGATGTTCAGCTACTGTTACTCCAGCTGCAGATAATATCTCTACTTTTTCACTGGCACTTTCACCAAAAGCAGAAATAATAGCGCCTGCATGACCCATTGTTCTACCTTTTGGTGCGGTTAATCCGGCTACATATGCTACAACAGGCTTTGTCATATGGTCGCGAATATATTCAGCAGCTTCTGCCTCTTGGGGCCCACCAATTTCTCCAATTAATGCAACGATAGTAGTTTCAGGGTCATTTTCAAATAACTCCAAAATATCTCTAAATGATGAGCCATTTATTGGATCGCCTCCGATACCAACTGAGGTTGATACCCCTATGTCTAGAGTGGCAAGTTGTGAAGCTGCTTCATAACCAAGTGTCCCTGACCGGCCAACTATTCCAACAGGTCCCTTTTTATAAATATGAGGTGGCATTATGCCTAAAAAGCTTTTTCCAGGTGATATAGTCCCTGCACAATTTGGACCTGTTAAAACCATCCTGTTTTCTTGGCGATAACGTTTCATATATCGCTTTACTCGCATCATATCCTGAGCTGGAATACCATCAGTAATACTTACACAATATTTTATACCAGCGTCAGCTGCTTCCATTATAGAATCTGCGGCGAATGGAGGTGGAACAAAAACCAGACTAGCCTCTGCGCCTGTTGCTTGCACTGCATCTTTTACAGTATCAAAAACAGGAACTCCTTCTACTATTTCTCCGGCTTTGCCTGGTGTAACACCTGCAACCACATTGGTGCCATATTCGATCATTTCTTTTGTGTGGAATCGTGCCATTTTTCCAGTAATTCCCTGGACAAGAACTTTTGTTTTTTCATCAATAAAAATACTCATGAGATTGCTTTCAGTTTAGTAATTGTTGGTTGGTCAGCTTTCCAGGCCGAGACTGCTCTATCAGCAGCTTCTTTTAGTGTCGCAGCTCTGATTATTGGCAACCCACTATTTGCAAGAATTTTTTGCCCTTCTTCAACATTTGTGCCTGAAAGCCGAACAATTACAGGAATATTGATTGGATCGTCTTTTAGTGCTTGGACGACACCTTTAGCCACCCAATCACACCTATTTATTCCAGCAAAAATATTAACTAAAATAGCTTCTACTTTTGTGTCTGATCTTACCAAGCGGAATGCTTTTGCAACTCTTTCTGGTGTTGCCCCACCTCCGATATCTAAAAAGTTTGCAGGCTCACCTCCTGATAATTTAATAGTATCCATTGTTGCCATAGCTAAACCAGCACCGTTAACGATGCAGCCAATATTTCCGTCTAGACCTACATAGCTTAAACCTCTATCAGCAGCATTGCTTTCTCTTGGGTCTTCTTGGCTTTTGTCACGTAGTTCAGATATTTTTGGGTGTCTGAACAACGCATTATCATCAAATGTCATTTTGGCATCTAATGCCATAATTTGATTATCTTTTGTCACTACTAGTGGATTAATTTCTATCATCGTTGCATCCAAATCACGAAATGCATTAAAGCAACCCATTAATGTTTTAACCATGTATTGAGTAAGGGAAGGTTCAATTCCTAGTTTGAATGCTATTTCCCGTGCTTGAAACTCAACCAACCCAACAGCTGGATCTATAGATGCTCTAACAATTGACTCAGGTCTTTCATCTGATATTTCTTCAATCTCCATTCCACCTTCAGAAGATGCAACAATCATTATTCTTTGTGTTGTACGATCAAGAACAAATCCAAGATAAATTTCGCGATCAATAGGCACACCTGCTTCGACATATAATCTATATATACCTTTTCCCTCAGGTCCTGTTTGATGGGTTACAAGTTTACGCCCCAACATCGAAGAAGCAGCTTCTATTATTTCGTTATCAGTTGAGCAAAGCTTTACTCCACCAGCTTTGCCGCGGCCACCTGCGTGAACTTGAGCTTTTATAATCCATTTATCACCACCCATTTCGCGTGCTCGATAAGCAGCTTGTTCAGGGCTATAGGCTAATCCCCCATTAGGAACTTTAACTCCAAAATCACTTAAGATCTCTTTGGCTTGATATTCATGAATATCCATCTGAATTTCTCCTATTGTGCTGCAATCGCCTGATTATAATATGTTTCTAAGTCATCATTAATATTATCAATATTTAGATTTGCACCCATTCGGTTCATTGCTATAGCAAAGCGGTTTACAATTTCTGTAATCGCAGATTGTGTGAGTTGATTTAGGATGCCAATTCGTACTTGGACTGGTGAAGACAGTGTTGGCCAAATGCCAAAGTTTTCCGCTCTGCACGCTTGAACTAATTCCATTTCACGTCCTGACATATTCTCAGGTAAATTTAATACCAACAAACTTGTCATATTAGATGTAACGTTGCAGCCCATTGAGACTATAGCTTTTCTTAATGCATTTTCATGAAAAATATAATCATCTGCTCTTTTGGATAGACCATATTGAAGTGTAATTCTTAAGGCTTCATGAAGTGCTGCAACTGCATATCCTGAATGAGTTCTATGATATCCACCCTTTTCGACATCTTGTCCGTCTACTATTCCCCAATGCCTAGCTTCCATAATTGGGTGGTGAACATAGGAATAACTTCCTGAAGCTATTAGAACTTCAATATATTTGTCTGTGAAACTGACTGGGGCATAAGTTAATGGTAAGCACATTACGCCTTTTTGTGGGCATGAAGCCCATCCCGCAACGCCTTTAAAATCATCTATAGCAAAGTCTTCAACTCCTAATGACGAAACTGCATCAATAAGGCCTAAGGCATTATGTTTGACACATGCATCTGAAAACCCTTGAAGATCGTTTATGCGCCCTGATCCAGTTTCCCAATGTGCCATAAATGCCCATTTTGGTTTATGCTCTTTCAAAGCGGCTTCAACCATATCTCCAGTAACTGATTGTCCGTGAGGTATTTCAATTACTGTAACGCTGGCTGCTGTAGGATTTAAACTATCTTTAGCTAACTCTTCTCTAGTTGCAGCTTTCATTCGTATAGTTAAAGCATCAATACCTGAGAAAGTACCATTTGAAAAAGCAACAACTGTATCGCCTGGCATAACTGCACTGAACATACAGTCTAAGCCACTCCAACCCGTTCCAGCGACACCAAATGTATGAATATTTTTTGTGCCAAACAAATCACGCAGCATGAATTTACATTCAACCATTCCTCGTAAAACTGTTTCATGCATGTGGTCTGCTATTCCGGCACTTGCAAACCTTGCTAAAACTCGCGCATCAGTGTTGCCAGGCCCAGGACCCGCTGCAAGTGTGTTTGGAATTTCAAGTTGTGGAAAAATATTACTATCAGTCATTTAAATCGCTCCATTTGGTTGTTATCTTAAAAAGAGCATATCCATAAAAATGGCACAACATGCTAAACTACCGTTATGGGCTTGCCAAATGGGTGGTTTAAAAACTATACTTAGGTATGGTTTTTAACTAAATCTATGAAAAGTGTCTGAAAATGGGTAGGTTTTTCATAGCTTACTGGAGGAATTATACAATTGAGTTTTAATATAAAAAATCAAATTAAGGTTGTTTTAGCTGAGTCGAATCCCATGATTTTATCAGCTATGTCTGAGAAATTTTCATCTGATCAAAGAATTTCTCTCATTTCAACCGTCACTACTGCTGAAGATTTTTTATCAACTGTTTTGCGTGTTCCAGTGGATTTAGGAATTATTTGTTGGACTTTGCCGCAATTGGGCGGAGAAAAAATTATAGAGGTCTTGCGTGAAAATCCATCAGCTCCAAAAATTTTAGTTTATTCCCAAAACCATTCTCTTGATGTTTCGCGCAGAGCACTAGCTGCAGGTGCGGCTGGATTTTGTAATGACGAACAAACTGTGGATGAACTATTGGAGACGGCGATAACGGTTGCTTCAGGAAAGATGGTTTTTCCATTTATGGATGTTCGCGAACTACAAGATGATCCATTGTTTATGCTCACAAAACGCGAAAGAATGATCTTACAATTACTTGCTGATGGCTCATCAAATAAAGAGTTAGCTGATAGCATGACAATTTCGATAAACACGGTCAAATTTCATCTCTCAAATTTATATGAAAAATTAGGTATAAAAAATCGCTCACAAGCTATATCATTTTTCTATTCAAGACGATTAGATCAGCTGCACGAACCTGAAGGTGGAATGGCACTTCGAACTAATTAATTTTAAAATTTCTGTAAAAAAAATGTGTTGACAAACACCTAAATAATCTGTTTTCAAATCCAACCCTATCAGGAACGATAAAATATAGGGGTAAAAAAATATGAGTTTTCACACAATAGAACCGGCAAAAGCAAGGTTAAATAGAAGCGAACTTGCTGTACCAGGTAGTAACGTGCAAATGATTGAAAAGGCTGCAAAATCTTCAGCAGATGTTATATTTTTAGACATGGAAGATGCCGTTGCACCAGCAGATAAAGAACAGGCAAGAAAAAACATAATTGAAGCCTTAAATGACATTGACTGGGGAACTAAAACTATGTCGATCCGGATCAACGGACTGGATACTCATTACATGTACAGAGATATTGTTGATGTAGTCGAACAGGCTGGTACAAGGCTAGATTTGATTATGATTCCTAAAGTTGGAACGGCCGCGGATGTCTATGCAATTGATATGATGGTGACACAAATTGAGGATGCAAAAGGGTACAAAAAAAGGATAGGTTTTGAACATATAATTGAAACAGCTTTAGGTATGCAAAATGTACATGAAATAGCCTCAGCTTCTAAGCGAAATGAAAGCCTACATTTTGGTGTTGCTGACTATGCTGCAAGCACTCGTGCTCGTACCACAATTATTGGTGGCGTTAATCCTGATTATTCTGTTTTAACCGACCCAGATGAAGATAATGCAAGACAAATTCATTGGGGTGATATGTGGCATTATGCTATCTCTAGAATGGTTGTGGCTGCCCGAGCAAATGGTTTGCGACCTGTCGATGGACCATTTGGTGATTTTTCGGATTCTGATGGATATATTGCTGCTGCTAAACGTGCTGCTGTATTGGGTTGTGAGGGTAAATGGGCAATACATCCAAGCCAAATTACACTTGCAAATACAGTAATGAGTCCATCTGAGTCAGAAGTAGATAAAGCAAATAGGATAATTGAAGCTATGAAAATAGCTGCTTCAGAAGGTAAAGGTGCAGTATCATTAGATGGGCGACTTATTGATTATGCATCCATACGTCAGGCAGAAGTTTTAGTTGAAAAAGCTAATCAGATTGCTGCGAACTAATGGCTAATTTTCAAAACATTGTATCAAATACCTTCAGGGAAAATGCAGAAAAAGCATTTTACGCTGGTATTAAAGCAGCAGATCCTGAGATTGCTTTATCGAATGCGATTAAAATAAATCCTATTCCAGCTATTTCAAAAAAGGGAAAATTTATTGTAGTTTCTGTTGGAAAAGCAGCATGCAAAATGGCAAATTGTTTAATCAATAATTTACCAGAAAATGCTAACTATAATGCTATTGCTGTTACAAATTTTGAAAATGTTATTGAAGTAGAGGGATGCGTAGTAATGGGCGCATCCCACCCTATACCATGTGAAGATGGGCTATTAGCTGGGCGTGAAGTAATTAAAAGATTGAAAAAAGCAACAAAAGACGATGTTGTCATAATGCTCGTAAGTGGTGGAGCATCGGCTTTATTACCTGCTCCTGTAAATGCTATTAATTTACATGACAAAATAAAATTAAATGAAATTTTGCTTTCATCTGGATTTGATATTTACCAAATGAATTTAGTAAGACAGTCTGTTTCACGTTTAAAAGGAGGGGGTGTTCTTAAATTTGCATACCCAGCAAAAGTTTGTAGTTATATTTTATCGGATGTGTTGGGAGATGATTTAAGTGTCGTAGGGAGTGGCCCAAGTATAACTCCTCTAGGATCTGTTGCTGATGCAAGAAGATTATTAATTAATGAAGGTATATTTACGAAATTACCAAATAGAATTCGTGAATATTTAGAAAATTCATCATTTGGTAGTATTAGGTTAAATGATTTAGATGCAAATTTAATTGCTGGTAATGCTAATAGTGTAGCTGCAATGGCAAAAGACTTAGGCGCAAAAATTATTGCAGATCCTTTAATAGGTGATGTAAAAGATGCAGTGCATAAAATAATTGCGGAAATAAAATCTTTCAGAGAAGATGAATCTTTTGCAATCGCATTTGGTGGTGAAACTACTGTAAAATTAATTGGAAATGGCAGGGGTGGTCGTAATCAAGAGCTTGCAATACGTTTTGCGATTGAAGCTGACAAAATTTTATTTGACCGACAATGGTGTTTTCTTAGCGGTGGAACTGATGGTATTGACGGCCCTACTGATGCAGCAGGAGGCTTGGTTGATAACGGCACTTTATCAAGAATAAAAAATAATAAAAAATCAGTAAAGAAGCTGCTGGAAAATAATGATAGTTATGAAGCGTTAAGAATTTCTGGTGATTTAATTTTTACAGGAGCGACGGGGACTAATGTTGCTGATTTACAATTACTTATTGTTGGTAAATCAGAAACTTAATTTATTAATCTGCACCTTCGATAATCATTAAGTCTGTTTCAGAACATTCATCTCTTACTGATTTGGCTTGCTGATATTCATCACTTAAATAAAATGTTCTTGCAGCATCGATACTATCAAATTCAATCATCATGACAACACCTTCAACATTACCTTCGTGACGTTCTGCTCCTGGCCCCCTTGCAAGCACTTTTCCACCATGTGCTTTTATAACAGGTCCAGCCATTCCTGAAAAAGATGCAAATTTTTCTTTGTCTTTTACTCGGATGTTCGCAACTAAGTATCCTTTAGGCATGTTAATGCTCCTTTTATCTAAAAACTTTGTATCGATAGTTAACATGTAAAATATTATTGTGAAGCATTAACTAATTATATTTATACCCACCAATTAGATTTTCGCTCATCAGGCGTTGTTCTAAAGTTCCTCGAGCTACAGAGATTTTTTGAAGATATTTTTCTTTTTTATATAGAAATTTTCTAGTGATATTAATTGCTTGGGAACTTGAAATTAATGAAAATTTAAAAGTATCGCCAGCTCTTAATTGTGAAAGGCGGTCTATGTCAGATGATATTACTGTAGCAATTTTTGGGTAACCACCTGTAGTTTGGTGATCTGCAAGAAGAACAGTTGGAGTACAATCGCCTGATACTTGAACAGATCCACGAATAATTGGTTCTGAAGGTATTGAAAGTGCATTATTTAGTTCCAATTTTGGTCCCTTTAGCTGCATTCCCATTCTATCATAATTTTTAGAAACTTCGAATATATCACGTGTAAAACGTTCAACAGAAGGCTTCATAAAATGCTGTTCTTGAGGTCCAAGAACAGCCTGAATTGGTCCCTTTAGATAAAATTCTGGTTTTAAAATTGCTCCAATACGATTTTCTTTGATTGATGGATTGTCGATAGTAATTTTTTGGCCAGATTTTAAAAAGCCACCACCAAATCCAGATGTTGAATGAGTAGCATCGCTACCAAGCCAATTTTTTGCATTGATTTTCCCAGAGAAAGCTAAATATGCCCAACTCCCTGCATCACCGGCTCGAATTGAGAGCCGCTCTCCTTTTTGGATTGTTAAAACTGTCCAAGAAGATATTTTTTGATCTTGATATTCAATTGTAAAATTACCCCCTGTAATTGCAATGCTTATTGGCCCTTCTTTGCATTGTAAAATAAGCCCACCTAGTGATATTTCTATGGCTGTTTGGTTTTTCTCATTTCCAAGTGCAGCATTTGCTGCTTCAAATGAGACTCTATCCATTGGGCCAGATGCTGAAACTCCATAGCGCATATTGCCAGGTCGACCCATGTCTTGAATTGTAACAAGTGGGCCGGCAAATGGTATAGAGAATTCAACCTTATACATATTGATTTGCTTTCTTGAGCTGTTCAAAAGTAGCAATATCGATGCGTTTAAAGTTTACTTGATCACCAACATCAAAAAGAAATGGTTTTTTAATATTATTTCTGAGAATTAAGGTGGGAGATCTACCGATTATTGACCACCCAGTTGGCATATTTAAGGTTGTAACTAAACATTGTGATCCAGCTATTATAACACTGCCAGCGTCTACATCACGAATTGCTGACGTTTTTCTTGGTATGTTTATTTTATCAGACACACCAGACAGATATGCGTATCCAGGCGAGAATCCATACATAAGAACATTGTAACTGCCACTTAAGTGAGCGTTAATTACTTCATCTTTTGATAATCCACAGATTTTTGAAATAGTTTCCAGATCCTTAGAAAAGGTTTCTTCATAACAAATATGCACATCCCTTTTAGTACCTTTAAATTTGTTTTTTTTCATACTTTTCATATTATCCAAAATACTTTTTTGGATAATTATGTGATCTGTAATTAATGGGTCAAATGTTATTAAAAGATTAACAATTGCTGGAACTGTTTCTAATAGCCCTATAGGTGGATTTGATTTAATTGAATTATCTAAGGCTACTACTAAAGAATGCACGCTTTCACTGAAATCATTTGAAAACGATACAAGTAATGCATGATCAGCAATTGCTTTAAATGTTGGTTTTTCAATCAGCATAATTTTGAAATGAATCTAGGCCTAATAATTTATTTTAAATTATACATTTATATAGAGTAAAGTTTAAGTATCTTTTTACTTGGTTGTTTAAAAGTTAATAGAGAAAAGCATTTATGTTTTTCTAAATCTTATTTAGTATGTCTATGCCTTGTTGTTTAAAGAAATATAATAGATCTATGAATACCCAATTTTCTTTTAATTTATCACCTTCGCGGCGATAAATATCGATTACTCGAAATTCACCAATTTGATTACTGGGAGGTAAGTCTAAATAACCACCGGTTGGTTTTGCTGTAAAATTTGGCCATCCAAAGAAACCACCATAATTTCCTTCAGATATCCGAGCTATATGACCAGTTCCAGTTCTGTCACTAAATGCTGCACGAAAAGGTCCTGAATGTTGTTTAGCATATCTCTCAATTGTATAGGTCGATCCAATTCCAGCGGGCCCCCACCAAATCATATCATCATGCCAACTACGTGCAAGTTCCTCAACCAATGGTAATCCGCTATCCCACTGGCCTAAATCTTCAATCATAAAATTTATTGCATCCATTGTTTTTTTACTTTCAGCAACGGCTGCGTCAGAAAAAAGTAGTGCATCATGAGGAGCTGGCCCTGGTTGTATTATGTGAGCTGCTTTTTGATCAGAAAATGGAGAATATCCGGCCTGAATCATTAAATGTGGAATATCAAAATAAAATGCTGTTTCAGAAATTTTTCCATTTTCGACCTTATGAAATTCTGCATATCTTAGCATTGTTAATTTTTTTGTTGGTTTAATGCCCAACCATGGAAAATCAAATAATCCTATTAAATGCCCCATGGAGCAAACCCATATAGACGAATTTTTATCTATGAAATTGGTACCAGCAAAAAATACATCTTCTCGCCTTTGCATGCTAGTCAAAGCTTGTTTAAAGGGCTTCCAAAATATTTCAGAAATTTGATTTATATCTGTTTGTAGACCAAAGGGGTGAAATCCTCGCCATATGTAATTTGATGAAGTAAAGCTCTCTAAAACGTGGGTGATTCTAGAGCTAGGCGCTGAGTCTAATGCTTTGTAATAATCAATTATAAGGCGCTTTTCACTTTGGTAGCCAGACATATATAAATTCTTTTCGTTATTTTTAGCGATATATCAATAATATAGAGCAAGAGGCTTATTTACATAAATTTATTGTTGCAGAAACAAAAATGAAAGTCTATCTTTTTTGCAAACGTATGCAAAAGTGGTCTCAGACTACTAGGGGGAAATGCATGGCAGAAATAAAACTTCATAATTTATCAAAGAGATGGGGATCTTTTGTTGGAGTTGATAATCTTAATTTAACCATAAAAGATCAAGAGTTTCTGGTACTTTTAGGGCCTTCTGGATGTGGCAAAACTACTACCATGCGTATGATTGCTGGCTTAGAGGATGCTACTGATGGTGATATAATGATTGATGGTAAGCGTGTTAATGATTTGGATCCAAAAGATCGAGATGTAGCTATGGTTTTCCAATCTTATGCACTTTACCCAAATATGAATGTATATGAAAATATAAGGTTTCCATTAAAAGTTCGTAAAATACCTGAAATTGAACATGAAGAGCGTGTAATGCGTGCTTCTTCAATGGTAGAATTAGATGAATTCTTACATCGAAAGCCTGCAGAATTATCAGGAGGGCAGAGACAAAGAGTTGCCCTGGCTCGCGCTATTGTTCGTGAGCCTAATGTATTTCTGATGGATGAGCCGCTGTCCAACTTAGATGCAAAATTAAGAGTTTCGACAAGAGCTCAGATTAAAAACTTAAGCCATGAGTTAAAGGTAACAACTATTTATGTGACCCATGATCAGATCGAAGCCATGACACTTGCTGATCGAGTTGTGGTAATGAAGGATGGCATTGTTCAACAAGTAGGAAGTCCCACAGATATATATGATCACCCAGCCAATTCATTTGTTGCAAGTTTTATAGGATCACCTGCAATGAACCTTGTTCGAGGTGAAATTGTTAATAAAACCTTTAAAGGCGATTTTATAAAGATTTCAGGTTTTACTAAAATGGATGGGCCTATTCAATTAGGCTTCCGAGCTGAAGATGCTTCGATTGTAAAAGATGGTGGTGAAATTCATGCAGCAGTTTTTGCAATGGAGTTACTAGGTGATGCTACAATGATTACAGTTCGTGTAAATAAAGAGTTAGTATCAGTAAAAGCTGCAAAAGATTACCGTGCACAGATAGGAGATATGGTTCGTATATCAGTGCCAAAAAGAATTTGTCATTTGTTTGATGATCAAACAGGTGGTCGAATAGGGGATTAGCCCCCTAAAATAATCCCCCAAAAAAAGGGGTCCAAAAGATATATTCTATTGAGTGTATCTACAACAAAAATAGGGAGTAACTTATGTTTCTAAAGACAATAACATTCGCGGGAGCGTTCGCGCTTTTGGGAAGTTCAGCAATAGCTGACTGTGGAATTTCTGGCGGTAATGTCAGCATTCTTTCAAATGATTTCCCAGCAATTCAAGCTGTAACTGCAGAAGCTGCCAAGTGTGCAGGTAATGGAGTAACAGTTGAAACCAATTTAACAAAAGACCACAAAGATATAATGGTTGCAGCACTAACTGCAAATCCATCACAGTATTCTTCTGTAATAGTATCAAATTCTACGCTAGTCACTTTGATGAATGATGGTTTAGTAAGATCTCTTGATGATTTGGTAGCAAAGCATGGCTCTGGATTAAATAAAAGCCAATTAATTACGGTAAATGGCAAAGTTATGGCTGTTGCATTTATGGCTAATGCCCAACATTTATTTACTAGAACTGATATGTTGGAAAAAGCTGGTGTAAGCAATATACCTGGAACCTATGAAGAAGTTATTTCTGCAGCTGATGCAATCCGAAGTGCTGGACTGTTAGAATATCCTGTTGCTTTAAACACTAAAGCAGGTTGGAATTTAGGTGAAGAATTTGTGAATATGTACATGGGAACAGGTGCAGATTTATTTAAATCTGGAACCGCTGAAGTATCCATAAATAATGATCATGGTGTTGCAACTCTTAATATGCTTAAATCTCTTGTTGCTTATTCAAATCCAGATTTTTTAACTTATGATTCAAACGCTACTCAAGCAGAATGGGAAGCTGGAAACTTAGCATTAGCAACAATGTGGGGCTCTAGAGGAAGCGCGGTACTTGACGGAGAAGGTTCAGTAGATGGTGTATCTTCAAATACTGTTCTTTCGTCTGCTCCATTGTGGGGCAATGGTGCAAGACCTGCATCTACACTTTGGTGGGATGGCATAGGTATTTCTACAAATGTATCTGACGAAGATGCAGAGGCAACATTTATTGCTTTAATGAACGGAATTTCATCCGACATGGTTAAAGCAAATAATGATGCGGCTGTATGGTTAGTTGAAGGTTATAAGCCAAGTCCTGCATCTGCTGGAGTTTCTGAAACTGCTGCTAATGGTGCTGCACCTTATCCAATGTTGCCATTTATGGGAACTTTACATGGTGCGCTAGGTGGAGAAATTTCTGATTTCTTACAAGGTACTGAGAGTGCAGAGCAAGCTTTAGCAGATGTTGAAGCTGCTTATACTACTGCTGCTAAAGAAAAAGGTTTCTTAAAATAAACTCACAGGAGGAAGTGTAATGCTTCCTCCTATTTTAAATTATTTCTGGCGATCAAGATGAAAAACCGTACTTTTTTTTGGTTTATATTACCTTCTTTAATAACAATGTTGTTATTTATTGCGTTACCTATTGTTTCAGTAGTCGTGCAATCACTCCATATTGAGCATGAAGCAGTTTTGAATGAAGTTGAAAACTGTGGACCTTTTGGTTGTAAGAAAGAATTAGTTATAGATGTCGAAGAAACAAAAAAACTAAAATTAGAAAACCCGCTTGGAAAGTTTAATGGATTTGGGACATACACAAACCGAAACCACTTAGCATTTAAAGAAATTCAACAGGCTTGGATTGAAAGTGAAGGCTTTATAAGTTTTATATCAATGAGCCTAAATTTACCATTCTACCGAGCTTTAGCTTTTACTCTAACATATACATTTATAGTCACACCTTTTGTCTTATTTTTTGGTTTTTTAATTGCACTAGGTGTAAATAGTTTGCCTAAGGTTATGAAAGGTCCAACTATTTTTATTTCATTACTACCAATGATTGTTACACCACTCATCGGTTCTTTAATTTTATTTTGGATGATTGATGCACAAGGAATTATTGGCTCAATTCTGCAAGAAATTTTTGATGATCCAAATCTGTCTTTAAAAGCATCACCATTGCTTACTTGGATAATGCTTATGGTTTATGGCGTATGGCATTCATCTCCATTTGCTTTCATAGTATTTTATGCAGGGCTACAGACTGTTCCTAGTGATACTATTGAAGCAGCAATGATAGATGGTGCATCACGCTGGGAGCGCACAAAATATGTAGTTCTTCCTCACTTAATGCCACTGACTATATTTATTTTATTAATCCAGTTAATGGATAATTTTCGAGTATTTGAGCCAATAGTAGGCTTTTCTGCTCAAGCAAATGCAACTTCACTTTCATGGATTATTTATAATGATATTTCTAATAACGAAGATCAGTTTTTTGGATCCGCAGGAGCAACATCAGTTCTAACTATTATTGGTGTAAGTGTTTTATTAATACCAGTTCTAATTCGGACATGGCGAGAATTTAATAGGAAGGTTGTGTGATGCCTAGTTTAGCTCAGCGACGTTCGCCAGTTTTAAATATGATAATATGGGGGTTTGTTTTAGTTTGGATTATTGCAGCAAGCTTTCCTTTTTTCTGGACGCTTTGGGGTTCTTTTAAGGTCCAAGGCGACTTTTTCTCAAAAGCGGATTGGACAAACGCTATTACTGGAGTTCGAACACAAGTCGAAACTGGTGGTGCTTTCACAGGGAGTGGTTATTTCGGTGCGTGGATTACAAAAAGTTTTTGGTTAGCTGCAATTAACACAGGAATTATTGTATTTTCTGTAGTTATTATTTCACTTACGCTTGGTACTTTAGGTGGATATGCATTGGCGAGATCAGGAAAAAGATATGCATTTTATCTATTAATGTTAGCATTAGTCTTTAGAGCAATGCCTCACATAACTTTGGTTTCAGGGTATTTGCTTCCATTTTTTGAATGGAATCTTTGGGGGCATATTCCTACTGCGATAATTGTTATGGTAGCAATAAATCAACCTTTTACATTATGGATGTTACATAGTTTTTTTCTTAATATACCAAAAGACTTAGATGAAAGCGCTATGGTAGATGGGTGTACTCGCTTTCAGGCATTTCGCCACGTAATTATTCCTGTAATGTGGCCCGGAGTTGTAACAACAGGCTTATTCTCGTTTCTTCTAGCTTATAATGATTTTACTGTAACAGCCACATTATTAAGCCAAGCTAATCAAACAATGGTTCCAAAGATTGCAAGTTTTTTAGGAACAACACAAACAGAGGGTAATGTAATGTTTGCTGTTGCTGCAGTGGTATCAGCGACGGCTCCATTATTTATTTTAATTTTATTTTTTCAACGCCAAATTGTAAGTGGCTTAACTGCGGGAGCTGTAAAAGGATGAGTGGGTTACGACCAAAACAAGCAGAGTTAACTCAAAATACAGATATGTCCAAAACTGAGGAAACTCGTGCGGTAATTGAAAATATGGTGGATGGACTAAATGATCACCGTATAGCTGATATTGGAGAATTTTTTAGCCAAGGCTTTAGCTGGATGGGTAATGCCGGATGTGGAACGAAAAATGGAATAAAAGAATTTCAAGAAAACTGGCAGAAACCATTTCAAGCGGCATTTTCTGAAAAAGTTTGTATAGATGAAGCACGACTATATATGGGTGAATGGGCTGCTGCATTCGGCCGCCAAGAAGCAATTCATTCAGGCCTTTTTATGGGTGTTGAAGCCACAAGAAAAAAAATCCAAATCCGATATATGGATTTCTGGAAAGTAGAAAATGGGAAAATTACAGATAATTGGGTAATGGTTGATTTTCCTCACGTCCTTGCACAATTAGGCATTGATGTTTTTAACGGACATGGCTGGGAGGCTTTTGATAATGGTACGAAAACCCCACCTGAAATTGGGAGTAATTAATGACTATAGAATATCTTAAAAGCGGTAAGCCAGATGCAGAAAGAGCTGAGGACGATGCTAAAACAAAAGTTATTGTTGAAGAAATATTAAAAAATATTGAAATTGATGGTGACACTGCAGTACGTGAACTTTCTGCAAAGTTTGATAACTACTCGCCTGAAAACTTTAAGCTTACAGAAAAAGAAATATCTGATTTGATAGCTTCCTTATCAGATCGTGAACTTTCAGATATTAAGTTTGCCCAAGAACAGGTTCGAAATTTTGCCAAGGCACAAAGAGATAGCATGCTTGATATTGAAATTGAAACAATCCCTGGTGTTATTTTAGGACATAAAAATATTCCTGTACAATCTGTTGGCTGTTATGTGCCTGGGGGGAAGTTCCCTATGGTTGCTTCAGCCCATATGTCGATTGCTACTGCAACAGTTGCTGGAGTTCCTAGAATTATTGCCTGTACTCCACCTTTTGAAGGTAAGCCTAATGCAGCGGTCATTGCTGCAATGCATCTAGGTGGTGCGCATGAAATTTATGTAATGGGGGGAATTCAAGCAGTTGGAGCAATGGCCATTGGCACTGAAAGTATAGAACCTGTCCATATGCTTGTTGGTCCTGGAAATGCATTTGTAGCAGAAGCTAAAAGGCAACTTTTTGGTCGTGTAGGAATTGATTTATTCGCTGGGCCTACAGAAACTATGGTTATTGCTGATGAGACTGTTGATGGAGAATTATGTGCGACAGATTTATTGGGTCAAGCTGAGCATGGGTATAATAGTCCAGCAGTTTTGTTAACTAATTCTCGCAAATTAGCTGAAGATACACTTAATGAAATTGATAGATTGCTTAAGATATTACCAACTGCAGAAACTGCTTCTGTAAGCTGGGCTGATTATGGTGAAGTTATTTTGTGTGACACTTATGAAGAGATGTTAATAGTTGCCAACGAAATAGCTTCAGAGCATGTACAGGTTATGACTGACCGAGATGATTGGTTTTTAGAAAAAATGACTTGTTATGGAGCATTGTTCTTGGGGGCTCGAACTAATGTTTCAAATGGTGATAAAGTGATTGGTACAAATCATACTTTACCTACAAAAAAAGCAGGCAGATACACTGGTGGATTATGGGTTGGTAAGTTTTTAAAAACGCATTCATATCAAAAAATATTAACTGATGAAGCTGCAACACTTGTAGGTGAATATGGGAGTAGATTGTGCATGTTAGAAGGATTTGTAGGGCATGCGGAACAATGTAATATTCGAGTGCGAAGGTATGGAGGCATAAACGTTCCATATGGTGAAGGTGCTGCTTTTCGTGAAGTAGAAAAATAAATGAATATCGCGCAGAAAAATCAGGAAATTATAAAGCCGTTTTTAACTGCAATGTATGATTTTGATGAATTGGCTGTGCGATCTTTTATTGAAAAAACATTTTCAATAGATGTAAAAATTCACATATGTCATCCGTTTGGTGATGTTTTAAAGAGTGAATTTTATAACAATTGTTATGCTCCTTTGGTAGAGGCAATTCCAGATATTGAGCGCAGAGATACAATCCTTGTCAGTGGACAAACAGCTGGTAATAAATATTGGGTAGGTTGTTGTGGTTCGTATGTTGGCACATTTGTCTCACCATTTTTGGACATACCGCCAACAGGACATTTAGTTCACATGCGTTTCCATGAGTTTTATTGTTTTGTTGATGACAAAATTGTGGAGGTTCAATCAATATGGGATATCCCAGAACTTATGATGCAAGCAGGTGCTTGGCCAATGTCACCAAGTTTGGGACGTGAATTGTTTATACCTGGGCCTGCCAGCCAAGATGGGTTAATTTCTGTAAATCGAACGCTCAATCAATCTGCAAATAGTTTAGATGTAGTAATCGGAATGTTAACTAATTTATCTCGGCACCCTTCTGAAGGTGGCCCTGAAATAATGCAATCTGAGAAATACTGGCATCCATCTTTCAATTGGTATGGACCTGCAGGTATTGGTTCAATGCGAGGTTTAGAAGGCTTTAGGAATTGGCATCAAATTCCATTTCTCAATGCTTTGCCTGACCGCAAAGGTGGCACGACTGGTGATTTAACATGTGATTTTTTTGGGGACGGGCCTTATGTTGTAGCTACTGGATGGCCCAATATGCAAATGACTGTTACAGGAGATGGTTGGCTGGGTATTGCCCCATCAGGTCAAGAAATTACGATGAGAAGTTTAGATTTTTGGAGGGTGGAAGGTGACTTAATCCGTGAAAACTGGGTGCTGGTTGATTTGCTTGATGTCTATTATCAATTAGGCGTTGACGTGTTTGCGCGTTTGCGAGAATTTAACAAGGCACGTGTTCCAGTAAATGTTTCTTACCCAATTGGAGCAAGTAAATGATTTTACCCTCATTGCCCTCATTTTCATTAAAAGGAAAACGTGCATTGGTTACGGGTGCATCTTCTGGAATTGGCCAAGCTTGTGCAGTTGCAATGGCACAGTCTGGAGCAAAAGTAATTTGTGTATCACGTGGAATAGATCTTCTAAATAAAACAGTTTCATCAATAAATGCCAGAGGCTTTGATGCAGAGGCATTAGCTTTAGATCAAACAAATTTGAATGCTTTAGAGAAGCTTATGTTAGATCCTTTTGATGTGGTTATAAATTCTGCTGGTATGGCAAGGCATAATCCAGCATTTGATACATTGCCTGAAGATTTTGATGCTGTAATCGACTTAAATTTAAAATCAGCATATTTTTTATCAGTGTATGCGGCAAAAGCCATGAAGACTGCTAGAATAAGTGGTTCAATCATACATATATCATCACAAATGGGTCATGTTGGAGGTACTGATAGAACGGTTTATTCTGCCTCAAAGCATGCAATTGAAGGTATGGTTAAAAGCATGTCAATTGAATGGGGCCCATTTGATATCCGTATTAACACTATTTGCCCAACATTTATCCGAACACCCCTAACAAAAGAAACTTTTGATAATGTGGAAAGAGCTAATCTAATAAAGCAAAAAATCAAACTTGGACGCATAGGTGAGGTGGAAGATATAATGGGTGCTGCTGTTTATCTGGCTTCTGATGCATCATCATTGGTTACTGGAACTCATTTGATTGTTGATGGAGGTTGGACTGCAGGCTGATGGTAGATAGAGTCACCTCTCTTGAAGTAGCTAAGTTAGCTGGCGTAAGCCAATCAGCTGTAAGCAGGGTGTTTACACCTGGCGCCTCCGCTAGTTCAAAGACTATGCTAAAGGTTCGCGCTGCCGCTATTGAACTTGGCTATCGACCAAATATATTAGCACGTTCATTGATTACTGGAAAAAGTAGAATTATTGGCCTTGTTGTAGCTTATTTGGACAATTATTTTTATCCTGTAGCATTAGAAAAAATTTCAAATGCTTTGCAAGCTCTTGGTTATCATGTTTTGATTTTTATGGCATCAAATGATAGTGAATCAACTGACCACGTTATTGATGGATTGTTAGATTATCAGGTAGATGGAATAATTGCTGCTAGTGTTAGTATATCCAGTGATCTTACAGCGCGCTGTGAAGCTGCAGGAGTTCCAGTTGTGCTCTTTAACAGAGCGCAAGAGTCAAAAGAGCATTCAGCAGTTACATCTGACAATTTTGAGGGTGGTAAAACTGTATCCAAATTTCTACTAGCTGCTGGGCACAAAAAAATTGCTTATATTGGTGGTTGGGAAGGTGCATCAACACATCGAGATCGTGAGGCGGGTTTTCGTGAGGGATTGAAGGAAGAAAATCAACAATTAGCTGCACATGCATTAGGCGATTTTACTGTGGAGCGTGCAAAAGAAGTTGCCAGAGAAATGTTTAACAAACCAAATTATCCTGACGCTGTTTTTGTTGTGCAAGATTCCATGGCATTTGCTGTAATGGATGTATTGCGCAATGAACTAAACTTGAAAATTCCTGATGATGTAAGTGTTATTGGTTACGACGATGTGCCGCCTGCTGCATTGGCTGCATATGATCTTACTACAATGCGCCAACGTTCAAATATTATGGTTGAAGAAACAGTTTCTCTTATGTTGGATAAAATTACTAACCCATCACTAGAGCCAAGACATATAAAGGTTGAAAGCCCTTTGATTATTCGCAGTTCTGCAAAAGTACCGAAAGGATGGACCTCATGAAAGGTTTCTCAGACCAGTTTAAAAATTTCCCTGATTATATTTTAGGAATTACAAAAGAGATTTGGGAAGATAGAGGTTTGGCTACACTTAATCATTATTACTCTAAAGATATTCCAGTTAGATCACCTGGATCAATTGTGTTTGGTAATGAAGGCGTTATTGGCGCAACTATGTCAACACTTGCTGAATTCCCTGATCGCAGGCTTTTGGGCGAAGATGTTATTTGGTCAGGTACGCCTGAAGAAGGAATGTTATCCTCTCATCGTATCTTAACAACTGCAACGCATCTTGGTGATGGAGTATATGGAAAAGCAACAGGAAAAAAGCTGCGATATAGGGTTATAGCTGATTGTCATGCCATAAATAATCAAATTAATGATGAATGGTTAATTAGAGATCAGGGAGCTGTTGTGCGCCAATTAGGTTGGGATCCAAAAGAATATGCTTTAGATCTTATTGCTCGAGAAGGCGGCCCAGAAAAATGCATTAAACCATTTCATCCATCAATTGATAAAGTTGGGCCATATACTGGCCATGGAAATGATAATAAATGGGGCTCTAAATATGCAGATATTTTAAATAAAATTATGAATGCTGATTTGAGTGTTATCCCTTCTGAATATGATCGTGCAGTTACAGGATTCTATCCTGGAGGGGTTGAACTATATTCTACAGATGGTGTCGATAATTTCTGGACTAAGTTACGTGCAGCATTTCCAACGTCTGTATTTTCAATTGACCATCAAATTGGTCGAGAAGATCCAATGATGTCTCCAAGATCTGCAATTCGATGGAGCTTGACTGGAAAGCATGAAGGTTGGGGCGCTTTTGGCAAACCCACTGGGGCAGAAGTTCATGTTATGGGAGCAAGTCATGTTGAATTTGGCCCATGGGGAATTCGCCGTGAATATACTTTATATGATGAAACCTCGATTTGGAAACAAATCGCGATGAAGACAGGATAGTAAAATGACACCATTAGAAATAGAAGCGCGTATCGTTCGATATGGAGATTTAGTCCCATGTAAGACTGCCTTTATTGACGCACATACTCCTGGCAGTGATCAAAAAGAAAACTTCACGATAATTGGAGGTGGTGTTTCTGAAAGCCCTGATCAGCATGTACATATAAAAGATACCCCTGGATTTAATATAGGAGCAGCAGGTCAACCTCCAAGATGTAGAAACTCTTTGCATAGCCATACCACAGCTGAAGTTTTTTTTGTGCTTAAAGGCAGATGGAGATTTTTTTGGGGAAGATGGGGCGACGCAGGTGAAGTAGTATTAGAAGAAGGTGATATAATAAATATTCCTACTGGGATATTTCGGGGCTTTGAAAATATTGGAATAGATTATGGAATGATTATGGCCGTTTTAGGTGGTGATGATGCAGGAGGTGGTGTCACATGGGCTCCACAAGTTATTCAAGATGCCGCAGATCATGGTTTAATCTTGGGAGACAATGGAAAACTTTATGATAGCAAAAAAGGGCAAAAGCTGCCTACAGATGTTTCACCTATGCCCGTATTGTCAGGCGAAAAATTAAAGAAGATGCCAGAACCGCTCGCTATAAATGTGATCCCAAGGCATGTAGCACGCTACCTAGATTTGATGGGTTTGGCAGGTAAGTCTCCAATAAAAGTAATTGGTGAAGATGCAGTTTTGCCAGATAAGCCAGGTTTTGAAGTGGATTTTGTTACTCGAGGATCATTTCATAATGAAGTCTTAACATTTAAACATTCAATTGTTTTAATGCCAATGCGTGGTCATTGGTTTTTAAGGTGGGAAAATGAAACAGTTACTTTGAATCCAGGTGATACATGCATTTTACCTGCTGGATTCTCACATATACTTGAACCTTCTATGGCTGGAGAGGCAAGCATGTATCGTGTGATATCTAATGATGACCCTGCAGGGCCTACATGGACTAATATTTAACATTATTTGAGAGAAAAATTATGACAAAAATTCTTACTTCGCACGTTGGCAGTCTTCCGAGATCTCAAGAGGTTGTTGACTTTATATTTGCCCGCGAAAATGGTGTTTCTTACGATGAATCATTATTTGATAAAACAATGACAAAAGCTGTTAATGAGACCGTTAAAAAACAAACAGAGTCTGGAATTGATATAGTTAGTGATGGTGAAACTTCAAAAATTTCTTATGCAACATATGTAAAGGATCGTTATACAGGTTTTTCTGGAGATAGCCCCCGAAATGCACCTGCTGACCTTAAGATGTTCCCTACTTTTTTGGAACGCCTTGCGAATGACGGAGGTACGCCTCAATATGCTAGACCAATGTGTACAGGGCCAGTTTCTTCAAAGGGACAAGGGGAATTACAAAAAGATATTAGCAATTTAAAGGCTGCAATGTCTGCTAATGGAAAAACAAGAGGTTTCATGAATGCAGCCTCTCCAGGAGTAATCTCGTTATTTTTACAGAATGATTTTTATAAAACACGGGAAGAATACTTATCTGCTTTAGCGGAGGCCATGAAAGCAGAATATGAAACAATTGTCGCATCTGGCTTGGATCTGCAATTAGATTGTCCCGATTTAGCTCTCTCAAGGCATATGCTTTTTAATGATTTAAGCGATGATGAATTTCTTAAAGTTGCGGCTTCACATGTTGAAGCATTAAATTATGCTTTAAAGGATGTGCCAGAAGAAAAAGTTAGAATTCATATTTGTTGGGGGAATTATGAAGGCCCTCATTGTTGTGATATTCCTATGGATAAAATGTTTTCTACTTTGATGTCTGCAAATGCAGGATATTTATTATTTGAAACCTCCAACCCAAGACATGCGCATGAATGGACAGTATTCAGAGATAGAAAGTCTGAGATTCCTGATAATAAGATATTAGTCCCTGGCGTAGTTGATACGACAACTAATTTCATTGAACATCCAGAACTTGTTGCGCAGCGAATTGATCGTTTTACTGATATCGTAGGAAAAGACAGAGTTATTGCAGGATCAGACTGTGGGTTTGGTACTTTTGCTGGTTTTGGAGCTGTTGACCCACAAATTGCCTATGCGAAGCTCAAATCTCTATCTGAAGGTGCTGCCTTAGCCTCATGACACCGCTTGTTTTTCTTCCCGGAATGATGTGTGATGAACGCCTTTTTGCCCCTCAAATAAAAGAGTTATCCAAGCAAAGAGAAGTGCATTTTTCACAAATTTCTGATTATGAATCAATTTCCGAATTGGCCTCTGTTATTTTAAATAATACACCACCAGTTTTTGCATTAGCAGGCCTTTCAATGGGTGGGATAGTAGCAATGGAAATTTTATCTCAAGCCCCAGAAAGGGTAGAGCGGTTAGCATTGCTTGACACAAATCCACTGGCTGAGTTGCCTGAAGTAGCAAAACAGCGGCAGCCGCAAATAGATGCAATTAAAAAAGGGCACCTCAAAGAAATTATTCGTGATGAAATGAAGCCTAATTACCTTTTTGATGGAGTTAGAAAAACTGAGATATTAAAGCTTTGCATGGATATGGCGCTTGATATTGGCCCCGATGTATTTATCCGTCAATCCATTGCGCTTCGAGAGCGGGTTGACCAAAAAAATACATTACGATCATACAAAGGCCCAGCTTTAGTACTTTGTGGTAGGCATGATGTTTTATGCCCACTAGAGCGTCATGAATTAATGCATACTCTTTTAGAAAATAGTAAATTAAAAATTATAGAAGATGCAGGCCATCTTCCAACATTGGAACAACCTAAAATTACAACTATAGCGCTTGCTAGTTGGCTGGAGGATACATGAAAATATCACTTTTAAATTTATTACAATCTGTGGATACTCCAACAGTTTGTAATGCAATAGAGGTTGCCCAAGGTAAGCGAGGTTTTAATGACTTCACGAGGGGTACTATGCTTGCCTCTGATGAAAAAGGTGTCATTGTTGGCTATGCTATTACTGCTCAAATAGCAGCAATTGAACCACCTACAGAAGCAGTTTCTGTAATTAGAGAGCGTCGTATGAGCTATTACAGAGCAATGTCAGAAAGTGTTAAACCGTCAATTGCAGTTGTTGAAGATCTGGATTATCCAAATTGCATTGGAGCCTTTTGGGGCGAAGTAAATACAACTATCCATAAAGGTTTCGGTATGTCAGGTGCGCTTACTAATGGCGTAATGAGAGATCTAGGTGATATGGCAGAAGACTTCCCTGTTGTTGCTGGAAGTATAGGCCCAAGCCATGGGTTTGTGCATGTTCGCAGTGTTAACCAGCCAATAAATGTTTTTGGGTTGAATATTAAATCGGGTGATTTAGTACATGCTGATAGACATGGTGCAGTTGTAGTTCCTATTGACGTCATAGACGGTTTAGAAGCTTCTATTTTGAAAATGCAGGAAACAGAAAAATTGGTATTGGATCCAGCACGTAAAAAAGGTTTTGATTTCAATGCATTTGAAGCTGCTTGGAATGATTTTGAGAAAGCTCGAACGTGAGAAAATTGATAGTAACTTAAAAGGATACTTCAGATGGATTTTATGAATAAAAAAGCAATAGTATTTGGTGGCACATCTGGGATTGGTCTAGCAAGTGTTAAGATGTTGGAAAAAGCTGGAGCAGAGGTTGTTGCTATAGGTCGATCATCTGAAAAAAAATCAGAATTACCAAATGGGGTTAAATTTGTAGCTTGTGATGTGAGAGATGAAGTGGGTGTAGAGATACTTTTAGAAAAGCTTGCTCCTTTTGATATTTTAATAAGTTCAGCTACTGGTGGAAAACGAGCAATTGGTCCATTTTTAGAAATGGATATGGATGGTTTTAAAGGATCTTTTGATAAATTGTGGGGATATGCAAACGTTGTTCGCCATGGTTCAAAGCATTTAACTGATGGGGGTTCAATTACTCTTGTATCGGGTTCACCAGGAAGAAATTGTAAATTTGGACAAATAGCACTTTCATCTGTTGGTGGCGCAGTAGAGGCAATGGCCCGAGCAGTGGCAAAAGAAGTTTCTCCTAGGATAAGAATTAATATTGTATCACCTGGAACAATAAATACCCCAATGGTTACCCTTAAAGGGCCTGATAGAGAAAAATTATACGAGAATATGACAAAAGATAATCTAATACCGAGAGCTGGAACAGCAGATGAAGTGGCAGAAGGTATTATGTTTGTGGTTAAAAATAAGTTTGTAACTGGAACGACAGTAGATGTTGATGGTGGTTGGTTAATTAGTTGATTGCTATAATATTAGCGGATTAATCTTGCAAATTTTACTTCACTTAAATTTGCTATCTCATGCTTCCAAGTTTTAATAACATTATTTACTCGGATAAACAGTTTCTACCTTTAAAGGTGCGAAAATTTGTTGATTTGCTTTCAGACAAAATTTTGAATTAAAAATTTATTTTTTTAATTAAATGTATTTTTTATTATTGGAAATGTTCAAGTGTGTTGACAAGCTCAGATAAATAGTAGATTTATAAATAGTTGACTAAATTAGTAAGGTATTGATTGGTCAACACGAAACTATTATTAATGGGGTGGAATTATGACTATACATCAAGAATTTAGGGGCGGTGCTCCAGTTGGGCAGATGGATGAGCTACCACTTTTGGAGATGTCTGTAATTGTATATTTCCGAATGATGGCAAGTTCAAAAGAGACAAGAGAAGCACTTAAAAAAGATTTTTTATTAGCTTTTGGCGAAGATCATGGTCTTTATTATAGTAACCAGTTTGAAGAGTTTTATTTAAAGCTTGCAACACAATCGCGCAGGAAAATCATGCACCATGAATTGAATTGTAAATGTTTTGGTGGTGATGAAAGTGCTGTAGCTAACATAATATCTTTTGCTGCTATTGGTAATGTAAAAGATGCTGAACTTTTGGCATATAATTTAGTTTCTGGCGATTTGGCGAAAGAGATTGTAAACTACGCTGAGCATATTGGTCTCGGACTCAGATTGATGTTGGATAGATTCCCTATACCAATAATATCAACACATAATCCAAGGGGTATGTGTCATTGATCAGTGGTAGCGCGTACCAGTTTCAGAGCTTGATATTCGTGGTACCAAAGCTTTGACAAGCTCACGCATGTCAAGTTCACCAACAGGTTTACCATTTTCCATTACGCGATATCTCAAAGATGTGTCACCGCCAGAAGTTGCAATCAGGCTTTCAAGGTTGTCGTTGGCATTCACGTCTCCAGAAAATTTACCCTCTGTAATGTTTTGCATCACGGAGCGAATTCGTAATACTCTGGCGCGGTTGATATCTGATACAAAATCTTCAATGTAGGGATCACTTGGTGCCATTAAAATACTTTGAGGTTCGCCCTGTTGTATCACGGCTCCATCTTTTAAAATCACCAAGTGGTCTGCCAACTTTAAGGCTTCATCAAGATCATGAGTAATAAATACAATTGTCTTTTTTAGTTCTATTTGCAGCTCTAATAGTAAATCCTGCATATCAGTACGGATCAATGGATCAAGTGCCGAGAAAGCCTCATCCATAAGCATAATGTCTGAGTTTGACGTCAATGCTCGAGCAATGCCAACGCGTTGCTGCATTCCGCCAGATAACTGTGATGGATAATGGTTTTCAAACCCACCAAGACCTACACGATCTAGCCATTTTTGAGCCTCGTCTTCTTGATCGGATGTTGTAGCACCTTGAATGTTGAGAGCCATAGCTGCATTTTGCAAAACTGTGCGATGGGGTAAAAGAGCAAATTTCTGAAAGACCATCGACATTTTGTTTTGACGCATTTGTCGCAATTCAAGTGTAGACAGCTTCATGATGTCCACTCCATCTACTAAAATTTCCCCATCAGTAGGTTCAATCAAGCGGTTTAAGTGCCTGATCAGTGTTGATTTTCCTGAGCCAGATAGCCCCATTACAACTGTGATTTCACCTGCCTGCATCTCTACATTGATATCCTTCAGGCCCATGACATGCTGGTGGGAGAGTAATAGGGTTTCTTTGCTCATCCCTGCTTTTGCGTGATGAAGCACTGATTGGTCGTTAGAACCGAAAATTTTATAGAGTCCGCGGAGACTTACTTTTGGTGTCATTATTTTAACCTTCACATTTCACTTTTGGTTCGGTCGATACGCGACAGGGCAGCTTTTGAGGTGCGGTCCAGCATTACAGCCAAAAGAACAATGCAAACCCCAGCCATTAATCCAACACCAAGCTCAAGATTTCGAATGCCACGTAATACGAGTACTCCAAGGCCAGGTGCAGTTACCATTGAAGCAATTACAACCATGGCAAGACTCATCATAATGGTTTGGTTGAGGCCTGCCATTATATTAGGTAAAGCAAGAGGTAGCTCAACTTTATTCAGCTTTTGTGCTGGGCTCATTCCAAAAGCATTACCAGCTTCGACTACGTCTTTATCAACTAAGCGTACTCCAAGATCGGTAAGGCGTATAACTGGAACTATTGCGTAAAGAACAATGGCGATACCGTAAAGACGTGACTCTCCTATGGGAAACAAAAATATAAGTGGGATCAAGTAAACAAAGGTAGGTAAGGTTTGTAGCAGATCCAAAACTGGAATGATGGCCTTTTGCAAACGGTTGTATTTTGACATTGCGATTCCAATTGGTACTCCGAGTAAGGCAGATATTATCGTACAGACTAAAATAACCGCAAAGGTTTGCATTGCGGGTTCAAAATGATCAACAAACGCAAAAAATGATAGGCAAAATGCGTTAAATAATACAACAGAGATAGAATAGGTAGCATACCAAACTGCAATTAATATTGCTGCCATGATTAAAAACCAAGGGGCTGTTGTAAATAAGTAAAGTGTGGCATCCAGCATCCATGAGAGAGGTTGAGTGATTGGGTCCAAAACAGTACGAAGGGCAGGGCGAATTGCAAGAAATCCGTTTTCTAGCCCTTTAATCACATCACGTGTTTGAGCAATTTGGCCACAGGCTTTGTTCAATTCATCCAAAGAGGGAAAAGCAATCGTAAAGCTTGCTTCAGGAGCAGCATTGCCAGTTTTGGCCAAGAGTTGGGCCATAGACATAGGACCTTTTGTTGCATCGGCATCGCACCAATTACGCAGTCCAAACATGTTAAAGAGCCAATCGTAAGTGGCCATAAATACTCTCCCCTTAGTCAAAAGGCCCGCGGCCTATAAATAGTCCGCGGGCAATCTTAATCTTGATTAGTTCAATATAGCTGCCAATTTACCTTTTGCAGCGTCGCTCAACCAGCCGCCCCATACATCTTTATATGTAGTCAAAAAGTAAACGGCCGCTTCGTCGTAGGATGCGTTATTGTCTAATCGCCAAGCTAATACGTCGCCCATTTGAGCGTTTGTGAAAGTAACGTTTTTCATCAATGCAGCAACTTCAGGTTCGCGGTCCATAAAAGCGCCTGAAGCAGCAGTTACAACTTTAGCTGCAGGATATGCCGAGAAACCAGGATTTGAACAATCTACGTCACCGTTACAGGCATGCGCATCTGCATTATAAGCTGGAACTTCCACACGTACCATTGGGTACTTGCCCAAAACAGCAGTTGGTGCCCAGTAGTATCCAAACCATGGCGCTTTGTCTGCATAGGCAGCTGCAATGGAGGTTTGTAAAGTTTCTCCAGAACCGTGTTGGAAACGCTCAAGGCCGCCGGCTTCAGCGCCTGCAGCTTTCAAATTATTGTTATTAATAATGTCACAAGCCCAACCTGATGGACAATCGTGGAATTTACCACCGACAGCAGCTGGGTTCGCCATGATGCCGTCCCATGTAGTTAGTTCGGGGTTAGATTCTGCTAAGTAAGCTGGGATCCACCAAGCTTCAACTCCACCGTCTGAAAGAACATTGGTTAACTCAACTAGTTTGCCTTCTGCTAAAAGTGGCTCATAAGATGGTGTGGAGTTTGCCCAAACTTCAGTTAGAAGATCTGGTTTGCCAGTTTCAGCCAATGATGTAAGTGCAGGCACTGTTGAAGATGGTACAATCTGCACGTCACATCCGTAACCTTGTGTCATTAAAAAGTTTGCAACTGCAGTTACAACGGCTGATGAAGCCCAATCCATTTCAGTAATAGATACTTCGCCACAATCAGCTGATGCAGATGTCGCACCAAATGAAAGTGCCACAACGGCGCTTGCCGCTAACATTTTGATTTTCATAATAGTCTCCCTGTTTAATCTTTTGCCAAATTTGTGGCTTTTATTGCTCATGTCTCTCGGTTCAGTTTGCATTATTGCGATGCAAAAAAGCAGAACTCCGACACCTTGAGAAGAACATACATAGAGGAACATAACCAAACGATTCATGCAAGTGTCAAAAGGTTTAAAAGTTGTCTCTGGTATTATAAGCAAAATGATTGTTGGTGATTGGTGATTATATTGAAACATTTAGTTAACAACAGTTAAGGTTATAGATCAAACTGTTCATATGGAGCGATTAAATGGTGCCCGGGGGCGGATTTGAACCACCGACACGAGGATTTTCAGTCCACTGCTCTACCCCTGAGCTACCCGGGCATGGGTTCTAATGATCAAATCGTCATTATGGGTTGAGGCGTTTTAGGATTATGTATCCAATGGTGCAAGAGGAATTTTCATACTAATGCAAATTACTTTCATTAGATGAGAAATCTGTGGGAATACTATCTTCATCATCTGTCTCAACGGCAGGAATTGTGTATGCCTCTGTGAGCCATTTTCCTAAATCTAAATCTGCACAACGTTTTGAACAAAATGGTCGGTATTTTTTATCTTGGACTTTATTACACATTGGGCAGGGCATAAATTCTCTTCCTTAAATAATTGGCATAGCTGATGCTTTTTTTATTTTTAACTTGTGTAATTAACATAAACAACTAGGAAAATTGTATGATTAACTACTTCTCAGAAATTGTTCAGCTAACAGAAATTCAATTTATATATTGTATTTCAGCAATTTTTTTAGCTGGAATTGTTAGAGGATTTTCAGGCTTTGCTTTATCGGCAATTGTTGTTGCAAGCATGGCTGGAATATTACCAACAGTAGAACTTATACCAATGGTACTAGTTCTAGAAGCCATTGCTGGAATAGTTATGCTACGTGGTGGTATTCGTGACGCTAATATGCCTGTTGTATGGGCGCTAACTTTTGGATCAATTATTGGACTTCCAATTGGTTTATTGGTGACTGTCACACTCCCAGTAGAAGCGTCTAGAATTACTGCACTTTTTTTAATTCTATTTCTATCATCAATACAGTTATTCAAATTTGCTCCAAATATTTTGGGTACACGTATGGCTTTATATACTGCGGGAATTGTTGCAGGTATTGCATCTGGTATAGCTGCTGTGGGAGGAATGGTTGTAGCTTTATATGTATTAGCAAGCGAAAGAGACCCACGGTCAATGCGAGGTGCAATTGTGATGTATTTATTTATTGGAATATTTACTTCAATTTTTTGGCATCTATTTTATGGAATAATGGATATGCGTGCAGTAATAAGAGGGTTGGTATTTATCCCTATATTACTAGTTGGAATATTTATTGGGTTTAAATTATTTTCACCTAAATTACAAAATTTCTATAAACAATTTTGTTTAATTTTACTTATTTTTATCAGTATGGCTAGTTTGCTGAGGAATTTTATTTAATCTTGAAGCAATTCTGTTAATGGAATTCTTTCCCGTTTTCGCTGTAATTCAAAATTCCCCAAAGTAGTCCATCCAACCACAATAGTATCAATGTTTCCTTTTCTAAAAGATGCATTTAATGCGGTTTCTATTATTTTACGATCTTTCTTTGGGGATGGTGCGAAATCAATTATTATTTGTCCCCCAAGGCCACGTAAAGACAGTTGTTTTGGTAATTCTCTAGCTACAGCTAAATTTGCTTTTAACCCTGCACTTAGAGAAAAATCATTGCCAGTATTAACATCAACGGCGACAAATGCAGATGTAGGTTCAATTATCATGGATGCACCATTTGGAAGCATTGATTTGGTTTGCTTGAGTTTTTCAATATGATCCCAAATACCCATATTCTCAAAACTATTAGATTCTTTTACAACTTCATCAGGATCGGGATTTACCCAGTCTCTCCAAGCCCGCGTTTCAGCTATTGGTGCAGGCATTATAAGGCCAGGTTCTCCAGTTGTTTGAGACATAATACTATCAGCTAAATTAAGCATTGTTTTAATGTCATTCGATATGGCATTTGCATCGACATCCATCGCTGAAGATCTAATTATTAATCCATATTTTGATGTGCGATCAATCAATAGTTCATGAACTATTTCTAGTAAGCGCTCGCGCTCATCATCATCTTTTATTGAGCGTGCAATATTTAATCCAGGAGCATCAGGTGTTACAATACAATATCGACTTTTAAAAATTAATTTATTTACGACAGGTGTTGCTTTTCCAACCTCAGCATGGGTTGCAACCTGTACAGTCATATTAGTACCTTGAGGTATACCTTTAGCATTTCGTAAAAATGCTTTTTGACCATTCCCTATATCTAATATAATACCATTTTGCCCTTTCATGGGGAGGGTTGTTCGGCCACGATAAATTGCTTCTGGTTGCGGTGAATTATTATTAGCTTCAATTAAAAGATCATGAAGCTGACCGTTTACTAATAAAGCAGCAGCAGATTTTTTATTTATTTTGTCCAGTACTATAATTCGACCCTTTTTCATATCGCACTGCTTTCATATGAAATATTATATCCTGCACCAATTAATAAGTTTGCTGTTTCAGTAAGTGGTAATCCTACAACATTCGAATAACTACCTGATATGAAAGGTATAAAAGCAGATGCAATACCTTGAATTGCGTATCCACCGGCTTTACCTTTCCATTCTTGAGAGCGAATATAAGCCGAAATTTCTATGTCAGAAAGATTTTTCATCTTTACTTTGGTTGTAATATTTCGAGACCAAATTTGATCTCCTATTCGTAAAGATACTGCGGTAGTAACGCGGTGGCGTCGGCCTGAAAGTAAGTTTAAAAATTCCACTGCTTGGGCTTCGCTTTCAGGCTTTCCTAAAATACGAATTCCTGCAGACACAACTGTATCTGCAGTTAGAACTAGATCTTTTTGGGTTGATTTAATTGCTTTTGACTTTGATATAGCCATTCGATCTGCATAAGGCCTCGGGCGTTCACCAATGCGTGGCGTTTCATCAATATCTGCAGCTATAACTTTGTCAGCAATGACACCAATTTGTGCCAACAGATCTAGACGTCTTGGTGATGCAGAACCAAGTATTAAGTTCATTAGATTATTTGTAACGGAAGTTAATACGACCTTTTGAAAGATCATAAGGAGTCATTTCAACTTGAACCTTGTCTCCAGCAAGTACACGAATTCGATTTTTCCGCATTTTACCCGCTGTGTGAGCAATAATCTCATGGCCGTTTTCTAGTTCTACCCGAAAAGTGGCATTGGGCAAAAGCTCTACAACGACACCATCGAATTCGAGAAGTTCTTCTTTAGCCATGTGGTCTCCGTATGTTGTTATTTAGGTGCAAATTTCACCTTGTGTTGGCATATGTGCTAGTTTTGATAGAATATCAAGTGAAAACACGGAAATTAGTATGTTTTGAATAAGTTTGAGGTTTATAAATCACATCAAAGATATTAACTCTAGTTAATATATTTTTGTATTTGGGGTTGAAAGTTTTTATCATTCAAAGCAAACTTTATTTATACCTTGGAGGCATTCATGCAAGAGCATTTAACCGTAGTAGATCATCCTTTAGTTAAGCATAAATTGACTCATATGCGTGATGAAAAAACTTCTAGTAATCATTTTCGCCAGCTAATGCGTGAAACTAGCCAATTGTTAGCCTATGAAGTTACACGCAATTTAAGAATGGAAAACAAAACAATTAGGACGCCTATGCAAGAAATGGGTTCTCCTGTTATAGCAGGAAAAAAACTTGCATTAGTTTCAATACTAAGAGCAGGTAATGGATTATTGGATGGTGTACTTGATTTAATACCTTCAGCAAGAGTAGGTTTTGTGGGGCTATATCGAGACGAAGAAACGTTAAAGCCAGTTAAATATTATTTTAAGGTACCAAGTAATTTAGAAGAAAGACTTGTAATTGCTGTTGATCCAATGCTTGCAACAGGGAATTCTTCTGCCGCTGCCATAGATATGTTGAAAGAGGCAGGCGCTACAAATATTAGATTTTTATGTTTGCTAGCAACTCCTGAAGGTGTTGCACTCATGAAAGAACGCCACCCTGATGTACCCATTGTGACTGCAAGTTTAGATGAAAAATTAAATGAAATAGGTTATATTTTGCCAGGTTTAGGCGATGCTGGCGATAGGATGTTTGGAACGAAATAAATTTTAAGTACTATTTAGTGGAAATCTACTTTTAATTCGTTCATTTAATTCATCTCGGATGCTTCTGTAAGCAGAAAGTTTTTCTTCTCGTGTTTCACCTTCAGCAGTCGGGTCGCCAATCTCCCAGAACTCAACATCAACAGCATTATTCATTGTAGTTTCTAGAGCTATTTTTTTTGCTATAGGGGAAAGAGCAATTATTAAGTCATAGCCATCTAAGTCTTCACCTATTTCTTCCATTTCTTTAAATGAACGTGCCTTGTGCTGGATTAGTTGTACGCCAACCTCATCACAAACTGATATCGAGAAACCGTCTATTTCTCTGTCAGACGCTACACCTGCTGATTGAACATATATTTTATTGCCCACATGTAATTTCATAAGGCCTTCTGCCATTGGTGATCGGACAGAGTTATGATTGCAACAAAATAATACAGATGATGGTAATGACATATTTATCCCCTGTAATGTAAAGCGCAGATTAAAGTAAATAATCGTCGTGCAGTCATTTTATCTGTTTCAACTTTACCCTCCAAACGTTCTCTTAGTTGTTCGGACCCTTCGTCATGTATACCCCTTCGCCCCATATCTATAGCTTCAATTTTTGAAGGTGGCATTGTTGTGACGGCCTTGAAATAGCTTTCACATATAGCAAAATAGTCTTTAATCACTTGTTTTAAGGGTGATAAAGATAAAATGAATTGTCCTGCAGGTTCATCTTTAGTTGTAGTAACTGTAAATACAAGCCGTCTATCTTGCATTCCTAGAAGTAATTTATATGGCCCTTTTGGCGAACCGTCTCTTAAAAGAATGAATTCATTTTCTTGAAGTAAATCAAATATTGCTACACGCCTTTCTTGCGCTATTTCAGGAGTTGGTTCTGGCAATGCGCTATCGTCTAATATTATGTCTACTAAATATGACATTTAATTATCTTTATAGTCTGTATTTAATTGGTTAAGTCTTTCTCGTATTGAAAGGCCATGTGCTTCTAGGCTTTCAGATTTAGCTAATAATTCTGCGGCTGGTCCAATTGCTGCCAATGATGCAGGTGTCATTTTGGATAAAGTTGTGCGCTTCATAAAATCAAGTACAGATAAGCCAGATGAAAACCTAGCAGATCGAGCAGTTGGTAAAACATGATTAGGCCCACCAATATAATCACCAATTGCTTCTGGAGTTAGCGAGCCAATAAAAATGGCTCCAGCATGACGGATTTTTTTAGAGAATTCTTCAGAGTTTTCTACACATATTTCTAAATGTTCGGGAGCTAATTTATCAGATAATTTTATGGCTTCATCTAAGTCTTTTGTTATGATTATTGCTCCAAAATCATTCCAAGATGGCTCGGCAATATCTCTTCGTTCTAATGTTTTCAAACGGTTCTCAACTGACTTTATTACTTCTTTAGCAAACTTTTCATTATCGGTTATTAATATCGACTGTGCATTTTTATCATGCTCTGCTTGCGATAATAAATCTATTGCTATCCAATCTGGGTTATTATCTTTATCTGCAATAATTAAAATTTCAGATGGTCCAGCGATCATATCTATTCCTACATGACCATAAACCCGACGTTTTGCTGCGGCTACAAAAGCGTTGCCTGGACCTGTAATAGTATCAACTTTTTCTATAGTTTCCGTACCATATGCCATTGCACCTATAGCTTGCGCCCCACCAATTCTATAAACGGTTTTTACACCAGATAATCTAGCTGCAAGAAGAACTAGTGGGTTGTATTTACCATCAGGAGTGGGAGCGCAAATACATAATTTATCTACACCAGCTACTGAAGCTGGTATAGCATTCATAAGTACTGAAGATGGATAAGATGCTAATCCTCCTGGGACATATAAACCTGCGGCCTCAACTGGGCCCCACCGCCATCCTAACCCTTCACCATGTTCTCCAATCCACCACGCATCTTCAGGAAGTTGACGTTCATGATAATTGCGAATTCTACTCGCAGCTAATTCTAGAGCTTGTCGTTCTTTAATTGGAACTTTAGCAATTGCAGCGTCAATTTCCATTTCAGAGAAAGCTAATGTCTCTGAAGTTAAGTTTAAACGGTCAAATTTTGCGGTTAACTCAATAACAGCTTTATCACCATGATTTTTAACGTCTTCTAGGATCTTTGATACAATATCATCAACATCTTGATCAGCTTCACGTTTTGTTAAAAGTAAAGATTCAAAATCTGAATGAAAATTTTCATCGGCTGTGTTTAGAATATTTGGCATATTATGCCCTTAATTATTTTGATTTATAAATGTATGTATTTGCACGCAGTAATATACTCTTAGATTCTTATACCTATTCTTTTAATCGTTCAATATTAGCACCAATTGCACGAAATTTGGAAACAACTTTTTCATATCCACGATCTAAGTGATAAACACGAGCTACGCGAGTTTCCCCTTTTGCAGCAAGGCCTGCCAGTATTAAAGAAACTGAAGCCCTTAAATCTGTTGCCATAACAGGAGCTCCACGAAGGTTTTTCACTCCTGTAACAGTCGCTGTGCCACCCTGAACCTCAATATTAGCACCCATTCGAACCAATTCTGGTGCATGCATAAAACGATTTTCAAAAATAGTTTCATTTAATACTGATTTTCCATCAGCAGTGCAAAGAAGCGCCATCATTTGCGCTTGAAGATCTGTAGGGAAGCCAGGGTAAGGTTCTGTAATTACATCTACTGCCCTAATGTGAGCATTTTTCCTTGCAACTATTAAACCACGTTCACTTTCAGTTATTTCAGCACCTGCTTCTTCAAGTTTTTGGCAAAAGCTTTCAAGGATTTTACGTTTGCCACCTAAGAGTTCTATTTTACCGCCTGCTATAAGTGGTGCCATCATATAAGTGCCTAATTCAATACGATCAGTAACAACTTCATGTGAAGTGCCGTGCAAACTTGTTACGCCTTCTATTGTGATAACTGAAGATCCGTCTCCATTTATATTTGCGCCCATTGATCTTAATAAATCAGCTAAATCTACTATTTCAGGTTCACGAGCTACGTTTTTTAATACTGTAGTTCCCGTTGCTAAACTTGCTGCCATTAAAAGGTTTTCAGTAGCGCCAACTGAAGCAAAAGGTAGTTCGTAAATTGCGCCTTTTAAACCTTTAGGTGCTCTTGCATGAACATATCCATTTCGTAAATCTAATTCTACGCCTAGTGCCTCTAGGCCTTTCAAGTGAATATCAACTGGTCGTGCACCAATAGCACATCCCCCTGGAAGAGAAACAGCAGCTATACCATGCCTTGCAATCATCGGGCCCAAAACTAAAATTGAGGCCCGCATCTTTCGAACTATATCATAATGGGCAAGATGACTTGTTATCTCTTGAGTAGTTAATGTAATTTTTTGGCCATCTTCTTCCATGGAGATCTTAGTCCCCAATGAAATAAGTAACTCGTTTGTAGTCTTAATATCAGATAATCTAGGAACGTTTGTAAGAATTACAGGTTCATCAGTTAGTAGTGTTGCAGGCATGAGTGTTAAGGCTGCATTTTTTGCACCTGAAATAGGGATTTCTCCTGATACTGGGCCATTGCCCTGTACGATAATTGAATCCATGTGCGATTATCCTCTAGTCTTGCGTGTTACGTGCTCTTTTTTGAGCCTTACGCCGATGCATATTCTGACGCAACTGCTCTTTAAGCCTTTTTTCACGTGCTTCAGCTTTTATTGTAGCTGATGACTTTTTCTTTTCTTTTGGTTCTTCTGCATTGCTCATGGTTTTGTTGTAATGGAAGCTTTGCCATGCGTCTAGTATTGTACTTAATTTGGTGAAAAATTTAAAAAATAGAATTACTAGCCTTTAAAGGGAAAGTTTTTTTAACTCTTCGTAATATGGCAATGCTTTTTTACATAAAGCCTTCATATCGCCATTTAATACTGGAAGAGGGCCCTCTGCACCTGCAAAACCTGTAGAATCCCAAACAGAACCATACCAATGTTTTGCCCAAATACCGTCCGATTTATGTCCACCCTGTGGCCAATTCAGCATTTGTAGATCAAATGGTAAATTAATTGCATCACACAACTTCTGCAGCGATTCTTCTGGGTTGCTTCGAATATCATTGCTATCAATAATAATGCCACCTAATTTTTTGAAAATATTATATTGTTGTATAAAGCCTATATCATTAATTTTTGGCCTTTCACGTTTTACTAAATAGCTTGCAATAACTCGAGCAGGATGACGAATTAGATAAACGTTTTCACATTTTTTTGCCCAATCTAGTGGAAATCCTTCAATCATATGTTGGCACATATGTTTTTGATACCAGTGCTCTTTATTTTCTGGATTTGGGCCAACACAATGCAATGCAACATTACTTGGATTTTGCTCTTGGTTGGTTAAAATTTCATCATTCATCGGGTGCTGGATACCCGTAGCATTTAGATATGCTGCATAAAATGGTTCATCACTAACAGTAAAGTCTTCGCGCGATCCAAAAGAGTACATCAACGCTGTCGAAAGATTTCTAGGTCCTGACCACATAGCAATTTTCATTTTGTTTTTTCTTTAATTAAATCTTTATATAGTGATCGTATTTCTTTTGCTACAGGGCCCAGCTCACCGCTGCCTATTACTCTGCCATCGATCATACCAACAGGTGTTTGAGCGCCAAATGTGCCAGTTAAAAAAGCTTCATCTGCACTGTATGTGTCTACTAAAGAAAAATTACGCTCAAATATTGGGATGCCGTTTGATGCGCATATATCAATTACTTTTTGACGTGTGATGCCATTCATGCAGTAATCACCTGTTGAAGTCCAAACAGCTCCTTTGCGAACAATAAAAAAGTTACATGCATTTGTTGTATTAACAAACCCATTTATATCTAACATAAGAGCTTCATCTGCTCCGGCTTTTTCTGCAGCAATGCAAGCAAGTATGCAGTTTAACTTGGAATGCGAATTCAGTTTTGGATCTTGTGTCATGGGTAGACCACGTAAATGTGGTACTGTTGCTAGGTTAATAGGGCGAGGTAATTTAGGTTTTGAATGTTCAATAATTATTACAAATGTTGGCCCTGATTGACTTAGACTTGGATGCTGAAATGGTCGCTTTTTAACTCCTCTTGTAATCATTAATCTTGCATGGGCATCTGAGGTAATATTATTTGCAATACGTGTGTTCTCTAATGCTTGAATTACACCATTACGGTTCATGTTAATATTAAGATCAATCGCAATAGATGCTTCAAAAAGACGATCTATATGTTCATCCAGAAACGCCCATTTCCCATTGTATAATCGCAAGCCTTCCCAGATGCCATCACCAAGCATGAAACCACTATCATAGACGCTAACTACGGCTTCATTTTTAGGAACTATTTTACCGTTTACATAAATCAGAATGTTATCGTTGCGTTCATCTTCTGCGGCTTGGTGTGTTGAAACGTTAATCGTCATTCTATTTTTCCAGGATTACTTATGTATAGTTTTGCATTCAAAAAGTCATGATGGCAAGGTTTAGGATATTATATTTAGCAAGATAAAATTACTCTTGCTTTTGCAACGCACTAAGATAAAACGCATCAAATCAAATGCTGCCGTAGCTCAGGGGTAGAGCACTCCCTTGGTAAGGGAGAGGTCGGAAGTTCGAATCTTCTCGGCAGCACCATTTTATAGCTGCTTCTAACTAGATTAATGACTTTAGTGTTTTGTGTAATTTTCATTTTGATGCTTATTAGATTTATTATTTAATTATCTATTTCAAATGCAATACCAAAAACAATTATAATTTTTGAATTAGTTCAAAAAACTCATTTTAACCTTAAATTATTTAGTTAAATCGATTAATAATTGACGAGTGTATGATATAGTTTCACGGTCA
>CAJJAY010000009.1 GCA_905182285.1 uncultured Amylibacter sp. | reverse complement strand
CTAAATATTTACCAAAATTAGCATCAGGTGAGTTAGTTGGATGCTTTGGCCTCACTGAGCCAGATCATGGCTCTGATCCTGGAGGAATGTTAACTCGAGCAAAACAAGTCGATGGTGGATATTTAATTTCTGGAGCTAAGAACTGGATTACAAATTCACCAATTGCAGATGTATTTATAATTTGGGCGAAATCTGATGCTCACGATAATAAAATCAAAGGATTTATTCTAGAACGTGGGATGAAAGGGCTAGAATCTCCTAAGATTGAAGGTAAATTTTCTCTGCGCGCCTCAACAACTGGTATGATTCAAATGGATGAAGTTTTTGTTCCAGAAGAGAACATCCTTCCAAACGTATCTGGATTAGCTGGTCCATTCGGATGCTTGAACCGTGCTCGCTACGGCATTGCTTGGGGCACAATGGGTGCTGCAGAATTTTGCTGGCATGCTGCAAGGCAATATACACTTGAGAGAAAGCAATTTGGCCGCCCACTGGCACAAACACAACTTATTCAGAAAAAATTAGCAGATATGCAAACTGAAATTTCCCTTGGGCTACAAGGATGTTTACGCATGGGACGATTGTTTGATGAGCATAAAGTCCCAGCTGAATTAATTAGCTTAATGAAACGAAACAATTGCGGAAAAGCACTCGATATTGCACGTACCGCGCGCGATATGCACGGCGGTAACGGCGTTTCTGATGAATATGGTGTAATACGTCATGTTATGAATTTAGAAGCTGTAAATACATATGAGGGTACACATGATATTCATGCGTTAATACTTGGTCGCGCTCAAACAGGTCTACAAGCGTTTTTCTAAAACAAACCATTAGTTTCATAAAATATAATAACTTTTTGAAACAAAGGTGCCTTGATCTAAAATATATAATTTAATCTTTATCATCATATATCTTTTTAAAAAGTATACGTTTTACCCTACGTTAAAGAAAAACGTGCGTCGTGTTTTTCATAATTCTTGTCGATATACGTCCTTGAATTTAAGTAAGAATCATCAATAATAACCATAAGGTGGACGAATTGCGTAAATTATGTAATGCTGAATTCATCAAATAATTGGTTAAAGCTGTTTATAATTTTAACCTAACCGGGAGAATAATATGATTAAAAAAACTTTTACTAAATTAGCAATCGCAGCAACACTTGCGACAGCTGGAACAGCTGCATTTGCTGATTGTGGTGATGTGCAAATTGCAGAAATGAACTGGGCATCAGCTGAATTAATGGCAAATGTTGATAAAATCATTCTAGAAAATGGTTATGGATGTAACGTGGAGCTAGTTCCAGGTGCAACAATGACGTCATTTGCATCTATGAATGAAAAAGGCCAACCAGATGTTGCTCCAGAATTATGGGTTAACGCATTTCGTGATACTTTAAATGCTGCAATGGCAGAGGGAAGATTACACTCAACAAACGATGGACCAATCACTCAACTAGGTGAAGGTTGGTGGGTTACTCCAGCATTTCAAGCAGCTCATCCTGAGCTAGATACAGTTGTAAAAATCTTAGAGCGTCCAGACCTGTTCCCAGACGCAGAAGATTCAAGCAAAGGTGCTTTTGTTGGATGCCCAGCGGGTTGGGGTTGCCAATTGGCAAACGCAAACCTTTTTAGAGCATTTGATATGGAAGCAAAGGGTTGGACACTTGTAGATCCAGGCTCAGCTGCTGGTTTAGACGGTTCAATTGCTAAAGCTGGTGATCGTGGTGAAAATTGGTTTGGCTACTATTGGTCTCCAACAGCAATGGTTGGAAAATACGGTCTAGTTCCAATGGATTGGGGTGTACCTTTTGCAGGCAGTGATAACTGGGATGGTTGTGTTGCTTTAGCAGAGCAAGATTGTGCTGATCCAAAACCAAGTGCATGGACAGTATCAGAAGTACATACAGTTATCACTGATAAAATGAAAACTAAAGGTGGCATTGCTGTTGAGTATTTAGAAGCACGCACTTACCCAGGCCCGATTATGAATGCTATGTTAGTATACATGGGTGAAGAGCAGGCTGGCGGCGAAGATGCAGCTATTGAATTCCTATCTCAGCATGAAGACTTATGGACATCTTGGGTTTCTGCAGACGCTGCTGCAAAAATCAAAGCTGGATTATAATTAATTAAAACACAAAACACCGGCTAGATTGATTTCTAGCCGGTGTTTTTATTTATGTAAAAATGGAATTGTTTAATGTCTCTTATTGATTGGAATAAACTCACTATAACTGAACCCCCTGTATTACCTCGGGAGCTTCTTAGGAATTTCAAAAAAGGACTTGATGGCACATTTAGAGATTTTTCAAGATCCTATGGTGAAGCATTAGAAGATTTCTTTAATCCATTATTAATGTTTTTGAAATGGTTTCAGGATCTATTAGTTTCAACTCCTTGGCCAATAATCCTTCTAATCATTGGTGGACTTTCATGGGTTGGGTCTCGCAGTTGGAAAATGTCTCTGGGAGCTATTTTAGCATTTGTTGCAATTGGCTGGATGGATATGTGGGAAGATACAATGGCGACTTTAGCAATCGTATCTGTAGCTACTCTTTTATGCATAGCAATTGGAATTCCGATAGGAATTTGGATGTCTCGAAGTGATCGTGTGCAAAGAATAATCACACCTGTACTTGATGTTATGCAAACTATTCCTTCTTTCGTGTATCTTATACCTGTTGTTATGCTGCTTGGAATTGGTAAAGTTCCAGGATTATTAGCCGTAATGATTTACGCAAGCCCCCCAATCATTAGATTAACAAATTTAGGAATTCGTTTGGTTGATGCTGAAGTTTTAGAAGCTGCAGATGCTTTTGGATCAAATTATCGACAAAAATTATTCCAAGTACAAATTCCACTTGCACTTCCAAATATATTTGCAGGCGTTAACCAGACAATTATGATGTCTCTTTCAATGGTTGTTATTGCAGCAATGATTGGTGTTCCTGGCCTAGGAGTTCCAGTTTTAAGAGCCGTATCTAATCAATATCTAGCATTAGGCCTCATGAATGGTCTTGCAATTGTTGCAATCGCTATAATTTTCGACCGCGTATCTCAAGCGTATGGCAAAAGATTACAAAAACATCGCGAAGGAGATCATGGTGTCTAAAGTAAAAATTAAAATTAATGATTTATACAAAATCTTTGGTCCCAAAGGAGAATCCCATGTTGAAAAAGTTAAGTCAGGCATGGGAAAACCAGAACTTCTTGAAAAACATAGCCATGTTTTAGGCCTTCAGAATATTAATCTTGATATTATAGAAGGTAAAATCCAAGTTATTATGGGTTTATCAGGGTCAGGAAAATCTACGTTAATTCGCCATATTAATAGATTAATAGAGCCAACCGCAGGACAAATCTTTATTGATGACACAGATGTGCTTGCTATGTCTGATGAAGAGCTAATGAACTTCAGAAGATTTAAAGCATCCATGGTTTTTCAAAAATTTGCCCTCCTCCCTCACAGAACTGTTTTAGCGAATACTATTTATGGCTTAACTATGCAGGGTCTTGAGGTTAAGGAAGCTGAAGAACGTGCAGCTCATTGGTTAAAGCGTGTTGGTTTAGAGGGATTTGAAGATCGTTATCCAGCTCAACTTTCTGGTGGAATGCAGCAACGCGTAGGCTTAGCGAGAGCTTTAGCTACAGATGCAGATATTCTTTTAATGGATGAAGCATTTTCAGCATTGGATCCACTTATAAGGTCAGATATGCAAGAAATTCTTCTTGAGCTACAAGAAGAATTACACAAGACAATTGTATTTATTACGCATGATCTAGATGAAGCTCTAAGAATAGGGGATGATATTGCAATATTACGTGATGGTCGCTTAGTACAACAAGGGTCATCTCAAGATATCGTTTTAAACCCTGCAGATGACTACGTAGGAGACTTCATAAAAGATATTAACCGTGCACGTGTATTAACCCTTGGAACGCTACCCCTTAAAAAGGCTTCTACTAAAGGTATCGCGCTTTCAAATAATACATCCCTAGAAAATGCAATGAAAGCATTGGTAGATGCAAAGAAGGACAGTGTAATAGTTGTTAAAGGTGACAAAAAACTCGGAAGTGTTTCAATGCATGATATTGTGCACGCCGCAACAAGATCATCAGAAACAGCTGGAGAAGCTGTAACTTACCGATAAAATAGATCAATAATTGAAATGTAAGGCATAGAAAGTACAGTAAAATATGCCTTACATTTACCTAATATATGTCTGATGTAACTTACAATATAGAAGCTTCGTTTCGCCTCAAAGGAAATGAAGTCATAATAGGAGTAGATGAAGTTGGGCGAGGCCCTTGGGCTGGTCCAGTTACTGCCTGTGCAGTTATTCTTAACCCAGATAATATTCCCCATGGCTTAAATGACTCAAAAAAATTAAATGTAGTTCGTAGAAATGAGCTATTCCTTAAAATTATGGAAAGCTCATTGGTTTCTTGTGTGCATGTAGATGTAGAAGAAATTGACAAAATAAATATTTTACAAGCCACCTTTAGGGCAATGGAACGCTCTATACTAAAATTACCTATTCCTGATCATATATTAATAGATGGTAACAAATTACCACCTAATCTCCCAAGCCCAGCCACAGCAATTATTAAAGGAGATACTAAATCTGCTTCTATTGCAGCTGCATCTATTATAGCAAAAGTTACCCGTGACCAGTTAATGGCGAATTTATCATTAGAATATCCTGGGTATGGTTGGGAAAAAAATGCTGGATATGGTACAAAAATGCATCAGTTAGGACTGCTAAATAATGGGGTAACCCCTCACCATAGACGTTCTTTCAAACCTATACACAATATGTTGTATTCCGCTTCACCTCGTAAGTAACTGATTCATAAAAATAAATTGACGTTGACCTCTATTTGAATCATTTTAGCGATAACGACGCAAAAATGCGCATTACGAGGCAGACATGGTAAACAGAGCAGACAAAACTGGGAGCATTAAATTGCCCCTTAATAATATTATTGATGGGGACTGTATTGAGGTAATGAATTCATTACCTGAGAACTCAATTGATTTAATTTTCGCAGACCCACCGTACAATTTACAATTAAAAGGCGATTTACATCGACCTGACAACTCAAAGGTTGATGCTGTTGATGATCACTGGGATCAATTCGACAGCTTTGCAGTTTATGATAAATTTAGTCGCGACTGGTTAAAAGCAGCTCGCCGCGTTTTAAAGCCAAATGGTGCCTTATGGGTCATTGGGTCTTATCATAATATTTTCCGTGTCGGAACGGCACTTCAAGACGCAGGCTTTTGGATTTTAAATGATGTTATATGGCGTAAATCCAATCCAATGCCAAACTTTAGAGGCGTTAGACTAACCAATGCTCATGAAACAATGATTTGGGCGGGAAAAACTGAAAAATCAAAACCTACTTTTAATTATGAAGCCTTAAAAGCACTTAACGATGGAGTGCAAATGAGGTCAGATTGGCATTTGCCAATTTGTAATGGAAATGAACGTGTAAAAAACGAAAACGGTGATAAAGCTCATCCCACTCAGAAACCTGAATCACTCCTTCATAGAGTTATTGTAGGCTCTACAAATGAAGGTGATGTAATTCTTGATCCATTCTTTGGATCAGGAACAACAGGTGCTGTTGCTAAAAAATTAGGAAGAAATTTTATTGGTATTGAACGTGAAGAAGAATACAGAAAAGTTGCAGAAAAGCGTATAAGCGCAATTAAAAAATATGATCAAGATAGTTTAAAAGTTTCAACGTCTAAGCGCGCTGAACCAAGGGTTCCATTTGGCCAAGTTGTAGAGCGAGGAATGTTAAAACCAGGCGATCAATTATATTCATTAAATGGACGACATAGTGCTAAAATTCACGCTGACGGAACACTTGTTGCGCACGATCAACGTGGATCAATACACCAGGTTGGGGCTGCATTAGAAGGTGCTCCAAGTTGTAATGGCTGGACATATTGGTGCTTTAAAAAACGCGGCGAAGCCATTCCAATTGACATGTTGAGAAAAAAAATTCGAGCAGAAATGATCACATAAGAATTTTGATTAAATAAATATTACTTTTAGTCATTTGGTGAAAGCCAAGAATTAACTACCGTTTAGAACCGCTCGTTCTAAACATTGCCAACTCACCCCGCCCTTGTGGCGGGGTTTTTTATTTGAATTTTTCTAAAGTTTAGACACCATACTCCAAACTTTACGCATTACAGTCGGTAGATCTTGTGGGTTAAAATCTTCCATACTTAAAAACTCACCAATTCTGGGTTTCGTTTTAACATTCGAAGCAAATTTGACAGTTAACTCTAAATGAAAATGCGTAAAAGTATGCCGAATAATATTATTAAGTGTAATCCAATCAGCATCCAAAGGTTCCAAATGTTGTGCCTGAGTAATTGCCCAATCACTTCCAGGCCAACCTAACATTCCACCAAGTAAACCTTTGTCAGGACGTCTCTCTAATAACAGTGATTGATCACCATTTATTGCTACATAAGCTATGCCCACTCTTGTGGGTTTTTTTAGTTTAGGAACTTTAAATGGTAAATCACGAGCTATACCTTTAATTAAACCTAAGCAATTCAAATTCCATGGACATAAATCACACTTAGGTGAGCGAGGCGTACATACTGTTGCACCTAAATCCATGGCAGCTTGAGCATAATCTCCAGGACGATTGTCAGGAGTTAAGCCAGCAGCTAATAGCCAAAGGCTTTTCTTTGAATTAGGCAAAGGTTCTTCCACTGCGTAAATACGCGACATAACGCGTTCAATATTTCCATCAAGCACAATTGCTTTTTCATCAAAAGCTATACTCATTATCGCTGCTGCTGTGTAAGGGCCAATTCCTGGCAATGATAATAAATCTTTTTCATTGCATGGAAATTTTCCATTATATTGATCTTTAATAATACGAGCACATTTCAATAAATTTCTAGCTCTAGCATAATAGCCCAACCCAGCCCAAGCAGCCATTACATCTTCATCATTAGCCTCTGCCATATCAAATACTGTTGGCCATAAAGTGGTGAACTTTATAAAATACTCTTTAACAGCAGCAACTGTTGTTTGCTGAAGCATAATTTCAGACATCCAAATATAATAAGGATTAGGGGAAATATCTTTTTTTCCATCACCAGGAGAAATACGCCAAGGCAAATCGCGAGCGTTTACATCGTACCAAGAGAGTAAATCTTCTGCCATGTTATTTTCACTCATCAATACATATGCCCTTTGCAATAGCTACTGTTTTAGGTTTATTATTAACCACTGATATAAACTGTTGTAACCACTGAATATAGGAAATGGCGCAAATGGCATATAAGTCACGCGGATTTATGCAAACTGGTGGGTTGTTAAAAGCAAAAATTCGAACAGCAACTGAATCACGAGGCTTTGCAGAAACACGATTATTAACGAATTGGAAAGATATTGCTGGCCCTTCAACTGCAAGCCTATGCAGGCCAGTTAAAGTTAGCTACGGAAAACAAGGGTTTGGAGCAACACTTACTCTTTTAACAACTGGAGCAAATGCACCAGTCCTACAAATGCAATTGCCAAAGATATTGTTGAAAGTAAATTCAATTTATGGTTACAACGCAATCAGCAAAATTAAGATAACGCAAACATCACCAATTGATTTTGATGACGACATAAACGATTTAAAACAAAAACCAACTAAAAAAATCTTATCTGAAAAACAACGAATTCACGTTGAAACCTCTGTTAAAAGTGTGTCTGATAATAAATTAAAAGATGCGCTATCAAGATTGGGCGAAAATATAATAATACGCAATAATAAGGATTAAATTATGGACCGCAGAACATTTACAGGCCTTCTCTCAGTGGGAGCAATAAGTGCTAGCACAGCACCTATTTTTGCTGAAAATACGACATCAAATCCTATTGATATTCCCGATATGATTATGGGATCTGAAGATGCACCTATTACTATAATCGAATATGCTTCATTTACATGTCCACATTGTGCTAATTTTCATAAGAATGTTTTTCCAAGTTTACGCAAAAATTACATAGATTCAGGAAAAGTAAAATTTATATACCGTGAAGTTTATTTTGATGGACCAGGACTTTGGGCCGCACTCCTTGCCAGATGTGGTGGGGATAAAAAGTACTTTGGAATTTCAGATCTTCTTTATTCAAAACAACGTGAATGGACCAAAGGTGATGGCGGTGCAGCAATAGCACAAAACTTATATAAAATTGGTAGAATTGCAGGGTTACAGCAAAAAGATATGGAAACATGTTTACAAAATAAAGATGTTGCTACAGCTATGGTTGCTCGTTTTCAAGAAACTACAAAAGCTGATAATATAAGCTCCACACCAACGCTTGTATTGAACGGTAAAAATATAGGTAATATGTCTTATACTGAACTAGCTGCACTCATTGATGAAGCTATGTCTTAATGACTGAGATGCCTTTAAAAGGTATACGCGTTATAGAATTAGCGCGTATTTTGGCAGGTCCATGGGCTGGTCAAACACTGGCTGATTTAGGGGCTGAGGTTATTAAAATAGAAAGTAAAACTGGCGATGATACGCGCACTTGGGGACCACCTTTCATCAAAACAGAAGATGAATCAAATGCAGCATATTATCATAGCTGTAACAGAGGAAAGCACTCAGTTTCCCTAGATTTTAATGATGAGGATGATTTACTAAAATTAAAAACTTTAATCGCCACAGCAGATATTTTAATTGAAAACTTTAAAGTGGGTGGACTAGATAAGTATGGGTTAGATTATACTAATCTACGCACCAAATACCCATCACTAATTTACTGCTCAATTACGGGCTTTGGGCAAACTGGTCCTTATGCAAAAAGGGCAGGATATGACTTCTTAATGCAAGGTATGTCTGGTTTAATGTCAATTACTGGAGAACCAGAGGGGCAACCTCAAAAAGTGGGTGTTGCAGTTACAGATATTTTTACTGGATTATATGCTGTTATTGCAGTTCAAGCAGCTCTTCGAACAAGAGATACCACAGGATTTGGGCAACATATTGATTTATCACTCCTTGATGTTGCAACAGCAACAACAGCAAATCAAGCAATGAACTACCTAACAACTGGGATTTCGCCAAACCGCAAAGGAAACAATCACCCAAATATTGTTCCCTACTGCGCAGTACCCACATCTGATGGACATATTATTTTAGCTGTAGGAAATGATAGTCAATTTGAAAATTTCAGTAAAATATTTAATGCTAATTGGTATAAAGAAGATAAATACAAAACAAATCCTGCAAGATTAAAAAATCGTGATGAGCTTTTAAGTTTAATTGAAGAAAATACTACTAATATTTCATCTATAGATTTATTATCTCAATGCGAAAATTTTGGTGTCCCTGCAGGGCCAATAAATACAATAGAAGATGTATTTAATGACCCGCAAATTTTACACAGAGGCATGAAAATTGATTTAAACGGTGTGCCTTCTGTTAAAAACCCTATTATATTTTCTGATATAGAAATGTCTTATGATCGGCCTTCTCCCAATTTAGGAGAGGCTAATAAAAAGTTTTTAAAATAACTTATTTAAGAAACCAGTTAACACCTTATCATCATTTAATTCTAACCTTACTGGTAAAGTAAGAACTTTTTGTTGCCATTCTTTTGGTAATCTAGCTGCATCTTTTTCAGTTGTAACCAGTTGAGCATTATTTGCTAAAGCTTCAGCTTCTAATCTTTTTAACATTGATGTTGGAATTTTCTGATGATCCCCAAACTCTCGTGTGGCTACTATTTCGGCTCCTAAAGTTTTTAATGTTGAAAAAAACTTTTTTGGCTGACCAATTCCTGCAAAAGCAAGTGAGCGCAAGCCACCCCATTCCATACCAGTTTCTAATGGCTTTAAAAACCCATCAATAAATGGCAAGTTATTTTCAATATCAATATAATTTTCACCAATACCAATAATTAAATCTGTTCGAGCTAAGCCGCGAGTAACACTCTCTCTTAATGGACCCGCTGGAAAAACACGGTGATTACCAAACCCTATTTTTTTATCAACAACGGTTATGGTTAAATCGTATAAAAGGTCAGGATTTTGCAAACCATCATCCAATATAATAATATCAGCACCTTGGCTGAGGGCCATATTAGCACCGTCTATTCTATTTCTGGAAACACATACTTCACTAAAGCCAGTTAATAGAATTGGTTCATCACCAACATCATCTGCAGTATGTTCTGAAGATACCATAATAGGGCCTTGATATGAACCTCCATATCCTCGGCTAACAACGATAGGTTTTTTTCCCATTTCTAATAATCGCAAAACTAAATCAATAACTACCGGTGTTTTTCCTGTACCCCCCATATTAATATTTCCAACACATATTACTGGAACATCAATTTTCTTATGGGTGCCTAAATATAAACGCAACATTGTGGCGCCACCATATAACCATGAAAGTGGTAATAATAACGTGGACCTAAAACTATTCCTTTTATACCAAAATTTAGGTGGGTGATTCAAAAGATTTTTCCTTATCTAAATATCCATCTAACAATTCAATTATTCTGTCATTCACTTCAGCCCCAGCAGAACAGACCTCCCAAGCTGCGTGTGCCATTAACGCTGCTTGGTCAGGCGACATTGTATCAACAAGTGCATTTGATAACATTTCTGAATTGTATACCAGACGAGCTCCACCGGCATCAAGTAAACGGTCATAATCATTTTGATAATTTTGTGTGAAAGGTCCATGAAGTATAGCTGAGCCTAGTGCAGCAGCCTCAAACGGATCAGCACCACCACTTTGGACTAAAGAACCCCCTAAAAAACAAACAGATGCTAACCTAAACCACATTCCTAGATTATCTGAACCGCTAACAATTAGTATGTCTGTATTTAAATCAGGAATAATATCTTCTTTATGTAACTCTACTTTTAAACTTAATGCGGAAAGTTTAGTTTTTGCTACCTTTGCTTGCTCTGCATCATCCATATGGAGAATAAGCAATAAACCCTGCAAATTTCTAGAAACCCGCCTTTGGGCCTTCCCTAGAGCAGCTATTTCACCTGGGACAACATGTGCTGCAAACCATAAAAAACGATTGTCTTGTATCACTGAAAACTTAGACCTCAACCCTTCATCATAAGGTAAGGCACGAGCACTTGTTTGCATAATACCTAGAACTTCAAGTTTTGAGCGAACACCCTTTAAACGTCTCAAATCTTTTGCTGCATCATCTGATTTAGCAAGAATGCGATCAAAGTATGATAGGTATACTTTTATAAATGCCCGAAATGGTAAAAAAGTTTTTGTTTTTTTTGATGTTAAACTGGCATTAGCATATATGGCAGGGATGTTAGATTTAGAGACTTTATGTAATAGAATAGGTCTGATTGTGTCAGACAACCAAACTAAGGAGTCAGGCTTCCAATACTTTATAAATTGATTCACAAATGATGGATGATCTAGGGGGATAACTTGGTGGATACCAGGCAGAGTGAATTCTTTATCTAGCTCACTTCTTTCTGTTGTTAGTAAAAATTGAATGTCCTTTTTATTTTCAAAGTGAGAAATTATTTCACTAAAATTTTCAGCAATTAATAATGTCTTAGCATGCAACCAAATAAGGGTTTTAGTTTTATTATTTTGGTGAGTAATACCCTGTAATTGATTGAAAAGCTCCTTTGATATTATGTCTTTTTCCAATGACTGTAATAACTTTGATTTTTCAATAGGTTGCCATAAATATGCAAGTACGTAATTTATAAGTATACCAAGTGAAAAGTTTCTCAAAAAATCACCCTAATTCTTCAGTTGGACTCGCAGCATAATCTTCATCTCGCAAACGATGCAAATGTGCTATAAAATATCTTGTATGAGCGTTATCTACAGTTTGGTGGGCTTTAGCTTTCCATGCACTATAGGCCATTTCATAGTTTGGAAATATTCCAACAATATCAATTTCTTCACTATTTCGAAATTCTTTTGTAGTTGGATTCTTAAGTTCACCACCAAATACCATATGCAACCTTTGCGTCATATCATTATCCTTTTATTTACAATCAGCTTTTTAGCTAAATTTTAATAACTTATTTAATATAGCTCAGAAGATTATCTACAAGTATTGGATTGCCTGCAATCATACCATTCATTTTTGGAATCTTCTCATTATATAAGGGATTTCCTCCATCTTGTGTTTTTACATCACACCCAGCTTCTGTACATATTAAATTACCAGCTGCAACGTCCCACTCCCATGTTGGGCGTAATGTCATCATCCCATCAAATCTTCCCTCAGCCACTAAACACAACCTATATGCTAACGAAGATCTAAAATGCCGCTCTATTGCTGGTGGCGTATTTCTCCACAATTTAGAACTATTCTGTGATTCTGATGCTAAAATACGAGAGCCATTTACAATAGTATTATTCCCAGTCTGGATTTTATTTCCATTTAACCGTGAGCCTTTGTCTTTTGTTGCATCATAAAGTAAATTTTTAGCAGGTAAAAACACGACTGCATCATTAATAATGCCATTTTTGGCAATAGCTATCGATATAGCAAAATTTTCATGTCCATTTATAAAAGATCTAGTTCCATCAATTGGATCGATAATAAAAATATCTTTTAAATCAAATCGGTCATTGTTGTATTCAGACTCCTCAGACAAAAATCCATAATTGGGTCGATAAGTTGATAAAAATTTAAAAAGCATCTTATCTATTTCTAAGTCAGCTTCACTTACAGGCCCTTGTCCATCTCCTTTTTCCCAATGGGTTGGATTGTTGCGGTAAAATCTCATTGCAATCTTACCAGCTTCAGTGGCTGCTTTGCATATTAAATCAAGATCATTTTCCAGCAATTGTTAATCCATCAATTAATATACTTGGAACTACGCGTGATAGATTTTTTCTCGCATCATTTGCAGGTATCATATTTTTCAACATATCTAATAAATTACCAGCAATTGTGCATTCGTTTACTGGACCAATTATTTGACCATTTTCCACCCAAAGCCCAGAAGCCCCTCGAGAATAATCACCCGTATTGGGGTTAATTGTTGATCCAATCATAGATGTAACTATCAAGCCAGTTCCCATCTGAGATATTAAATCATCTCGTGTTTTAGATCCTTCTGAAAGTTGTAAATTACCACTACTGGGTGATGGAACAGAACCCACGCCACGTGATGCATTACCTGTACTTATCATGTCTAGTTGTTTTGCTGTACTTAAATCTAATGTCCAGCCTTCTAAAAAACCATTTTTGATTATATGCCGTGGTTCAGCAGCTAACCCCTCAGCATCAAAAGGCTTAGACCCAGCCATGGATTTTCTAGTTGGATCCTCTAATAATGAAACACCTGCAGGTAATATTTGTTTCCCAAGATAGTTCTTTAACCAACTAGAACCTCTTACAATTGACGCACCATTTACAGCAGCAACCAAATGACCAATAAGGCTAGAAGAAATACGTTCATCAAATAAAACTGGGTAAAATCCAGTCGGGGGCCGAACAGCTCCAGCGCGTGCAACAGCTCTTTCACCAGCCAATCTACCTATTTCTTCAGGACTTGGAACAGATGCATAATGGCTGTGGGATTCTCCACACCAATCTCGCTCCATATTTAGCCCTTCACCAGATATAGCAACACAAGAAATTGAGTGCGATGTACGCCGGTAACCTCCAGAAAATCCATTACTTGTAGCCAAATGAATAGATACATCACTTAATGCAGAAGATGCACCTTGAGCTTTTGCAACACCTTTTATTTCTAGGGCAGATGATTCTGCGCGTATAGCCACTTCTTGCAAATATTTAGCTGATGGAGCTTGTGAAGAATCATATAAATCTAATTTACCAGAATCCCAATCAGTAACAAATTCTTCAGATGTGGCTAGACAACAATACGGATCTCGAGGAGCTTCATTTGCCATGGCAATACAACGCTCTGACATTTCCACCATTGAGCTTTTACTTAAGTTAGAAATAGATACAGATGCTTGTCTATCTCCTTGTATAACACGAAGCCCAATATCAACCCCTTCGGCTCTTTCAGCATGCTCAAGCTCACCTTCACGAACATCAATTGATATAGACGTTCCATCTACTACCAAAACATCTGCTGATTGGGCACCCGCGCGTTTTGCAATTTCTAATAATTGCTGAGCTGATTGGGATAAGCTTTGTTTCATATCTATACCTATTTTTTTTATAACTTTAAACCTATGAGCAAAATTAACAATCATCAAAGTAACCTGAAATTAATAAATTTATCATTTAAATAAGAATAATTTAGTTGCAAAAATATCTTAGATACAGTTCTGTCAAAATGATAAATTTGGAGAGAAAAATGACTTGGTCGCCTGAAAAAACAATCGTTAATAGCTGGAACGAATGGGATCCATTAAAACATGTAATAGTTGGCAGAGCTGATGATTGTCATATCCCTCCAGAAGAGCCTGCATTAGACGCAAAGGTTCCTGAAGACAGCGATATGCGTGGCCAATGGGGCCGTCGCCCACAAGAAACCATAGATCGTGCAAATGAACTACTTGATAACTTCGCCAACCAACTGAAAAACCGTGGAATTAAAGTTGATCGGCCAACTTCAATTGATCATAGCCAACCAGCAATTACTCCAGATTTTAAAACTGAAAGCCAATTTGGTTGCATGCCACCTCGTGACGTTCTCTTAACAGTTGGATCAGAAATATTAGAAGCAACGATGTCATATCGGTGTCGTTGGTTTGAATATTTAAATTACCGCCCATTAATGCAAGCATATTTTAATGAAGATCCAAAATTTCGCCATGAGTCAGCGCCAAAACCGCGCCTAACTGATGCAGATTACCACCCCGATTATTTATCTGATAAAATTGGAAACGAGCAACGCTTAAAATGGGCTGAAGAAAAGTTTTTCGTAACAACTGAAGAAGAGCCTCTATTTGATGCAGCTGATGTTTTAAGGTTTGGCCGCGACTTAGTAGTACAACATGGATTTACAACAAATGAAAAAGGGATTGAATGGCTTCGTCGTCATTTTCCTGAGCATCGAGTTCATTCAGTTAATTTTCCAGGAGACCCGTATCCAATTCATATTGATGCAACGTTTACGCCTCTTCGCCCCGGATTAATATTAAACAATCCACAGCGTAGACTTCCTGAAGAACAGCGAAAAATGTTTAATGATAATGGGTGGGATATAGTAGATTCTGCTCAACCTTCTCATAATGCTCCACCACCATTATGTTACTCTTCAACTTGGTTATCTATGAATGTTTTAGTATTAGATCCAAAGACTGTCTGTGTAGAAAAGTCAGAAGTTTATCAAGCTGAACAAATGGATAAACTTGGAATGGAGGTAGTTGAAGTAGAATTGCGAGATGCGTATGCTTTTGGCGGTGGTCTTCATTGCTGCACTGCAGATGTATATCGTGAAGGAAACTGTGAAGATTACTTTCCTAAAATGTAATTTTTAAAAGTAAAGATAACTAATGGTGTTAGAGTTTAAAAATAAAACAATTATAATTACTGGTGCTTCTCGAGGTATAGGAGAAGCAACTGCACATCATTTTGCAAATTTAAATGCAAATGTTGTTTTGGCAGCACGCTCAAAAGATAAAATTTCAACAATAGCAAGGACAATTGGTAAAAATGCACTTGCTGTTGAATGTGATATAGCTGATCCAAATCAAGTAAATGATTTAATGATGAAGGCCTCTAAGGCTTTCAACACTATTGATGTTTTGATAAACAATGCAGGCACCATTGATCCAATACAGCGAATAGAAGATTCTGATCCAATATTATGGGGCAGATTAATTGATATCAATTTAAAGGGTCTTTATTATGGTATTCGTTATGCTTTACCATTTATGAAATCTAACAATGGTGGAACTATTTTAAACGTTGGTTCTGGAGCTGCATCAACCCCATTAGAAGGATGGTCACATTACTGTTCTTCCAAAGCTGCTGTTCATCATTTGACATCATGCCTTCACAAAGAAGAGATGAGAAATGGCATCAGAGCTTTGACTTTATCTCCCGGCACAGTTGCTACTGGAATGCAAAAAAGTATAGCTTTATCAGGTATTAATTCAGTAAGTGAAATTCCTTGGGAAAACCATATTCCTGCACATTGGCCTGCAATGGCATTAGCTTGGATGGCTACTTCTGATTCAGATGAGTGGTTAGGACAAACTGTATCATTGCGCAGTAATGATATTCGAAAAAGGATTGGTATCGAATAGTATAAATCAAAAATAACTGTATTTGTTAAATCCATTTTTATTGATAAGCTAAATGGAAAAAATATACCCAATAATTTAACCATCTGAATAAATATTTAAGAATCTAGGGAGAATATCATGATTACACGTGCAGCTGTTGCATTAGCCGCAGGACAACCTCTTGAAGTAATGGATGTAAATCTAGAAGGCCCAAAATTTGGTGAAGTTTTAATTGAAATTAAAGCTACTGGTATTTGTCATACTGATGAATTTACACGCTCTGGCGACGATCCAGAAGGTGCTTTTCCAGCAATTTTAGGGCATGAAGGTGCGGGAATAGTAATTGAGCTTGGAGAAGGCGTTACAAGTCTTGAAATAGGCGATCATGTTATCCCATTATACACTCCTGAATGTAGAGAGTGTGAATATTGTTTAAATCCAAAAACAAACTTATGTCAAAAAATTCGCACCACACAAGGTGCTGGGGTAATGCCAGATGGGACATCTCGTTTTTCTATGCTGGATGGAACACCAATACTTCATTATATGGGTTGTTCTACTTTTTCAAACCATACAGTAATGCCAGAAATTGCCTTGGCTAAAGTGAGAAAAGATGCTCCATTTGACAAAATTTGCTACATTGGATGTGGCGTAACGACAGGCATAGGAGCAGTCATAAATACTGCCAAAGTTGAAATTGGTTCAACTGCAATTGTATTTGGGTTAGGTGGCATAGGCCTAAACGTTGTGCAAGGTTTACGTTTAGCTGGTGCTGACCAAATAGTTGGTGTTGATCTTAATAATAGTAAGGAAGATTTAGCCAAAAAGTTTGGTATGACACATTTTGTAAATCCAAAAGATATTGAGGGTGATTTAGTTGCGCATCTAGTTGAAATTACAAATGGGGGTGCTGACTATACCTTTGATGCAACTGGAAACACTGGAGTAATGCGAACAGCACTTGAGGCCGCGCACAAAGGTTGGGGAGAAAGTATAATTATTGGTGTTGCAGCTGCTGGAGCAGAAATTTCAACTCGACCTTTCCAATTAGTAACTGGACGCGTTTGGCGTGGAACTGCTTTTGGAGGAGCTAGTGGTAGAACTGATGTCCCTAAAATTGTAGATTGGTACATGGATGGAAAAATAGAAATTGATTCTATGATTACACATAAACTTAAACTGGAAGATATTAATAAAGGCTTTGATTTAATGCATGAAGGTAAATCTATACGCGCTGTTGTTGAATTTTAATTATTACATTGGATAAATAAGTTTAGATGGAAATTTTATCAGAAAACTTTTGTTTTGACGGCACTCAAGGTGTCTATAAGCATTACTCAGAATGCTGCAAATGTGATATGATTTTTGCAGTTTACCTTCCCCCTCAAGCAAAAGTTAAAAGCGTTCCTGTTTTGTGGTACTTATCAGGACTTACCTGTACTCACGAAAATGCAATGGTAAAAGCTGCTGCGCAAGGTTGGGCTGCTGAAAATGGAATAGCTTTAATTTTTCCAGATACATCACCTCGTGGAGAAAATGTGCCAAATCATGATGACTACGATTTAGGCCAAGGTGCTGGTTTTTATGTGAATGCTACTCATGGTAAATGGGCTGAAAATTTTCAAATGTGGGATTACATAACAACTGAATTGCCAAGCTTAATATTTAAAAAATTTCCTCTTATAAAAAATGCCCAGGGTATTACTGGTCATTCAATGGGTGGGCATGGAGCATTAACAATGGCAATGACTTTGCCCAATCAGTATCAGTCAGTTTCTGCGTTTGCACCAATCGCAAATCCAACAAAATCTGAATGGGGCAAAAAACAATTTCATGAATACTTAGGTCCAGACATAGCCGCTTGGGAAAAATATGATTCAACAATTTTAATGCAAGATTTAGGTTTCCACTCAAGTGTACTTATCGATCAAGGTAATGATGATAATTTTTTAGATCTTTTAAAACCAGAGTCATTAAAAAATGCTATGGAAAAAAGAAATCAAGACGGAAAATATAATATGTCTAATGGGTATGACCATAGTTACTTTTTCATAATGAGTTTTATTAAAAATCATATTGAACATCATGCAAATATTTTAAATAATTTACATATAGATTAAAAAAATGACAGATATATACATTGATGCAGATGCATGTCCCGTCAAAGAAGAAACTGTACGCGTAGCTGAGCGCCATAATGTAAAAGTTTTCATAGTATCTAATGGGGGATTACGCCCAAATCTTCATCCATTAGTTGAAAATATAATCGTGCCAGATGGACCAGATATTGCAGATATGTGGATAGCAGATCGAGCTCATAAAGGTGATTTAGTTATAACTGGTGATATTCCTTTAGCCGCAAAAACAGTGGCAGCAGGTGCTCGAACAATTCGCCATAATGGTGATATGTTTACGCCATCAAATATAGGTAATCAACTTGCAACACGAGACCTCATGGCGGATTTACGTGGGGCTAATCCATTTATGCAAGGATCTGGAAAGCCATTTTCTAAAATTGATCGCTCCAACTTTTTAAACTCTTTAGAGCGTGAGGTGCGTGCAGCAAAAAAAGAGGTATTATAGTTTTAATTTTTAACAACTTCAGCTTCATCTATATCAGAAACAATAGAAGAAGAGTTTCCTACATCTGTTAAAATACCCGCCGTAAAATCTAACATTTCGTTGGTTACCTTTGTGTTATCTGTTGAGGGTGTTTTCCATGATAAACTATCAAAAGTTTCACAATTTTCACATCGAGGTTGCCAAGTAGAGTGAATATTAGAACATTTTTCACATACCCATTGAGGCCCTCGTGATGCTGTTAAGGCTTTATTTAACCAAGCTCTAATTGTTTTTTCTTCCGCACCCTCGCCTTTTTCTATTGCTGCCATTAACGCAAGAGACCTAACTGTTGGATTTATTGATGTTAATTCTTTTACTGCCCGCCTGGCAGCAGGAAAGTCTTCATCACCTATAGCTAGTTCTGCTATGAGTAATTTAGTTTCGTAATGTTCACTTTTTATTTTTGTTAATGAGTTAAAACGTTTACGCCGCTCACTACTTGTTTCATTTGAGTCAATTTCAGCAAAAGCAGTTGCTAAATCAGGATGTGGATTTATACCCCACGTCTTTTTTAAAATTCTTGAAGAGGCGCGCTTGTTATTGTCTAGCATATGCATTTCAGCTGCTAAAATTGCTGCTGGTATTAAACCAGGTGAAGATTTATTTGCTGCAATTGCAGCTGCTTTACCATTTTCTATTTCCCCTGTCTCAAGCATTTTTTTTGCATCAGCAAGCAGTAATATAGCTTCTCGGCGTAGGCCAACATCTTTAGGAAGTTTGCCCAATTTAACGTTTGCCTTTATGGTTTTTTGAGCACCTTTCCAATCTTGTTTTTCTGTTTGCAAGTCGAACAAAATATTTAGTGTTTGATCATGATTTGGTCTTATTGAGAATGCTTTTTCTGCTAACAGCAATGCAGTTTTAGTATCACCTTCTAAAAGCTTCTGTTTAAGTAAACCTTGCAACCCTACAAATCTGGTTTGGTCATTTTTAAGAAGGCGTTTATAGTATTTAATTGCTCGCTTGTTATCTCCAAACTTTTCAGCTGCTTGAGCACTTACAAGATTAGTCAGTTGTGGGCGTTTTAATAAACGCTCTGCTCGATTAGCATTATTAATGGCACCTTTACCTTCACCAGCTGCCATTGAGACCATGCTATCCGCAAGCGCTTTAAAGCCCCGCTCTTCTTTATTTCTATTGAAGTAGCGTGTTATAGCAGTTTCATCCCCATTAAAGAATCTTATTACAGCACCTATTATTCCCAAAAGCCATTTGGCCATTAATAGAATAGCCATAAATAAAGTAATTAAAATTATACCTTGGATAGGTGTCAATGATATTTCATAAATTGAAAATTGCATTGTTATTATGCCACCTGCGTCAATAATCGCTCCAGCTGCAAAGGTGACTATAGAAATAACTATAATAAAAGTTATTATTTTGATTAAAGACCAGATCATAACAGTTCCTTAATTTTTCGATATTTTATAAAAAGCATCTACTGCAGCTTGTCTTTTTACGGCAGATGATAACCAATTTTCTATTTCAAGCTTTGCAGCATTATTTAATTCAGATGCAATTTGAATTGCTTCAGATAAATCATTCTTATCTAGAGCCAACTGGATACGAGACAGAATCGCATTAGAAGAGTCACCCTTTTGGGGTTCTAAAGATCTAACAGTAACTTGAGACTTTAAAAATCCTAATAATTTTCCTTTGATACCTGGCTCTGCCTCCTGTTTGATTGATGACTTTAAACTAGCATGGGCTACTGCAGGAAACTTTGTTTTTAAGTAATTTAATGTGACAACACCATCGGAACTTTCCGCAAGTGCTTTAGGAATAATAATTTCTTTTTTTGATAATATTTCTATTGGTTTATTGTATGGCTTTCCAGAACTTAGTGCTTCTTCTATCTCATCAAAGTATTGTGAATACTCTGTATTATTTTTTTGCAAGTTAACTAAATTTTCGTTCTGCAAGCTATTGAACCGCTGAAGTATGAGTTCTTGAGTGTTAGTTAAAGTATCTATTTCAGATTTTAGTTTTTTAATTATTAAATCATAATTTCTATCGTTAGGCCTAACATTTGTTGGAGTATTCTCTGTCGAACTAAAAATTAAATCATCAACTTGTTTTAAAATAATAGATATTTTTTTCTCTATATTACCTAAGCGGTTAATGATATTTGGCTTGTCAATTTTTGATAATTCTTTTGAAATGTTTAAAATATCTACGCTAAGCTCGTTTCTTAATTCTTTGATTTTTTCATCAATATCTGGGTACTCAATATTTTCTAAATCCTTAAAACGTTTGTCAGTTTCTGATTTATATATCGTAATTTTTTCTATTGCCAAGGCTTCACTCGGTGATAAAAATTTTGCTATAGGTGCCATTCCTTTAGGCAAAATAGAAGAAATCTTTGTACTTAAAGAAAGCGCAATTAAGCCACCACATAATAATAATAAAATTATGATAACAAGATACTTTAAAATATTATTCTGTTTTAGTTTTTGACTACTCAAAATAGCATCGTTTAGAACTTCATCTTCTAACTGCTCATCAGCATTTGGTTCTTGTGAGATTTTTTTTGCAGGCTTTTTTGCCATTCTAAAGATCCTTAATACTTCAGTGTAAACTTATACTTTTGTTGCTAACGTTTCTATCATAGCATCACTACTGGGTTCAGGTGAAACAATTATATTTTTAAAGCCTAATTTTTCAAACGGTTTACTAACTTTATTACTTATACAAACTACAATGATATGATCATTATTACTATTCAAACAATTAACTAAATGATTGGCCATATTTTCTGAATAAACAGGTATAATACAGCCTTTATCAATTTGAAATTCAATATCATTATTTATTTCTAATAATTCTTGAGCATATAAAATATACTCATCCATTTTTATTGAAGGCTGGGAGGCAATATCAACAGTTATTTGCTTACCTCTAAAATAACTACACTTTTTAGGTAATCCTGTATTTATCATTTTTTCAACTGTTTCAGAGATTGAAATAACATTAAATCCATTAGCTTTAGCTAAATCAGCTACTTTCAAACCAACACAATACACATCTCCCCTTTGGCTAGTTCTTTGAGCTAAAATACTTACAGCATTTTGAGAAGTAAAAATAAAAGGATTCATTAAGCTTTTTGGTAAATCAACTTTTAAGTCTTTTATATTTATTAATGGATTAATTATTGATCTAGGAACCCTGCGAAGGCGTTTGGTCAAAGCATCTAGCAATTGTTCTGACTGTTTTTGTGGTCGTGTTATAATTAATAAAGGTTTTTTCTCAGTCATTGCTTGCTATGAATTCCAGTGCTATTTGATTTAGACAACCATGAAGGCAAATTAAATACAATGACTGATATTATAACAATGCTTGGTATAGAAAGTAGCTGTGATGATACAGCTGCTGCTGTAGTTCAGCGTATTAATGGTAAAGCAAATATTTTATCGTCGGTAGTTGTTGGTCAAGAAATTTTACATGCTGCATATGGTGGTGTTGTCCCAGAAATTGCTGCTCGAGCCCATGCTGAACAGTTAGATATAGCCGTTGAAACCGCCCTTATTCAATCTGGAATAAAACTTGATCAAATTGATGCAGTTTCAGTAACTGCCGGACCAGGTCTAATTGGCGGTGTGGTTAGCGGAGTTATGTGTGCAAAAGGCATTGCTGCTGGAATAAACAAACCTTTAATTGGCATAAATCATTTAGTTGGACATGCTTTAACCCCACGAATGACAGATTCAATTCCATATCCTTATTTGATGCTATTGGTGAGTGGTGGTCATTGTCAGTTTTTAGCAGTCTTTTCTGAAACTGAGTTTCACAGAATTGGGGGGACTATTGATGATGCTCCAGGTGAAGCATTTGATAAGACAGCAAAACTGTTAGGCCTTGGGTATCCTGGAGGTCCATTGGTTGAAAAGGCTGGTAAAAAGGGTGATCCAATGCGATTTAAATTTCCCCGTCCATTATTAGATCGACCAGATTGTAATATGTCTTTTTCGGGTTTAAAAACGGCCTTGCGAAGAGCACGTGATTTATTAGTTTTAGAAAAAGGTGGGATTACTGAGCAAGATCGCAATGATTTATGTGCAAGTTTTCAAATGGCAGTTGCAGATACTCTAGCTGAAAAAACAAATCGTGCATTAGATGTGTATAAAAAAATGGCTAATTCAAAGTATTTTGCAATTGCTGGTGGTGTAGCTGCAAATACATTAATTAGCGAAAAACTTGGCGCTGTATCTCAACAACATAATTTTACAACTTTTACTCCTCCTTTGAAGTTCTGCACTGATAATGCAGCTATGATCGCTTGGGCTGGCATAGAGCAATATTCTGCAGGTTTAGTAGATAATATGACACTAGCTGCCCGCCCAAGATGGCCAATAGATCAAAAGGCAGAACCGATGTTAGGTTCAGGTAAAAAAGGTGCTAAAGCATGAATAAAATTGGAATAATGGGTTCTGGTGCATTTGGGACAGGTCTAGCTTCAGCTTTATCTAACGCAGATAATAAAATAATCTTATGGGGGCGTAATTCTAATAATGCAAAATATATCAATTCAAAAAACACCAATCAACATTACTTGCCAAATATAAAAATCCCTAAAAGTATTTTTGCAACCTCAGATTTTCAAGATTTGAACAATATAAATGTTCTTCTAATGGTTACACCTGCTCAGCATTTGCGAGAAACATTAAACAGTTTCAAAATAAAAAACCTCAAATGCCCAATAATTGTTTGTTCAAAAGGTATTGAAAGTAAAACTGGAAAACTTCAGTCTGAAATTGTCAAAGACGTTCTTGGGAATATTGATTGTGCAGCCATTAGTGGACCAGGTTTTGCAATTGAATTAGCTAAAGGAATGCCCACTGCATTAACACTTGCGGCCGACGATTTAGATTTAGGTAAAAAATTACAGTCTATGCTCAGCTCAGAGACACTCAGATTATACCTTTCAAACGATTTACGAGGCGTTCAACTTGGTGGATCCCTTAAAAATGTGTATGCAATCGCGTGTGGTATTATTGTTGGGTCAAACCTTGGTGAAAGTGCACGCGCTGCGGTCATTACTCGAGGTTTTGCTGAATTATCTAGACTAGCACATGCAATGGGTGGAAATATAAACACTTTAAACGGCTTATCTGGGTTTGGTGATTTGGCTTTATCTTGCACATCACAATTGTCTCGCAACTTTTCATATGGGCAACAGTTGGCTAAATCTGGCAATTTACAGCCCAACCAAACAGTTGAAGGTATTTCTACTGCATTGGCTACAATTAAATTGGCTGAAGATTATAATGTGGAAATGCCCATTGCATCTCAAGTTGCTTTGGTTCTGAGTGGAAAAACAACTATAGGCACTGCATTAAAAGAACTTATGCGACGACCGCTTAAAAAAGAAAATATAATTTAATAAAAATTATATTAATATTTATAACACCCACAATTTAATGTGGGTGTAAAAGTTTTATATAATTGTATTTATTAGTAACGATAATGCTCAGGCTTAAACGGCCCTGATGTAGTTACTCCAATGTAATCAGCTTGATCTTTTGAAAGCTCTGTTAATTTAACGCCAATTTTTGCTAAATGTAATCGAGCAACTTTTTCATCAAGATGTTTTGGTAAAATATAAACTTCATTTTTATATTCATCGCCTTTTGTCCACAATTCAATTTGAGCTAATACTTGATTAGTAAATGATGCTGACATTACAAATGAAGGATGTCCTGTTGCATTGCCAAGATTTAATAATCTTCCTTGTGATAATAAAATCATTCTATTACCAGATGGCATTTCATACATGTCGACTTGGTCTTTGATATTTGTCATTTTCAAATTACGCAAGTTAGCAACTTGTATCTCATTATCAAAATGGCCAATGTTACCAACAATTGCCATATCTTTCATTTCGCGCATATGCTCAATTCGAATAATATCTTTATTACCAGTCGTTGTGATAAAGATATCAGCATCTGAAATAGTATCTTCTAATGTTGTTACTTCAAATCCGTCCATCGCTGCTTGCAAGGCACAAATTGGATCAATTTCAGTAACTTTTACGCGCGCTCCAGCGCCACGTAATGAAGCTGCAGATCCTTTGCCAACATCACCATAACCACAAACAACAGCTGTTTTGCCAGCCATCATGGTATCAGTCGCACGACGTATCCCATCTACAAGGGATTCTTTACAACCATATTTATTATCAAATTTTGATTTTGTTACGGAATCGTTCACATTGATTGCTGGAAAAGGCAATTGACCGTTTTGCATTAGTTCATATAGACGATGAACCCCAGTTGTTGTTTCTTCAGAAACACCCTGAATTGCATCACGTGTTTTAGTAAACCACCCAGGACTTTCTGCCATTCTCTTCTTAATTTGAGCAAAAACAGCTTCTTCTTCTTCTGATGTTGGAACATCTAGTAAATGTGTTTCACCTGCTTCTACACGAGCACCCAATAGAACATACAGCGTTGCATCACCACCATCATCTAAAATCATATTTGCACCATGTTCAAACATAAATGATTTATCAAGATAGTCCCAATGCTCAACCAGATTTTGTCCTTTTATTGCAAAGACAGGAACTCCAGCTTTTGCTATTGCAGCGGCAGCATGATCTTGGGTTGAATAGATATTACATGATGCCCATCGAACATCTGCACCTAAGGCAGTTAATGTTTCTATTAAAACTGCTGTCTGAATTGTCATATGTAATGAACCAACAATTCTTGAACCTTTTAGAGGCTGTTGACTGCCAAACTCTTCACGAAGTGCCATTAGGCCTGGCATTTCTGTTTCAGCAATATCTAACTCCTTGCGTCCAAATTCAGCAAGTGAAATGTCTTTTACAATATAGTCTGTTGCCATCTGTTCAGGCTCCTGTATCTTATAAGAGTGTTTATTTTTTGCATCTAGCATTGGTAATTGCTTTAGACAAGTATTATAAAGAAATACTATTTTAAGATTAAATTGGAGTTTAAAATTGACAGATCTAAAAACACGCGCATGGCAACGGATGTTGTCTGGTAGGCGTTTAGATTTGTTGAACCCATCTCCTATGGATATTGAAATCGAAGATATAGCTCATGGTCTTTCATTTGTTGCTCGCTGGAATGGACAAACATTTGGAAAATTTCCATATTCTGTTGCAGAACATTCTGTATTTGTAGAAAAACTTTTTTTTAAGATTAATCCACAAATAGATCCTAAATGGCGATTAGCAGCATTACTTCATGATGCTCCTGAATATGTAATCGGTGATATGATAAGCCCTGTTAAATCTTCAGTCGGTCAAGGCTATAGCGACATGGACGAAAGACTAACTGCTGCAATACATCAAAGGTTTGGATTACCTTCAAAAATACCAAATGTAATAAAAAAACAAATAAAGCGAGCTGATACGGCTTCTGCGTGGCTAGAAGCCATACAGCTTGCGGGTTTTAATGAAAAAGAAGCAAACAGCTTATTTGGTAAACCTATATTATCAGATTTAAAGAATTTATCATTATGCCCTAATGAACCAACTCACGTAAAAAACCAATTTTTACAAATTTTCAATGAATTAATGGAATTAATATAATGGAATCTGCTAAACTTTATTATGAAGATGGATCTCCATTTTCACGCCTATGTCGGACCTTAATAATTGATTGGGAATTGCCTGTAGAAACAATTGAATTAGACTGGCCCTTAAGTGAAAGTATTTTTGAAGAAAACCCCTTAGGGCAAGTACCAACATTAAAAACGATTGGCGAAACTATTTTTCCAACCTCACAAATCACTGAACAGTTATTAGCAATGACCGTAGAACCACTTGCCCCATATTTTGATCCTCTAGCTGACCGCCAATTATTAATAACTATATTATCAATGGGTGATGCAATGATTGCATCGAATGCAATTAATAAATCTGGGTTAAGACAGACAGATAAAAATACATATGGTATTGATATCTTAGAAAGAAATAAAATGCGGATTGATCACACTTTGGCTTGGTTAGAAAAGCAATGTGAAAAATGGTTGGTTAATGAAAAGGTTAGTGTTTGTGATTATGCTTTAGCATGCTTATTATTATGGTCAGATAGCAGAAGTCCTGTTGACTGGCGCAAGCATCCAAAAATTACTCGTATAGTTGAAGAACTGTCATCAGGTGACAGCTTTGCACAAACCGTGCCTAACCCTTGGGTATCACAAGATTAAAAAAATGCTTCTTATCGAGGGCTGCGTTTAGCTAATATTCTTTGTAAGGTTCTTCGGTGCATACTTAAACGCCGTGCTGTTTCAGACACATTTCTATCACAAAGTTCATATACACGTTGAATATGTTCCCACCTAACACGGTCAGCTGACATAGGGTTATCTGGTGGCAATGGCAAATCACCTTCTTGAGCTAATAAGGCATTTGTAACATCATTTGCATCTGCGGGTTTTGATAAGTAATCTGTTGCACCTATCTTAACTGCAGCAACAGCAGTTGCAATTGCCCCATAACCTGTGAGAACAATTATTCTGGAATCAGGCCGTTTATCTCTTAAAACCTCAACAACATCTAAACCATTTCCATCACCTAAGCGTAAATCAATAACAGCATATGCAGGCGGAGTTGCCGTACAAAATGCACGCCCAGCAACAACAGTCTCTAATGCAGTGGGTGCAAAACCACGTTTTTCCATAGCCCGCGCTAAGCGACGGCGAAAAGGTTCATCGTCATCTAATATAAGCAGAGTATTGTCTGGCCCAATACTTTTTAGTTCTTTTGGTGTATTTGTCATGATTATTCCTTCATGGAGAATACTTAGTGCTAAATATTGATTGGGTCAAACATTTGCAAAGCATGATATTGTTTTAGCTACTTCTTCCGGTTTAATATCACGTCTAAAAAACTGTAAAAACCCTGATTCATCCATTAGATAACTAAAAGTAGAATGATCCAACAAGTAATCTTCACCCTCACCATTTTTTCTAAAAAACGTTTTATAGGCTCTTGAAGCTATTTGGATTTGCTCAATTGAACCAGTCAAACCAATTAATCGCTCATGTGAAGCTTGGACATAATCATTTAATGCTTGAACTGTATCTCGTTCTGGGTCGATTGTTATAAAAACTGGTTTAATATTAATACCTTGCTCATCCAGAATATCAATTGTGGTAAGATTTCTTTGTGTGTCTAATGGACAAATGTCTGGGCAATATGTGTACCCAAAATATATCAAGGTTAAACCATTGATTATATCTTTTTCTGAAACATTCATTCCATTATGGTCTATAAGATTGAAAGACCCACCAATTGACCCTTGCCCACCTGCAATTACTGATGTTCCACAGGATTTACCATCAGACCAAAACGCAAAGTAACTCATTACCGCTAATGAAAGAATAGCTGTAGCAGAAAAAAGAATCGTAAAGTATTTTGTCACTGCTTTTCCTATCTGGTCATATTACATATGTTGCTCTACTTTATTAATTATTAAATTACACGTGAGAAGATGTCACAGACAAGAAGCTTTTATGAATAAAAAACCAATAAATCTTTTTACTAATCAAATTCGTAGTGAGTGGGTTCGCTTACAAACACTTATTGTTTTGCGATGGATGGCAATTGTTGGCCAAATTGTAGCTATAGTATCTGCTCAAAGTTTTTTAGGTTTAAATCTTGAAATTGGATATTGCTCAATAGCAATAGGTGCTTCAATTTTATTTAATTTATTGGCAAGTTTTTTAGTACCATCCAACAAACGATTATCACAAAAGGCTACAATTTTCTCATTACTTTTTGATCTCACTCAATTGGGTATATTATTGTATTTGACTGGTGGATTAAGCAATCCATTCTCTTTGTTATTACTAGCTCCAGTAACAATATCTGCAACTGCTCTCACATTAAAAGCAACGTTCTTTTTAGGTGGTTATGCAATAGCAATGACCACTTTGCTTACATATTTTTACATACCGTTTACATTTAAAAATGGTAATGTGGCAATACTTGAACCACTTTTTATATGGGGTAATTGGACGGCATTATTAATAGGAACTATTTTTTTATCAGGATATGCACGGCGTGTAACTATAGAAACTTTTTCAATGTCTCAAGCATTAGCAGCAACACAAATGGCACTAGATCGAGAGCACAAATTGACTGCTTTAGGGGGCGTGGTAGCAGCTGCTGCTCACGAGATGGGCACTCCACTGGCAACAATTAAAATGGTTGCAACTGAATTAGAAGATGAGTTGAAATTTAATCAGGAACTGCAAGAAGACGCTCGTTTAATTCGAGAACAAGCAATGCGCCTTTCTGAAATTTTAAAAGATATGGGGCGAACTGGTAAAGATGATTTGCACTTAAAAAACGCACCTGTAACCGAAGTTGTTAGAGAAGCCGCTGAACCACATATAAATAGAGGAAAAAATATTACAACATTGGTAAACGGAATTCCAGGGTTAGAAATTATTGAGGATGTACCCAATCTGCCTCGTCAGCCTGAAATATTACATGGTTTGAGAAATTTAATCCAAAATGCAGTGGATTTTGCAGATCAAGATGTATGGATTGACATAACATGGACTGAAGAAACCATACGTATATTGGTTGCAGATGATGGGAAAGGCTATCCACCAGATTTTTTTGGGAGAATAGGTGATCCATTTTTACGACGCCAAAAAACAAAAAAAGATCCTGATCGACCAGAATATGAGGGAATGGGTTTAGGGTTATTTATTGCAAAAACATTATTAGAACGAACAAGGGCAAAATTAATATTTGCAAATGGCAATTCAACTTATGCTACTAAACCGGCTCTTGAGTTTGCAAAAGGCGCAGTTGTAAGTGTTATTTGGGACCGAAAAAATATAACTTTTGACACCCAAATAGGTCATGAGAATATCAGAATGCAAATTTAGAATTATGTTAATTAACAAGATAAATCGTGCCTTATAAATTATACATCAGATTACAGTATCAAATATTTAAACAGTAGATAAAAATATAAATGATTAAGAAAAGTTTACTAAAATCAGCAAATGAAACAGCCGTGCTAGCAGCAGCTTTTGCACCACTTCTGTCTGCGGGCAATACAATTCTACTAAGCGGTACTGTTGGCGCAGGAAAAACACATTTTGCACGTGAATTAATTTCAACTTGTTTAAAAAATATAGATGCTCTCGAAGATATCCCAAGTCCAACCTTCACTCTAGTTCAAACATATGAATTAAACGATGTAGATATATGGCATGCCGATCTATATAGGTTATCAAATTTATCTGAAATTTACGAGTTAGGTTTAGACACGGCATTTGATACAGCTATTTGTTTATTGGAATGGCCTGAAAGGTTGGGTGAACTCCTTCCAAAAAATGCATTATCATTGAATTTTAATATTACAGAAGAAGATTACAGAGAAATAACTTTATCCTGGGATGATGCAATGTGGAACCCTATTATTACAGCTGCTCTTGAGGTATTTAATAATGGAAAGCCGTGAGCATTTATTGCAATCTTTTTTATCTAAAACGAATTGGAAAAAAGCAACAAGAATACCTTTAGCATCTGATGCTTCGGGAAGAACGTATGAACGATTATCTTTAGACTCAAACTGTGCCATTTTAATGAATGCGCCTTACGCTACAGGTGAAGACGTGAGACCGTTTATCACCGTCACAAATATATTAAATGACTTAAATTTATCTGCACCCGTAATTTATCATCAAGATATACAAAATGGATTTTTATTACTTGAGGATTTAGGAAATGATCTTTTTGCAAGTATATGCAAAAAATCTCCAGAAATGGAAAATTTAATCTACAGTGCTGCAGTTGATTTATTATTATATTTACATGAAAAGCCAACGCCCCCTAGCTTATCAAAATATGATCTAAAGGTTTATGTTAGAGAGGCTAAACTTCTAATAGAATGGTATTTACCTTTTGCATTAGGTAGGCCTATTTCTAAAGAAATAATTAAAGAATTTGACATTATTTTGAATACAACTTTTTCAAAAATACCATCTAAAAATCCTGTTTTAGTTATGCGTGATTATCACGCAGAAAATCTTATATGGTTACCTAAACGTTTAAATGTAAACAAGGTAGGTCTTTTAGACTATCAGGATGCTTTAGTAGGTCACCCAGCTTATGATTTAGTTTCACTTTTAGAGGATGCTAGGCGTGATACAACACGAGAACTACAAGACAAAATGTTTAAAAGATATTTATCAAAATCAAATATTAACTCTGAAGAATTTATATCAGCTTATAATTTACTAGGGGCTCAAAGAAATATAAAAATTATGGGAATTTTTGCACGATTATCAGTTCGTGATAAAAAATCAGAATATATAAATTTAATTCCTCGTGTCTGGAAACATTTAATGAATAATTTAAATCATTCTGAATGTTTAGAATTAAAGAAATGGATAAATATAAATGTACCACCGCCGAATATCACAATACGCCATAAATTAAAGAATATTACATGAGTATTAATAGTGTGTTAATATTTTGTGCGGGCTTTGGCACAAGGATGGGAGAAATTACAAAAGTAACACCCAAGCCTATGGTTCCGATATTGAATAAACCATTGATAGATTATGCTATTGATATTTCTTTAAATGCCAATATTCAAAATATTGTTGTAAATTTACATTATCTTCCAGAGCAAATCGAAGATCATTTAGCTAAGTTTAAAAAAATTAAAATAATTCGAGAAATACCTACTATACTTGAAACAGGCGGTGGATTAAAAAATGCCTTATCAATACTTGGTGAAGAGCCCGTTATTACACTAAATTCTGATACAGTTTGGATTGGAAATAATCCAATAAAGTCACTACTTAAAGCTTGGGATCCCCAAGAAATGGACGCTCTTTTAATGCTTATCCAAACTGAAAATGCTCAGGCTTATCAAAAAACTGGCGATTTTTATTTGGATAATACAAAACGTTTGACACGTCGCAAAAAACATACAAATGCACCTTACGTTTACTCGGGAGTTCAAATCATAAAAACTGATTTACTAAAAAATATTAATAAAAAAAGTTTTTCTATAAATTTACTCTGGGATAAAATTTTAGATAATAAAAAAGCATTTGGTATTGTTTATGATGGCACTTGGGTAGATGTTGGCCATCCTGAAGGCATAAATGTAGCTACAAATAAGTTGTTAAATATAAAAAATGTTTGACCCAACAAAAAAATCAAGAGTTTTTAAATTACCTATTGGTATAGATTTTTCTCAAGTATTTTTAGACGGTTTAAAACAGCGTTTAATTGGTAAGCAACCTCATGAATTAGCCCGTATAATTATATTTGTTAATACAAGAAGAGCAGAACGAAAACTTAAAGAGTTGTTTGTAAAGTCAGGTCCTAGTTTACTTCCTGAATTTCATTTAATTGCTGACCTTTCTGAAGACCCACTAAAGCTTTGCAATTTACCTACACCAGCACCCACACATCAGCGCATGATCAGTCTGGGTCAATTAATTCGAAAACTCTTACTGGCTGAACCAGATTTAGCACCTGTTTCAGCAACATATGATTTAGCCCAAAGTTTAGAAGCTTTAATGGATGAAGCACAAGGTGAAGGGGTTGATATGGCAAACGTCATGAATTTGGACGTTGGTGAACATTCAGCTCACTGGGATAGAAGCAAAAAATTTCTTTCAATTTTAGCAAATCATTGGGAGCAAAATTCACTAACAGATCCTCAAGATCGTATGCGGCACGTGGTAGAAACATATGCTAATCATTGGGATAGGATCCCAACAAATCAAACAATTTTAATAGCAGGATCAACAGGCTCTAGGGGAGCAACTGCATTATTTATGAAGGCAGTTGCTAAGCTTCCAAACGGTGCAGTTATTTTGCCAGGAATAGATGATGAATTACCAAAAGATATATGGGAATCATTTAAAAAAAAGAAGTTTACTTTAGATCATCCACAGGCTGGGTTTGCAAAATTATTTAATTTTTTAAATATAGATTTTAATGATGTTGATGAATGGCATAAAACAAATATAAGAAATGTTGATCGGAATAAATTAATATCATTAGCACTGAGGCCCGCACCAATAACCAATCAGTGGCTGGAATATGGCCCATCATTAAAACCATATTTAAACAAAGCTACACAGAACCTTGAATTAATTGAAGCAGACACAATTAAGGAGGAAGCTCTCACAATTGCAACTCGATTACGTTACGCTACAGAACAAGGGCAAGAAGCCGTTCTTATATCCCCAAGTCGTAATTTAACCAGGCGAGTTAACGCAAATCTTTCAAGATGGGATATTGAAGCAGATGACTCAGCTGGCACTCCTCTTCAGTTGTCGACTACAGGCATATTCCTTAGATCCATAGCTCAATGTTTTGGTAATTCTATATTAACACATGATTTTTTAGCCTTATTAAAGCATCCATTAACCCATTCTGCTAATGGTAGAAACCTTCATAATTTGATGGTTATGGAAATAGAAGTAGGCCAATTTAATGGTACAAAAATGTTACGTGGAGGGCCACCATTCATTGACTTTGAGCTTTTGTCAAATTGGGCCACAAAAGATACTGACAAAATAGTTTGGATTAAATGGCTTTCAACTATTTTCCAGCCATTACAATACGTAAAAGAAATGGAGCTATCTGACTGGCTTAATTTATTAAAAAAAACAGCTGAAATACTATCTGATAATCCTGAGAATAATAATAACGGTACAGTTTGGGAAAAAGATTCAGGGATTGCTGCTTTAAATACTTTAGATCAGTTAGCAAACCAATCAGCCTCTAGCGGATTAATGTCAAATATAGAATTTAATGCATTTTTGAGATCCATATTGTCTCAAGAGTTGCGATCAGAAAAACAATCTGCAAGTCCATTAATTTCAATTTGGGGCACACTAGAAGCAAGGGTGCAATCAAAAGATTTAGTTATTCTCGGTGGACTAAATGAAGACACATGGCCAACAAAGTCTAGTCACGATATGTGGCTTAATCGTGACATGCGCAAGCAATTATCACTACTTTTGCCAGAAAGGCGTATAGGTCTGTCAGCACATGATTTTCAACAAGCTATATCTGCAAGTAATGTTGTTTTATCACGTTCATTAAGAGACGGAGATACACCTTCAACACCATCACGTTGGATAATAAGAATTACTAATTTAATGGAAGGGCTTAAAAGTGAGGGACCTGCTGCATTAAGTAATATGCGCAATAGAGGTAACTATTGGTTAGCTTTAGCTCGAAATTTAGATAAAATTGAAATAGATAAAAAAATTCCTCTGGAAAAACGCCCTTCACCAATTCCCCCAATAAACGCACGGTTGAAAAAATTATCAGTAACCCAAATTAAAGACTTAATTCGTGATCCATATAAAATTTACGCATCAGTTATTTTAAAATTAAAAAAATTAGAGCCGTTGGGAAAACAAGCTGATGCAATTGAACGTGGGAATATTATTCACACAATTTTAGAAGAGTTTATAAAACAAACTAAAAATGAATTACCTGATGATGCATCAAATTTATTTATCAAAATCACTGATGAAGTTTTAAAAAAAGAAGTTCCATGGCCAGCTGCTCAACGTTTATGGCTTGCTAGAATGCAAGCTATTTCATCTTCCTTTATAAATCAAGAAATTGAGCGTCGTATCAAGGGTGTAAACGTAGCACTTGAACGTAAGGGAGAAATGGATTTTCAAGATTTAAACTTTAAATTAACGGCAAAAGCAGATCGTATTGATCAAGGTAAGAATGGACTTCGCCTATATGATTACAAAGCTAGTAAGCCCCCATCTTTAGGTGATATTGAATATTTTGATAAACAATTACAATTAGAAGCAATGATTGCATTTCATAATGGATTTAATAAAATTCAGAAACAATCAATTGAACATTTAGAATATATAAGCTTAGGGCCAGAGTTAAAAAAACAATCTGTTAATATTGATGCTCAAGAACTGAATGAAATATTAAAAGATTTTAGAAGTTTAATTTTAGCTTATAATAATCCTCAGAAAGGGTTTACTGCTAGAGATAAAATTCAATTTCTAAATCACATATCAGATTATGATCAATTATCACGTAAAGGCGAATGGCAAGATAGTGATAAGCCAATTCCGAAAGTTGTTGAATGACAAGTTTTAATGAAGCAACATTAGCGCAAATATTTGCTGCTGACCCAACCAAAAATACATGGGTATCAGCAAATGCTGGCTCAGGTAAAACAAGAGTTTTAACTGATAGAGTTGCTAGATTATTACTAAACAGCACAGATCCACAAAAGATTTTATGCCTCACTTATACAAAGGCAGCCGCAGCTGAAATGCAAAACCGTTTATTTAAACGTCTAGGTCAATGGGCAATGTTGCCAGACAAAGAGCTAAGAGCAGAATTAAAAAATTTAGGTGAAAACGATAGTATTTTAAGCCCAAGTAAAATTAAACAAGCTCGAACTTTATTTGCAGCTGCTCTTGAAACACCAGGTGGGTTAAAAGTTCAAACAATACACTCATTTTGTGATGCATTATTACGACGCTTCCCATTAGAAGCTGGTGTATCACCTCAATTTAATATGCTGGAGGAGCGTCAGGCAAAACAATTACGAATAGAAGTCGTTGAAAAAATGGCTCAACAATCTGACACTTCAGAAATTGACATGTTAGCCAAACATTTTACACGTCTTGATACGGATGATTTAACAAATGAAATTGTAAAAAAAAGAACAGGCTTTAACGTTAAACCAACACGCAAAAACTTTGGTATTTCTGAAGATATTTCGCTTGAGAAAATGTTTGATCAAACAATCAGCAAACATGAAGATATAATAAAAGTATTAATGACAACTTTAGAAACTGGCTCAAAAAATGACATAAAAGCAGCAGATAAACTAAAAGAATATTTTTTAACTACTTCAAATAATATAAAACTCAAAATATTAGAAAAAGTTTTCTTAAATGGAAAAGTAGCAAAAGCAGGTTCATATTCAGCTAAAGAAAATATTGCTACGTTAAAATTAATTCCTAAATCTAACCCCTTGTACAAAGCACAGTTGATAATATCTAAAGATATTGAAACTGCACGCAGAAGTCGCTTGGCTATTAATGCATACAATCGATCACTAGTATTACATAGTTTTGCACGTTCTTTTCTAAAAGCATATGATAAGAGAAAGGCTTTTAATGCGTTTCTTGATTACGATGATTTAATTAATCTTTCCTCAAAATTGCTGACTTCTAGCTCAATGGCTCAATGGGTATTATACAGACTAGATGGTGGTTTAGATCACATTTTAGTAGATGAAGCTCAAGACACCAGCCCCGCTCAATGGGCTGTAATAGATTGTCTAGCTCGTGAGTTTACATATGGTATCTCGGCTAATGATAGACCAAGAAGCCTATTTATAGTTGGTGATGAGAAGCAATCTATTTATTCTTTTCAGGGCGCCGATCCAGATATATTTAGCGAAAAAAAATCTGAATTTACAAACTTATTACAGCATATAAATCAAAATATGGAAAATTGTGAATTACTACATTCCTTTCGCTCAGCACCACAAATATTAAAATTAGTTGATCAAATTTTTGCTAATGAAAAGCGTCCAAAGTCCAAGCATAAAGCTTTCCATAATTCTAAACCAGGAAGAGTAGATCTTTGGCCATTTATTGAGAAGCAAAGTCACCCAGAAAAAGAAGTATGGTATAGGCCTATTGATATGCCCGCACCAAATGATCCTAAAAAAGAGCTTGCGCGCCTCATTTCACAAAATATCAAAGAATTACTTCAAAGTAATCAAACAATAAATGTAGATAATAGTTTTAGAAAAATTACTCCAGGTGATATATTAATCTTAGTTCAAGGTCGTGAGACACACAGTTCATCCTCGTTGTTCAAAGAGATTTTAAGAGAATTAAAATCTTTGGATATTCCTGTTGCAGGTGCAGACAGACTTAATGTTGGAGATGAATTAGCTGTAAGGGATATTTTATCAATTTTAAAATTTGCCAATATGGCAAATGATGATTTGTCATTAGCTGAAGCAATGCGTTCACCATTACTAGGGCTATCAGAAAAAGACTTATTTAAGGTTGCTTATGAAAGGAAAGGAACATTATGGCAGTCTTTAAGGGAGCAAAATCATCATGTTAAAGCCCTTGAAATTTTAACAGATATTAGAAATCAAGTTGGTTATCTACGACCCTATGAATTAATAGAGCGTATATTAACAAAACATAATGGTCGAAAAAAATTATTAGCAAGACTAGGTTTAGAAGTAGAAGATGGTATCGATGAGTTACTTTCCCAATCATTACAATATGAAACATTAGAAGCCCCAACTCTATCAGGTTTTTTACAATGGTTTGTTTCTGGCGAAGTTGAAATAAAACGCGATATGGGCAAGGTAAATCAAATTCGTGTAATGACTGTTCATGGTTCAAAAGGACTTGAATCACCAATAGTTATTCTACCAGACACAGGAGATAAAAATTTACCTCAAACTTCACAAATAACACTCTCAAAAAATACAGCCGTTTGGAGAAGTACTGGTAATGAAGGTAGCGAGATACAAAATTTAACTGAAAATACGATAAAAGAAAAACAATCAGAAGAGAAAATGCGTCTACTATATGTTGCATTAACACGAGCTGAAAGTTGGCTCATTATATGTGGTGCTGGCAATTATAAAAAGGAAAGCTCTTGGTATAATATAATTAAAGAGTCTATGATTGAACTCAATGCATCAGAATATATGTTTAACCAAAAAGACACAGGCTTGGTATTAAAAGACGAAAACTGGGATGATCTCCAAACAATAGACAATAAGCCAAAATTAGATATCGAGATAAATACAAATCCCAAGTGGTTAAAGACAAAGGCAAAAAAACTTAGTAGACCAAATCAAGCATTAGCTCCATCAAATTTAGTAGGAGAAAAAGTACTCCAAAATACATCCAGTAAGTATGAAGCTGAAGCAAAAGAAATAGGGAGAATATTACATAAAATTTTAGAAGATCTTCCTAAAATGCCTAAATCTGAATGGGATATATTTTTAGGTAATTTCATAAAAAATGATAACAACAACTTGAGTAATAAAGAAAAAAATATTCTCATTTCAGAAGCTATTGTTTTGTTAGAAGATCCAAAATTGTCTTATATATTTTTTGGTTCAAACAGCTTATCTGAAGTTGGTATAACTAGTCATATATCACAACTTAATAATGATATTCTTGGATATATTGATAGATTAATAATAGGTGAAAATACAATTACAGCTATAGATTTTAAAAGTAATGAAGGCATTCCCAATTCAGCTGAAGAAATACCTAAGGGAATTCTAGCTCAACAGGCTGTTTATTTACTTGCATTACAAAAAATCTATCCAAAACTTAGCATTGAAATAGCTATTTTATGGACGAAAACTGGTGAGATTATGAAAATACCTCACAACATCGCGATTAATACATTAGAAGCATCACTACATCTTGACGATTCAATAGATCGTTCTTAGGTTCAATTTAACGAAAATTTCTGGAGAAGCCCAATGGCAACCGTAAAAGTAACTGACGATACATTCACAGCTGAAGTAACTAATTCAAACATACCTGTTGTAGTTGATTTTTGGGCAGAGTGGTGTGGGCCATGTAAACAAATTGGCCCTGCATTAGAAGAGCTATCCGATGAATATGAAGGTAAGGTAAAAATAGTGAAAATAAATGTTGATGAAAACCCAAATTCACCTGCGCAAATGGGTGTAAGGGGAATTCCAGCATTATTTTTGTTTAAAGATGGACAGGCTATTGCAAATAAAACTGGCGCAGCTCCAAAAGCTGCTTTGGCTGACTGGATTACATCAAGTATTTAATAAAATATTGGCTAAATTTATAAAAGTGAAACTTAAAAGTCCAAGCCTAAATCGAAATTAGTAACACTATGTGTTAGTCCACCTACTGAAATAAAATCAACACCAGTTGAAGCAACTGATGAAATACGATCCAAAGTCATATTTCCAGATGCTTCAACAAGCATTAATCCATCGACCATTTCAACAGCTGTAGTCATATCTTTATTTGTCATGTTATCCAATAATACCACATTAGCACCACCACAACTCAATACCATTTCAAGTTGATTTAATGTATCAACCTCAATTTCTATAGCAGACATATGTGAAGCAAATTTACGTGCTCTTTCTAGAACTTCTTTGATACTGCCAGCCGCAGCAATATGGTTATCTTTGATCATTATTGCATCGTTCAAGCCATATCGATGATTTGAACCGCCGCCATGCCTAACTGCTTCTTTTTCAACCAGCCTTAATCCAGGGGTTGTTTTTCTAGTGCAAGTAATTTTCGCCTTAGTTCCCTCTGTTTCACTAACAAAATTTGATGTCATTGTCGAAATAGCGGATAATCTACCTGCAAAATTAAGTGCAACTCTTTCAGCCATCAAAATTGATTTTGCATCTCCTTCAATAGTCATACAAGTATCTTTTGGGCTTACCCTTGATCCATCTTTTATCAAAGTATTAATCTCTAGTTTTCTGTCGATCATTAAAAATGCCATCTGAGCAATTTGCATGCCTGATATAACACCTGTGCTTCGGCTATTTATCTTAGCCTTATATTTAGTGCCATTGGGAATAACTGCCCTGCTTGTTATATCTCCAACACCACCTAAATCCTCATCTAGCGCACGTTTAATGATGTCATTTAAAAAAAAATCAGGAATAGTAGAATTGTCCATATTCACTCCTATAAAGTATTTCTTAAGGCTAATGCATCAACCAAAGTCATTTTGCTTCGTTTCCGGAAATTATCATTTTTATTAGGGAAATCTTTTCTATAATGTCCTCCACGGGATTCTTCACGTATATATGCTGCTGCTGCGATTAAAGTAGCAGCAGCGAGCATGTTGTCAAAATTAGTAGATTTTCCACCATATTTTATATCCAGTTGCTTAATAAACCTTAGTGCTTTTGTAATATCTTTCCCTGTTCTAATAACACCAACCCAATCAGACATTGCTTTACGCAAATCCAATATAATTTTCTCATCAATATTTTCAGATCCAATTTTAGGGGCAATTAAGGTTTTATCATACTCATGATATTCCTTATTTTCGATTGCTTGAATTATTCCATTTGCTGCTGTTGCTGCATAAACCAATGCTTCCAATAATCCGTTTGACGCTAATCTATTAGCTCCATGCAATCCAGTTGATGATGCTTCACCAGAAATCCAAAGGCCTTTTATAGAAGATTTTCCATTAATATCTGTAGCAACACCACCCATATGATAATGTGCTGCAGGAACCACAGGAATTGTTTGTTTAACAGGGTCAATCCCACTTTTTAGGCACGCCTCAGAAACTGAAGGAAATTGACTGATAATGTTAGATCCAATTGCATTTCTAGTGTCTAATACTGGTTTATTTCCATTTTGATGTTCGTGAAAGATAGCTCTAGCAACAATATCTCTTGGCGCTAACTCAGCATCTTTATGTATATTTTTCATAAATTGAACACCATCTTTATTTACTAAGATAGCGCCTTCTCCACGCAATGCTTCTGTTGCTAGAGGCGCTGGATCTAATCCTAAATCAATAGCAGTAGGATGGAATTGAACAAACTCTGCATCAGCAATTTGAGCTCCAGCTCTAGCCGCCATTCCTAATGCTAACCCCCTTACAGTGGGTGGGTTAGTAGTCTTCATAAATAAACTTCCTGCACCTCCAGCAGCCATCAAATATGATTTAGCTTGTATTATATATGGATTCTTTGCATTTTCTAGTATTACAACACCACACATTTCATTATTTTTAACAATTAAATCTAACGCAGTTGCTCCTTGTAGAACTGTAATTGATGGAGTGCTTAATACTTCCTTAACCAATGTTCTCATAATAGCAGCACCTGCTTGATCACCCTTAACCCTAACAACACGGGCAAAACTATGGGCCGCTTCTTTAGACATTAAAAAGTCACCATCTATATTTCGATCAAATGGTGTGCCTACATCAACCAATTCAAGCACATGCTCTTTTGCTGCTGATGTAACAAATGTTGCTATATCAGAATCAACAATTCCATCACCTGCCATAACAGTATCTTGTGCGTGCGCTTCAGGCGTATCACGCTCATCCATTGCAGCTGCCACACCACCTTGGGCCCATGCACTTGAAGCATCAAAACCTAAAGGCTTAGGCGAGACAATTGTAACTGGTCTTGGAGCAAGGCTCAGTGCAGCATACAAACCCGCCAAACCAGCTCCAATTATCAAAACGTTATGTTGTTTTTCTTCCACAGTTTTATTTCAAATCAATCATTCGTTGAACCGATTGCCTAGCTTTAAAAGCCAGCTCTTCATCAACTATGACTTCTTCATTTCCTGTATGTAGTGACCATAGTATTTTTTCTAACGTAATTCGCTGCATATGTGGACATAAATTACATGGCCCCAAAAAATTAACTTCAGGCACTTCATCAGCAATATTAGAGCCCATGGAGCATTCTGTTATTAATAAAACCTTTTCTGGTTTGTTTTTTCTAACAAAATCAATCATTCCTGAAGTTGATCCACTGAAATCTGCCTCATCAACGACATCCGTTGGACATTCTGGGTGGGCTATAATTACAGCATCTGGTTCATATTTACGATATTCGCGCAATTCATCGGCTTTAAATTCGATATGAACCTCACAGGCTCCTTCCCAATAAACAATTTTTTTATTAGTTTGTTTAGCAACATTTTGAGCCAAATGACCATCTGGTGTCATAATAACCAAGTCACTATCCATGGAATTTATTACTTCCACAGCATTTGACGATGTGCAGCAAATATCTGATGCAGCTTTTACCTCAGCGGTAGTATTTACATATGATACGACTGGTGCACCTGGATATTTTTCTCGCATTTTAGCAACATCGTTTGCTGTTATACTTTCAGCTAGTGAGCAGCCTGCACGACTGTCAGGAATAATTACTGTTTTTTCTGGACTTAAAATTTTCGAAGTTTCAGCCATAAAGTGCACACCACCTTGAATAATAACACTTTGCTTAACTCTTGTTGCCTCTATTGCAAGCTGCAAACTATCCCCAACAATATCTGCTACCCCATGGTATATATCAGGTGTCATATAATTATGTGCTAATATTACTGCATCTTTTTCTTTTTTTAGTTTATTTATGGCATAAACATAAGGAGCACGCTTCATCCATTCAACTTCTGGAATTACGCGATCCACACGACTATATTGTAGCGATGTCTCTTTAAACATTGCTGTGCTGCACTCCAAATCGAAGACCGCTTCTAGTTGAGATTTCATCTCTGGTGATCCAGGAATAATCATGACCAGTCCTTAAACTTTATTACATATGACATAAATAGGGGTGAATGCAGTAAAAGAGAAGTATTTAATGCTTATTAATCAAAGGTCAATTTCAATTATACCATTTGCATCTAAAGCTCTAGATTGACAAAGGATAATTGTATCTTCCCGCTGTTTGTCAGATAGCACAAAATCTCTATGTTCTACATCACCAGCAATCAACCCACAGCGGCAAACACCACATATACCATTTGTACATTTCATATCTACATGAATGCCATTTTCCAACAATACATCTGTTACTGTCTGATCTGACTTAATATCAAATTCCTTATTTGACTTCAATAATTTAACTTTAAATTTATAATTTTTGTAATCAGTAGTTTCTGGAGGTGTGAAATATTCAAAATTTATAGCGTTGTCAGGGAAACCCTTAAATTTTGCACTTTCTTTTACAGCAACCATAAACTTATCAGGACCACAAATAAAAGTATGATACCCATTTTCATAACTATCATATATGTTATTAAAGCTTGCTCGCGCACCCTCATCAGAAAAAAAGAAAAGTATTTTTTCTTTCCAAGGAACATTTGAAAGGTGTTTTAATAATGCAGCCTTATTTTTACTTGAAGCACAATAACAAAGTATAAAGTCTTGGTTTTTTGTGTATAATTCATGTGCCATCGAAATAAGTGGCGTTATTCCAATACCCCCACCAATAAGAAAGGTTTTTAAAGGGTTCTTTTTTAATGAAAAATGGTTGATTGGATGCGAAATAAAAATTTTACGGCCTAGTGTAAAAATTTTATGCATCAAAACTGATCCTCCTGTTCCATTTTCTTCACGGAGAACTGCAATTTGATATATTTTTCGGTTAGATGGGTTTCCAGTTAATGAATATTGCCGGATAAACCCTGGAGCAACCACAACGTCAATATGTGCTCCAGCAATCCAAAGTGGAAGATCTTTATTTGAAGGTAATGAAAAACTATATTCTATTATATCAGTGGCTGATCTTTCAATTTTTATAATTTCTAAATGTAATATATCTATATTTTTCTTTATAGAATAACGATGAAATAAATCTTTTGTATTACCATTAGCTAAACGTTTCTTATATTCATCCACATCTAACATTTTTGAATACGCTTTTATTCCCGCCTCTCTATCAATAGGAAAAGGGAATGGGTAAGGATGTGGGGCCTGATCTGCAGGATAAACAGCTAAAGTTTGATCCGCATAATTTACTCTAAGTTTTTTTTGTAAGTTTCTTTCATTTGTACCGTTGGTAGTTGGGCGATAGCCTTCATCAGCTTGTATTTCTAAATCCCACCACCATTTTTTTATTATGTTGCGTTCACCGTTACCGACCCAATCGTCTAATTTTGCTAAAAAAGGTGCCGCACTGGGAATGTTTGTTGCAATCCAGCGGAAAGGCTTCTCTGAAAATAAGCCCTCTAGATTCCATGGGCATGTTTTCATACACCTTCCACACATTGCACCTGCTGCCGTTGTTATTCGATAAGTGGCACAACGCTGACTATCTGATTTCCAAATTTCATAACCATTAAACATTTTTTTTGGGCCCGCAGTAATTGCGCCAGCAGGGCACTCACGGGCACACTTATTACAACTTTCACAAAATTTTTGCATACCAAAATCAATAGGTTTATCATGTGCCATAGGCATATTTGTAGTCACTATTCCAGACTTTAATCTAGGTCCTAAATATGGATTTAATATTACTTCACCAATTCGACTAACCTCTCCAAGACCTGATAGTAAAAGCAATGGTGGGTGTATTACATCACTATCAGTAGCTGTATGAGCTTTTGCTTCATAACCTAAAGAACGTATATGCTCAGCTATAACTCCACCTAATAAAGAAAACCGCAAATATGCACGCATTGATAAAGCAACTGAAATCCAATCATCACCAGAAGATCCATCCATTGTATCAAAACGTTGATCTACAATCATAGAAATTGCTTGATTCTGTGTTGGAATTATCTCTTCGCCAGCGGCATCATGTGAATAATAAGCCCAGTCAGGGCATCGAGAAATTCCTACTGCATCAATTCCTAAAAAGTAGCATGCAGCTTTTATATTTTCTGCATTTCTTGCTGCATCAAGAGCTGTATTTGATATTTTCTCATTTGGTGGTTTATTTTGCAATAAAACAAATGCACTCATTGGCTTTCTTTGCGCCATAGACGGTGCTGTTTTGCGAACATAAAATCCATTTCTAGAACCATTCTCAACTGCTTTTCCAAGATCTCCAAATTGTGCTCGAGCAAATAAATCAGTTCGTTTTGGTACGCGAGGAATGTTTTTTTCATCCAAATATGTAGTGGGATTTTCAGTCCTTTTTATTTTCTCAAAAGGCATTGCACCATCGACAAAACGGCGCTTTTTATATGGCTCTCGATTAAATTTATTTTTAGATAAACCTTTGCCAACAATCCACTTAATACCATGTGTGTATGCCTTTGGTTGATCTCTATATTTTGCTAATGGTAAATCTATACTTAATTCTAAATTTGTTGTTACGGCAGTAATACCAAAGCGCTTTCCAATATATGGATTTGAAAGAACTCCATTCTCTACTGTTGCCAAACCTGACAATACTGCAAGACGATTTAGGTCTACATCACTACATGATGCTGAGTGTGATCGCGCATCATAACCAAGCAATCTAATATAATTAGATATTACATTAGCTGTTTCTGTTCCTAAAAGCGTTGAACGTTCTAATTGTGCATTTTGAATCCATTCACACCCTATCTCATCTGATAAAGGGTCTCTTGGGTATTCATATATAAAAGTAATAGCATGTGAATGGTCAAGTACTCCAGAATTGGGCGCATCTACTGCTTCGCGCAATTCTGCCATTAATACGTCCATACCAGCTGCAAAGGTTTTAGTTTGTTTTGTACGCAAATCCTCAGATAGTCTTTCAATATCTGGATTATGAATAGGCATTTTAAGATGGCAATCAGTGTCAATTTTAGTAATTCCTACGACAGAACAGTCTTGGAAATAAGCAAAAGATTTTAAATGGTTTGAACGTTCATTTAAATCACTTGGAATATTGCAGCGGCCTTTATTAATTAAACCAATTCGTAATGCATCCATCATTGCTTGATAGTCTCGCATTGAATTTATTATTGAATGAGGCTTTTTCTCACAATTAAAGTTTATTGCTTTCATTTCAGGAACTTTTTCAATTGGCCCAGTATTGCGTTTTAATCGCTCCATTGGATATGGACCTAAATGAGGTAATCTGTTTTTTTCTGAAAAAAATCTGGTCATTGTGTTACTTTAAACAAAATTAATTTAGAAAGGCTATATTGATACGTTCGATTTCTCTCATTACGATGTCGTTTTTTTGAAGACATAAAATTTTATTTAAGGCAAAATACTTTAATGGAAAAAATAGAAGTTAATTTATCTGAGGTTGAGGCTTTAACAGAAAAAGCCTTAACAAGCCATGGTGCTTCGGTTTGGATAGCTAAATCAGTAGCAAGGGCGGTTAGAACAGCAGAGGCTAAAGGTAATTTAATATGCGGTTTATACTATTTAGAAAGCTATTGTAGTCAATTAATTACTGGAAGAGTAAATGGCACAGTTGAGCCAATTGTAACCCTACCAAAAGCTGCATCTATTCATGTTGATGCGAAATTTGGTTTTGCTCAAGCAGCTTTTGAGCGCGCAATGCCTTTAACAATAGAAACAGCTGTAAAAACTGGCACATGCTCTTTGGCAATTTCTCATTCTCATACATGCACATCTCTAGGATATTTTACTGAACAAATTGCTAAATCTGGCTTTATTGGTATTGGCTTTACTAATGCGAGTGCTGTTGTCTCTCCTCCAGGTGGCAATAAAGCTATATTAGGAACAAATCCAATTGCAATGGCAATACCTTCAAAGAATGGTGACATTGCTTTTCAATTTGACCAAAGCACTTCCGCAATTGCATTAGGTAAAATAACAATGGCTGCTTCAGCTGGAGAAGCAATTCCATTAGGTTGGGCTGTTGATAGCAATGGAAATGACACAACTGATCCAAACAAAGCACTTAAAGGATCCTTAAAGTCTTCTGGTGACTACAAGGGTTGGGGTTTTGGGTTGATGACAGAGGTTTTGGCAGCTGCTTTCACAGGTTCTGTAAATTCATTAGATGTTAAAGGATTAAAACTTCCAGAAGGAAAACCTCATAATTTGGGTCAATGTTATTTAATTCTGGACCCAAACACACATGGGAATTCTTTTTTTGATCGTATTGACAGAATTATTAACGCAGTTGCTGAACAAGAAGGAACAAGATTACCTGGCTCAAATTTTATTATGCCAGAATTTGTTAAAATCGAAAGAAAAATTCTCGATCAATTAAATAAACTTTCAAAAGGCCCAACAAAATGACAAATTATCATATTGATTGTTTGCAATATGCAAATTGGTCTGAAAGCGTTTTTAAGGAAATGAGAGAAGGTGGCCTTGATGCAGTGCATGTCACCATAGCTTATCATGAGACTTTTAGAGAAACTATTTTAAATATGGAACAATGGAACCGTTGGTTCGAAATGTTCCCAAATTTAATATTTCATGGAAACTCAGGAGATGATGTTCGCTTAGCCAGAGAGACAAATAGAACAGCAATTTTCTTTGGCTTTCAAAACCCTTCACCAATTGAAGATGATATTGGACTAGTACAAATTTTATATCAACTTGGCGCACGTTTTATGCAGCTAACATATAATAACCAATCTTTATTAGCCACAGGCTGTTATGAAAGTTATGATTCTGGACTTACTAGAATGGGGCGCGAAGTTGTCACAGAAATGAATCGTGTTGGTATGGTTGTTGATATGAGTCATTCCGGAGAAAAATCTACGCTAGATGCCATTGAGCATTCTCAGCGGCCAATAGCTATTACCCACGCCAATCCCCACAATTGGCATGCAGCACTTAGAAATAAATCAACAACAGTCATGCGAGAATTGGCTGACTCAGGTGGAATGTTAGGCTTCTCCATCTATCCTCATCATCTAAAAAATGGAACAGATTGTACTATTTCTAGTTTCTGCGAAATGATTGCTAATACGGCTAATATTATGGGAATTGATAATATTGGTATAGGAACTGATTTGTGTCAAAATCAACCAGATAGTATTGTTGAATGGATGAGGGTTGGCCGCTGGACAAAGGGTATAGATTTTGGTGAGGGATCTGTATCAAATGCTGGATTTCCTCCTATGCCTTCGTGGTACAAAGATAATAGGGACTTTTCAAATATTGCAAATGGGCTAAATATAATAGGTATGTCTAAAACAGAAATAACAAAAGTTATGGGAAATAATTGGTTAAAATTCTTTGATAACAGCTTTGGTGATATGAAATGATACCCCAAGTAAAACTACGAGAGCCTGAAGAGGTAATGAAATTATCTCGACTGGGAAGCCTTCATCTATCCCGCATTAGTTTTATGCGTGTCTTATTACGTCGTTTAGCTTCAGAAAATTGGCAATTTGATAAACCAGACTGGAATATAGATAACGATGGTTTTGGACACGCAGTGTATAGTGTCCATGGCCCAAAACGCAGCTATTCATTAGTAGCTTTTGCACATGACTTACCTGCTGAAGCACGATCTGACCGCGTAATTGCAGAAGCTTGGGATTGCACATTTACTCTACATGATGGCGTACCCTCAGATGCGGATATTATTAGACTTAAAAATAATGTTCCCTTTCAAGAAGCTGGTAGAATATCTACAAGTGAACTTACTCTTTCCAGAGCAAACAGATCCGTAAGATTATGGGATTATGTTGTGAATTCTTTAGCATCTGGAAAACAGCCTGACTTAAAGAAGCTAAATGAGGTTGGCTATTTGATGCGCACGACTGCTGTTTACGGATCTGGTAAATTTGGTGCATCTGACAGAGTAAAAATTTCCGATAGGAAAGAAATGCGCACTCCGTTTCAAGCAGAAATGTTAACTGTATATTTAATAAGATGCTTTGTTATGGATTTAGTAGAACATGTTGCATTTAAAAAAGGCAAGGATAGTGCAGTAAAATTAGATCCAGAATTACGTAGATCTATGGGGATTGGGAATTCAACAGGATTGGGAATGGCACCATTTTTAGTTAATCACCCCGCTCTTTTAAGTACGTGGATTTACGCAAGGGAAACTGCCCTTGCACGTGTAAGGGCCATAAAAGATGTTCCAGACGTAACATTTGATAAAATGCGAGGACATCTAACAAACGCTTTAAAAAACGCTCAGAATTGGAAAAGTCAGCATAATATTCAAAAACCTAAAATAGAAAAACTTCGCAACGAATTATCTAAGACACTTTTAAAATTTGAAACCTTAGACAAAGCAAACTATCCTTGGGATATTCTTTATCTTTGGTCAAAGGATACGGTTGGAGAAGATACACAAGAACAAATTGTTTCAACATTGTTTGAACCTTATTCTGAGCTAGTAGATGAATTATCTGACTGCATGTATATTGATGAAGCTAAATATTTCAAAATAGATGCTACTAAAACAACAGACGAATTAAAAAAACAAATTGAAACTAATTACGCTTGGGCTCTTGATACCGATTATTCTACAAAAAAAAATCAGGCAAGATTTTGGTACGTTTCTGAGTCAAAGCTTGAACCCCGATTGGGTGAACGCTTTGAAGAAAACGGTTCTGAGCTTGAACAACCTTTAGCTATTGCGCGAGATATTTCATTATTATATTCAAATTTGACAAGTAACCAAATTTTAGCTGAATACTTACTATCACATCCTGCACATCGTCATATCGTTAGACGAATACAGTTGAGTGAAAAATTTCCATACTCAGAAATACGCGACAACTTACTAAATAGTAAAATGCTACCAATTGATATGTTGCGTTGTAAGTTATCATTTTTTGGAGCTACTAAATTTGACCCAAGGTCAGATAGATGGGTAAGAATATGTATGTTTAAAGATGCACCATTTCCTAATGAGTTAACAGATGAAGATAATTGGTCTTATGGAGTCCAAGCTTGTTAACAGAATCTGAAATTACTGCGTACGCAAAAAAAGCAACCCGTGGAGCTGGATTTTCTTGGGGAATGGCCGAAGAAGCTGCAATGGCAACACTCAAACTTTATAGGTTGGGGTATGATGGTTTCGAAGAATTGATACCTATATTAAAAAATGCTGATGGAGAAAAACAACCATTAGATACCAGTATATTAGTTCCGTGTGGGTTAACGTTGGGCACATTTTACGCTGACTCTAAAAAGAATGCAGGTAATAGAGAAGTAATAGGCCATTATATCTTTCAATCACTTTGTGGTGATTTAAGTATTAGAAAACCTAAATTTCCTAATGACGCACCTGAAATTATAAAACAATTTGCTCACCGAACATATGTTCCAGATAGCGAAGAATCTCGCTTACGTGGAGCCGGATAAACAATTGTTTTTTTTCATAAAAGGTGCTTCAATACTTTTATGAAACTAAAAGATTTAGAAATTTTTATTGTCAAAAATCCTCCACCAGGCTGGGGTGGCCGCTATTTTATCTTCGTTAAATTAACAACCGATAATGGCATTACCGGATATGGTGAAATTTATTCAGCATCCGTTGGCCCTAAGGCCATGGAAAATATAATTAACGATGTTTTTGAACGTCATATGATGAACGAAAATCCTGAAAATGTAGAATTGATGTTTCGTCGTGCTTATTCTTCAGGGTTCACTCAACGACCTGATTTGAGTGTAATCGGTGCATTTTCAGGATTAGAAATTGCTTGTTGGGATATTTTAGGAAAAGCCCATGATAGGCCTGTTTATGCCCTCTTAGGCGGAAAAATAAATGATCGAATAAGATCATATACATATCTTTATCCCATGGATCATCATGATAATGAAAAATTTTGGGTTTCTCCTGACATGCAAGCTGAGTCTGCTTTAGCAATGGTAAATATAGGGTTCACCGCAATAAAATTTGATCCTGCAGGACCTTATACTGTGCGTGGTGGCCACATGCCTGCTATGACTGATATCGATTTATCAGTTAAAATGTGTGCAGCAATTCGAGATGCTGTTGGCACGAAAGCTGACTTATTATTTGGAACTCATGGTCAATTTTCAACAGCTGGTGCTATTCGGTTAGGCCGAGCATTAGAGCCTTATGATCCACTCTGGTACGAAGAGCCAGTTCCACCAGATAATGTTTCATCAATGGCAAAAGTTGCAAATTCAATACGTATACCAGTTGCCACTGGTGAACGCTTAAGTACTAAAAATGAATTTGCGCAGGTATTAAAGGAAGGAGCAGCAAGCATTCTACAACCAGCCCTTGGGCGCGCAGGAGGTATACTTGAGACAAAAAAAATAGCAGCCATTGCTGAAGTATATAATGCTCATATCGCACCCCATTTATATGCTGGCCCAGTTGAGTGGGCAGCTAATATTCAATTAGCAGTTAACATCCCCAATATTTTAATGGCTGAAACCATTTTAACAGGAGGTGGTTTTTCTGGGGAACTTATCAAAAATAAAATACAATGGGACGATGGATATATTATTGCCCCTACATCTGCTGGTCTTGGTATTGAATTTGATGAAAATATTGCACGAAGTAATAAATATGTTGAAAATAAACTACATTTAGAAATGCAAAATGCTCCCTGCGATTATAAAAATGGAAATGCATTTTCTGGTGGGGCGGTAGATTGAAGTATGTTTTTATTATTTACACCATTGAAGGCAATACTTTTAATGTTAAAAGCAGTTGAAGTGTTAATTTATATCAAGAAGTTTTTATGTACTGTAAAAAAACAAAATTAGAAGATGTGTTTATAATAGAGCCAAAACGTTTCGAGGATGATCGTGGTTGGTTTAGCGAAACCTGGAATCAAAATCATTTAGACGCTGTTTCCAAAGGAATACGATTTGTACAAGACAATCATTCTCTATCAATACCAAAGCATACCGTTCGGGGATTACATTTTCAATCTCCACCAGCTGCACAGGACAAATTAATAAGAGTATTAAGTGGAAGTATTACAGATGTAGTTGTAGATATAAGAAATGGCTCTCCAACATATGGTGAATGGTTTTCAATATTATTATCTAAAGTAAATGGTAAACAATTATTAATTCCAAAGGGTTTTTTACATGGATTTATTACTCTAGAAGATAATACAGAAATACTTTATAAATGTTCTGATTTTTATTCTCCCATTCATGAGGCTGGCATAAAATACAATGATCCAGATTTAAATGTTAATTGGGGAATAAATTCATCAAATATAACCTTGTCTCAAAAAGATAAAAACCTCACTTTATTTAAAGATTTTAAAAGCCCTTTTATTTTTGAGAATAAAATATGAGAATCTTAATTACAGGCGGGGCTGGATTTATTGGATCAGCTGTTGTCAGAAAAGCTATCAAAGAAGGCCATACTATAAAAAATATTGATAAATTGACTTATGCGGCATGTCTTGAAAGTCTTGATTCAATTTGTGATCATCCTAATTATAGTTTTGAAAAAATTGATGTGTGCAACCGTGATGATTTAATTGATTGTTTTAATAGATTTAAACCAGATGCTATAATGCATTTAGCTGCAGAAAGTCATGTTGATAGATCCATAGATGCGCCCTCTACTTTTATTTATACAAATATTATTGGAACATATGAAATATTAGAAGCATCCCGTCATTTTTGGAAAAAAGAGGGCCAGCCAGAAAGCTTTAGATTTCACCATATTTCCACAGATGAGGTCTATGGCTCATTAGGGGCAACCGGGTTGTTTACAGAAAAGACTCCATATGATCCAAAATCCCCCTATTCTGCTTCTAAAGCATCATCTGATCATTTAGTACGCGCTTGGCATGAAACATATGGTTTACCTATTGTTTTAACTAATTGCTCGAATAATTATGGGCCATTTCATTTTCCAGAAAAACTCATTCCTGTTGTAATTATAAAAGCTATTTCGGGTGAGAAAATACCAATTTACGGCACAGGAGATAATATCCGTGATTGGCTTTATGTTGAAGATCATGCAGACGCTTTATTAAGTGTTATTAAGGATGGTGAGATTGGGCGATCATATAATATTGGAGGTAAAAATGAAGCGACTAATTTAGAATTAGTACAAAAGATTTGTGTGCTTCTTGATAATTTACAACCTCAAAAAACACCATATGCAGATCAAATAACATTTGTAACTGATCGACCAGGCCATGATCAAAGATATGCAATCGATCCTTCAAGAATTATAAATGAACTAAATTGGAAGCCATCAGTAACCCTAGATGAAGGTCTAAGAAAAACTGTATTGTGGTATTTAGAAAATAAAGACTGGTGGAAAGCTTTGCAAGATCGTGAAGGTGTCGGGTCTCGGCTTGGTAAAATATAAGATGAAAGTTCTTTTATTTGGTAAAACAGGGCAGGTCGCTAGGGAGCTTTGTGATAGACCTAATGTTACGGCAATTGATCGAAATACAGCTGATTTTACAGATCACAAAAAGGTACTTGAAATAATACAATCTACAGATGCAGATATAATAATAAATACAGTTGCATATACTGCAGTAGATCAGGCTGAAGATAACGTACGCTTGGCCAATATAATTAATGGAACTACAGTTACTGAAATAGCGCAACTTGCTGCAAAGCGTGATATTCCATTCTTACATATTTCCACTGATTATGTATTTAAGGGTAATGGGAATTTAAATTGGAAAATTGGTGATGCGACAAACCCTCAAAACACTTATGGGCGGTCTAAATTAATTGGTGAGCAAGGTGTTATTGCAGCAGCTGGGCCATATGTAATTTTAAGAACATCTTGGGTGTTTTCGTCTCATGGAAATAATTTTGTTAAAACCATGTTGCGCCTTGCTTCAAACAATCAAGAACTAAGCATTGTTAAAGATCAAATTGGCGGACCAACATGGTCAAAAGATATCGCAGATACACTTTGGAAAATAGCATCTGATTTTTATGCAGGAAATGGTAAAACTGGTATATATCATTTTTCGGGAAAGCCGAATTCTTCTTGGGCAGAATTTGCATCAGAAATTTTCTCTCAAACAGAAAATAAAATAAAAATTAATCATATTTTGTCTAAAGATTTTTTAACAAGAGCAAAACGACCATTAAACTCTCGTTTAGATTGTACATCTTTAGAAAAAGATTATGGCATAAAACAACCTGACTGGCGTAAAAGCTTATCAACTGTACTTGAAGATTTAAAATAGGAATTATAATGGAAAAACGTAAAGGTATTCTTTTAGCAGGTGGAACCGGAACACGCCTATATCCTATTACTATGGGGATCTCTAAACAGCTTTTGCCAATATATGATAAGCCAATGGTTTATTATCCTTTGAGTATATTGATGCTTTCTGGAATACGCGAAATTGCAATCATAACAACTCCAAATGATAAGAATCAATATATGGAATTATTAGGTGATGGCTCTCAATGGGGCATTTCTCTTACTTTTATAGTTCAGCCAAAACCTGAAGGACTTGCGCAAGCATTTATTCTTGCTGAAGATTTTCTAAATGGATCCAAATCAGCACTAATATTAGGGGATAACATATTTCATGGGGATGGAATTCGTGATTTGTTGAAGCAGGCAAATGACAGTGATTTTGGGGCAAGTATTTTTGGATATCATGTTTCAGATCCAGAAAGATATGGAGTCGTAGAATTTGATAAAAGCAATAATGTAATATCAATTATTGAGAAACCAAAAATACCTCCATCGAATTATGCTGTTGTTGGTTTATATTTCTTGGATGAGACAGCGCCCAAGAGAGCAAAAGCCCTTAAGCCTTCAAAGCGTGGAGAGTTAGAAATAACATCTCTTTTGAATAGTTATTTAAATGATAATTCTCTTACAATAAATAAGATGAACCGTGGTTATGCTTGGTTAGATACTGGCACACACGAAAGCTTATTAGATGCAGGTAATTTTGTTAAAACACTACAAAAGCGCCAAGGCTTACAAATTGGGAGTCCTGATATTGTAGCGTTTGAAAATGATTGGATATCAAAATCAGAGCTCAAAATTCGTTCAGAAAAATTTTCTAAGAATGCTTATGGTGATTATTTAAAAGCTATAGATTGATTTAGGTTACGACATCTTATGTCGTTAATGTACATGCAGATATCTTTAAACTCATTTTAATTTTTATTACTAATAAATTAATATCTGGAAAGTATTAACTGATGATTACTCATGCTAAAGTTGTAGTTATTGGAGGAGGAGTAGTTGGCTGCTCTGTATTGTTTCACTTAGCTAAAGCTGGTTGGAAAGACATTGTCCTTATTGAAAGATCTGAATTAACAAGTGGTTCATCTTGGCATGCAGCAGGG
>CAJJAY010000008.1 GCA_905182285.1 uncultured Amylibacter sp. | reverse complement strand
CTATAGAGTTGCTTTGCCTATAGTACTTATTATATGGCTTTTACCTCTAATAGCTGTTGCATTAACCTCTGTTCGTTCTGGCGGTGATCTTTTTGCAGGAAATTATTGGGGATGGCCTACCTCATTTAATCTTTTAGAAAATTATACATCTGTTTTTGAAAATACTCCACTTGCAAAATACATGTGGAATAGTTTTAGAGTTACTATTCCTACTGTTTTGGGAACAGTTGCATTATCCTGTATGACAGGCTTTGCGCTGGCTGTTTATAATTTTAAAGGAAATTTACTTATATTTTTTATGTTTATTGCAGGAAATTTTGTTCCATTTCAAATACTTATGGTACCTGTTCGGGATCTATCTGTTCAAATGGGCGTATACAATTCAGTCTGGGCATTGATTTTATTTCATATTGCATTTCAAGCTGGATTTTGCACATTGTTTATGCGTAATTTCATAAAAGCTTTGCCTAGAGAATTAATAGAGGCCGCACGTGTTGAGGGTGTTAGCGAATTTCAAATATTTTGGTACATTGTAATTCCTCTAATGAAGCCAGCAATAGCGGCATTATCCGTATTAATATTTACTTTTATATGGAATGATTATTTTTGGGCTACTGTTCTTACGCAGGGTGTTGATTCACAGCCCATAACTGCAGGGTTACATTCATTAAATGGCCAATGGATTTCTCAGTGGCATTTAGTTTCTGCAGGTTCAATTGTTGCGGCTCTTCCACCAGTTATTATGTTTTTTACTATGCAAAAGCATTTTATTGCAGGGTTAACTTTAGGCGCGGTTAAATGAATGCTTGGCGATTAGACACATCAAATCAAACAATGATTGTAGCAAGTAATGGGGGTGTTCCATTTATTGCATATTGGGATTCTAAATTATCTGATAATGATGATTTAGAGCAAATTTTAAATTCATTACCTCGTGATTTTGGTGGTGGTGTAATTGATGGCTTAGAATATATTAATTTTTGTCCGACTTCTGGGGATGGTTTTTTAGGCCAACCAGGAATTATAATTCATGATTTGGATGGAAGGGCTATATTGCCTAAATTTATTTTCATGAAATTAGAAAAAAAAGATAACTGGTCATTTGTGAGTCATGATAAAGAAAACGGAATATTTATTTCGCATAACATAAGTATTTCTGGTGAAATATTTATATTAGAGACAATATTAGAAAGTAATTATCCAATTAGAGTTGTTTGGTTGGCAGCTCCAGTAATTCCTGATCATTCTTCGAATGAGGAGCTCACTCAAGTTTCTGGTAATTGGTGTAATGAATTCTGTTTTGATACTATAAAATGGAAGCCTGGTGTTATTGTTAAGGAAAGTCGAACAGGTAGAACAAGCCATGAAAACTTTCCTGGACTTATATTATCTTGTAAGTCCTCAGCTAACACTAATGGTTCTACGTCGGGTTTTCATTATGGTTGGTCCGGTGGGCATCGTATGCAATTAGAAGAATTGTCTACTGGGCAAAGACAAATTCAGTTTGGTCATTCACAATCATATAATAATGAATTGACTAAAAAAGTTAAAAGTGGGCCATTATTTATTACAAAATCTGAATTTGGAAGGAATGGCGTTTCTCAATCCTTTCAATCATTTGTTAGAAAAAATATTTTACCATTCGATGCATCAATATCACCAAGACTTGTGCATTATAATTGTTGGGAAGCAATTTACTTTAACCATAACCTTCATGATTTAAAAGATATTGCAACATTAGCAGTCTCTTTGGGGGCGGAAAGGTTTGTATTAGATGATGGTTGGTTTGGAAGTCGTAATGATGATACTTCCAGTCTTGGTGATTGGGATGTAGATAAAACAAAATTCCCAAATGGCCTTGGTCCGTTAATTAAACATATAAATGAAATTGGAATGGAATTTGGCATTTGGTTTGAGCCTGAAATGATAAGCCCAAACAGCAATCTATATAGAAGTCATCCAAACTGGATTCTGGGTGACGAAAAGCAATTATTAGGACGTAATCAATATGTTTTAGATTTAAACAAAATTGAAGTTCATAATTATTTGTTTGAAAAAATTAGTAAAATTTTGAATGAAAATAATATATCTTATATTAAATGGGACCATAATAGAGTTTTACCATATCCTGATCAAAATCAAGTTAAAGGGTTCTATAAATTATTAGATAAATTGCGTTCTTTTTTTCCACATGTTGAAATAGAAAGTTGTTCATCCGGAGGTGGAAGAATAGATTATGGTGTTTTGAAAAGAACACACAGGGTATGGTTATCTGACAGTAATGATGCATTGGTTCGTTTTAGGATGCAAAATAATGCTAGTATTTGGTTGCCCTCTGAGGTGGTGGGCTCTCATGTTGGACCAAGAAAATGTCATACATCAGGCCGCGTTTTAAATATGTCTCTTCGTGCTTGGGTTGCTGCAAGTCGCCATATGGGTTTTGAAATGGATCCTCGTGAATTAAATGAAGATGAAACGGCGTTATTAAAAGAAATTACTCAGTGGTATAAAGAAAATCGATGTTGGATGCATAAGGGATTCTCATCCCAATTAGATTTAAGCGATGAATCTCAATTGGGAGAAATTCAAATATCGAACGATAATGCAAAATTTGTTTCATTTGTAGTTCAGTTTGAGCAATCAAAATACAGTTCACCCAAGCCAGTTACTTTAACTGGCTTGGAGGCAAATTCTATTTATAAAATAAATTTAAAAACACCAGAAAATGCAGCTCTTGTTTCCAGAGGGAAGATAACATTGAGGGATAAAGAATTAATTCTTTCAGGTCAGTTTTTAATGTCTCAAGGTATTAATTTACCTTGTGCTTTTCCTGGAACAATTTGGGTAATTGAGGGAATTAAGTTATGCTAAAACCTAAACTTGGCACTTGTTATTATCCTGAGCATTGGTCCCGTGATATATGGAAAAGTGATGTAATTCGTATGGTCGAATTGGGTTTAAGCTGGGTTCGAATAGGTGAATTCTCATGGAGTAAAATTGAGCCTAAAGAAGGTGAATTAGATTGGGAATGGTTGGATTGTATTGTTGAGCTATTACGTAGTCATAAATTAGATATTATAATGGGAACGCCAACTGCTACACCTCCAAAATGGGTTTTAGATAAATATCCAGATATGTTAGCTATTGATGAATTAGGTAATGTGCGAGGGTTTGGGTCAAGACGTCATTATTGTTTTAGCCATTTGGGCTATCGTAAAGAAGCTGAAAGAATTACACGTGAAATGGTAAGCCGTTATGGTTTAAAAGTTCAAGCCTGGCAGGTGGATAATGAATATGGATGTCATGATACAACACTATCTTATAGCCAAGCTGCACTAGAAGGATTTAGAGATTGGTTGTCACAAAAATATCAGTCTCCTAGTGCTCTAAACAAAGCGTGGGGAAATATATTTTGGTCAATGGAAATTAATGAGTTTTCAGATATTGAATTACCTAATTTAACAGTCACTGAACCTAATCCAGCTCATGTTATGGACTTTAGGCGATACACATCCGATCAAGTGGTTAAATTCAATAATTCACAAGTAACTGCGTTACGTAAGTTCTCTGAAGCGCCACTAATACATAATTATATGGGCAGAATTACTGCATTTGATCATTATGAAGTTGGTGATGATTTAGACATAGCAAGTTGGGATAGTTACCCTTTAGGCTTTTTGGAAATGGTATCTGATGCTGATGAAAAATTTAAAGCTAAATATGCTCATCAAGGTGATCCAGATTTTCAATCATTCCATCATGATTTATATCGTACTGTTGGAAGTGGCCGTTGGTGGGTAATGGAACAGCAACCTGGACCGGTCAATTGGGCAGCGTACAATCCAGCACCCTTGGCAGGTATGGTGCGATTATGGTCTTGGGAAGCTATTGCCCATGGTGCTGAAGTGGTTTGTTACTTTAGATGGCGCCAAGCTCCATTTGCACAAGAGCAAATGCACGCAGGACTTTTACGTGTAGATAATATGCCAGCGCCAGCTTGGAATGAAATATCGAAACTTAATTCTGAAATAAATTCATTGGGAATTATAGAACAGAAAGACGCACACATAGCTTTAATCTTTGATTATCAATCTCAATGGGCTTGGGAGATTCAACCTCAAGCTGCAGATTTCGATTATTTCCGGGAGGTCTTTGATACCTATAGTTGTCTTAAGAAATTAGGTGTTGATGTTGATGTTTGTTCGAGTAATGATCCTAACCTTAATAAATATAAAATTATTTTTGCACCTAGTTTATTTTCAACAAATGAAATTCTTGAAAACTGTTCTGGTCATTTAGTTCTTGGCCCAAGATTCAATTCTAAAACTACTGAGTTTAAAATACCAAATCCATTACCACCAAATGTAATGGGATTAGATGTGATAGTAGAACGCGTTGAGACATTACGCCCTAATATGTCGCGCCCTTTAAAGGGGGCAGGCTCTGTTATTAGGTGGATAGAAGGTATCTCGCACAACGCTACCGTCTTGGATGAAACTAAAGATGGTGCTCCAATAATTTTACAACAAAATAATAAAACTTACTTAGCTGCATGTTTGGATTTAACAGCAAAAAATAAATTATTTAAAAAATTACTAAAAGATCAGGGTATAAATTATGTAGAAATGCCTGAAGGGGTTAGGCAGCGATCAACAAAAAATCATAAATTTATTTGGAATTATAGTAATAAAGAGCAAAATATTGATGGAATAACTTTAGCACCAGCGGAAGTAAAAATTATTTCTATATAATAAAAAAAATTTAATTTGATGCGTTGATAATGTTGGTCTTCCAGGTTTGACAATTATTTTGAAGTTTATCTGCTAATAAAGTGTCTGTAATTATTGTATTTACATTAGAAAGTGAACAAATCGTCAAAGGTGCTTTGCGCTCAAATTTAAGATAATCTGCTACAACAATAATTTTTCTTGATCTGTTAATTGCCGTTTGACTAACAATAATTTCTTGCCCATCAAAATCTAATAAATCTCCATCACTGTCGATTGCTGAACAACCCAAAATTGAATAATCAAATTTAAATTGTTTTACCATTTCAACTGTAAGTCCACCAACGATACCACCATCTATTCTCCTAAGTATTCCACCTGCTAAAATTATTTCACAATTTTTATTAGTAGCTAAAATATTTGCAATATTAAGATTGTTAGTGACAATTAAAAGATTTTCGTGATTTAAAAGTTCACGTGCAACAGACTCTGTGGTTGTACCTATATTCATAAAAACTGATGCTCCATTTGGGATCTGATCAGCGCATTTTTTTGCAATATTTTTTTTACCTATTTTGTTTAGAAGTCGTCTTTCTTCATATTCTATATTTATAACTCCAGAGGGGACAACGGCTCCTCCATGAACGCGTTCTAGTTTACCAGATTCAGTTAATCTAGATAAATCTCTTCGAATAGTTTGTACTGTTACATTATATCGCTGTGCTAAGTTATCAACTGTAACCTTACCTTCATCTTGGGCAATATCTAATATATCTTTTTGTCTAAAATTTGAGACCATATTTTATTATTTCCAATTTTATTAGATTTATCATACTTTTATTATAGTTAGATTTTTATATTTAGTATAGCCAGATGACAGTTAGTTTTTGATAGCTTTAAATAGTCTGTAATTCAAAAAAAAATATTCCATGGCGAAAAAAGCGAAAAAAAACGAACATTCGTTATTGATGCTTTTTTTCTTTAATGATAAATATCAAATCAGTTTTTATGGAAGAATCTATCATGAATAAATTGAAAAATATTAATGCTGATGTTGATATTTTTATTATTGGTGGAGGTATTAATGGTTGTGGAATAGCTAGAGATGCAAGTGGACGAGGATATAGTGTTGAACTTGCAGAGATGAACGACCTTGCGTCTGCAACTTCATCAGCATCAACAAAACTATTTCATGGTGGCTTGCGATACCTGGAGTATTGGAAGATTCGTTTAGTTAGAGAAGCTTTAATCGAACGAGAGATACTTCTCAAAGCAATGCCCCATATCTCTTGGCCTATGCGATTTGTATTGCCATATCATAAAAATATGCGTTTTGATGTTAATACGCCAACATCAAAATTATTGAATATTTTTATGCCTTGGCTAAGAGGGAGGCGGCCTGCATGGTTAATAAGATTTGGATTGTTTTTGTATGATAATATGGGAGGAAGAAATTTTCTTAAGGGAACAAACTCATTAAGTTTAATCAATTCTCCAGAGGGCTTACCATTAAAAAATAAATTTTCTAAAGCATTCGAGTACTCTGATTGTTGGATCGAAGACAGTAGATTAGTTATTCTGAATGCACGTGATGCTGAAATAAGAGGAGCAAAAATAAATGTCCGCACAAAGGTAACTTCTGCTGAGCAAATTAAGGGTGTATGGCATTTAACACTTCATTCTTTAAGAGATGACACTTCACGTGTTGTAACGGCTCGAATGATAGTTAATGCTGGAGGACCGTGGGTTGAAGATATAATTCAAAACAAAATACGACTAAATAGTTCTGAGGGTGTTAGGCTAGTTCGAGGAAGCCACCTTATTACTAAAAAGCTATATGATCATGAAAAATGTTATTTTTTTCAAGGAGAAGATGGTAGAATAATTTTTGCAATACCATATGAAACAGATTTCACACTGATTGGCACAACTGATGTTGAGCATGCTGATATTTCTATAAAACCTGAATGCACGCTTGAAGAGCAAAATTATCTTATTAACTTTGCTTCACAATATTTTAAAATAAAAGTAACTGATGATGATATTATAAAAACTTATTCAGGTGTAAGGCCCTTATATAATGATAACGCTTCGTCTGCGTCTGCGGCAACACGTGATTATGTTCTTAGCATTGATGAAACACTAGGCGCTCCAATGTTAAATGTGTTTGGTGGTAAAATTACCACATATAGAAAACTATCAGAAAATGCATTAGATAAGATTTCTAAAATATTACCTTCGGTAGAAGTTAGCTGGACCGCAGGCGTTCCTTTGCCAGGTGGTAATTTTGATATTAAAGAGGTGCAAGATTTAAAAAATAAATTATTAAATAAGTATACTTTTTTAGATCAATTTTGGGCAACTAGACTACTAAAAGCGTATGGATTAGATGCATTTAGTATTTTGGGTTGTTCTAATTTAGTTGAAGATTTAGGAATAAATTTTGGAGCTACTTTAACAGAAAAAGAAGTGGTTTGGTTAATTGAAAAAGAGTATGCACAAACTGCTGACGATATTATTTGGCGCCGTTCAAAGTTAGGACTGCGTTTATCTAATCAAGAAATTAAAACACTTTCTAAATGGGTAGATATAAACTTAACAATAATTAAATAAATATATATTTAATTATTAAAATTATAGTTTTGGTTATCATAATTAAAATTATAAATTTTTATTTAATTGATGAGGATTTTACATGACATATATTCTAGCAATTGACCAAGGAACTACATCCACGCGAAGTATGATATTCGACTCTGAAATGAATGTAATAACAACTGATCAAAAAGAATTTAAACAGTATTTCCCTAAATCAGGATGGGTTGAACATGATCCCAGTGATTTGTGGAACACAACTTTGGAAACCTGTCATAATGCAATTAAAAAAACTGGGAAAGATGTCGAAAATATCAAAGCAATAGGCATAACTAATCAACGAGAAACAGTTATTGTTTGGGATAAAAATAGTGGAGAGCCAGTTTATAATGCTATAGTTTGGCAAGATAGGCGAACCGCTGATATGTGCGAATTAATGCGTGAAGCAGGAAATGAGAAGCTAATTAATGATCGAACAGGTCTTTTATTAGATCCATATTTCTCTAGTACAAAGCTTAAGTGGATACTAGATAATGTAAAAGGAGCTCGAGAGCGAGCTGAGAATGGTGAATTGTTATTTGGAACAGTTGACTGCTTTTTGATTTGGAGACTAACAAGTAGAAAAACTCACGCGACTGATGCTACAAATGCTGCGCGAACAATGCTTTATGATATTCATAAGGGATGTTGGAGTAAAACAATCTGTGATTTATTAGATATTCCAATGCAAATGCTTCCTGAAGTAAAAGATTGTGCTGCAAATTTTGGTGTGACTGACAAAAGTATATTTAACAAATCAATACCAATTTGTGGTGTGGCTGGGGATCAGCAAGCAGCAACAATCGGACAAGCTTGTTTTCAACCAGGTATGATGAAATCAACTTATGGGACAGGTTGTTTTGCTTTACTAAATACTGGTGACACTCCTGTGGCCTCAAAAAATAAATTATTGACCACTATAGCTTATCAATTTGATGGCAAACCGACTTATGCACTTGAGGGATCAATTTTTATTGCTGGGGCAGTTATTCAATGGTTGAGGGATGGTTTGAAAATAATTAACCATGCAAATGAAACTCAAGAACTTTCTCACCAAGCTGATGAAGAACAAAATATTATTATTGTACCTGCATTCGTAGGTTTGGGTGCCCCATATTGGAATGCAGAGTGTCGTGGGGCTATATTTGGTCTAACAAGAAACACAGGAACTCCAGAGATGGCAAAGGCAGCTCTTGAGAGTGTTGGATTCCAAACTCGCGATTTGCTTGAAGCTATGTCAGCAGATTGGAAGGTGGAAGGAATTAATCCAACCCTCAGAGTAGATGGTGGTATGAGTTCTAATGACTGGGCTATGCAGTTCTTGGCTGATATAATAAATGCTCCAGTAGATCGTCCAGAAATTATTGAGACTACTGCACTGGGTGCGGCTTGGCTAGCGGGAATGTACATAGGAATTTATCCTAACCAAGAAAACTTTTCATCAAGGTGGACAAAGGAAAAAGAATTTACGCCAAATATGGACGATATCAGTCGTAATGAGAAGTATTCAGCATGGAAAAGGGCCATAAAATCAACTCTTAACGCATAAAGTTATATATTAAATTTTTAAATATGCTTAGGAATAAATTCAATGGATTACAATCGTACAGCAAAAGCAAGATTAGCAACAAGATTAGCGTTTTTTGCTGCTGGATTTTCTATGGGATGTTGTGCTCCTTTTTTCCCATTTGTTAAAGAGAATGTCAGTGCTGATAAAAGCCAGTTTGGAGTTTTATTACTTTGCCTTGGAATTGGCGCTATAATTGCAATGCCTATAACTGGAATTTTGTCAGCAAAGCGTGGATCAAAGCCCATGGTTTTACTTGGTGGTTTGAGTATGGTCGTTTTGTTACCTATTCTGGTTGTTGTAAACTCTCCTATTATATTGGCATTAATATTATTTCTTTTTGGAGCAGCATTAGGAACGTTAGATGTTGCAATGAACGTACATGGAGTAGAGGTCGAGCAAATAGAAAAACGATCATTGATGTCAAATTTTCATGCACAGTTTAGCATTGGCGGTTTGGTTGGCGCTGCTCTGATGACAATATTCTTATCTTTTGGAATGCCTTTATTACTCTCATCAATTATTGCTTCAAGTATTACTTTTTTTGCTATGATCCTTACGATAAAACGTCTTTTGATTGTAAATTCAGTAAAGCAAAGTAAATTCATGTTTCCTAAAGGAGTGGTTTTGTTATTGGCAATATTTGCAGCTATAATTTTTCTTGTGGAGGGTGCCGTTGTTGATTGGGGTGCACTCTTGATAATAGATCTTGAGCTCACTCCTATCAAAAGTGCAGGGGTTGGGTATATTTTGTTTTCAATTGCCATGGTCATTGCCCGACTTTTAGGCGATAAAATTATTGATATAATTGGAGAGTTTAAGGTTTTAATATTAGGTGTAATTACTACAATTTTTGGTATATTAACTATATTGCTTTCAACTTTACCATTATTTGCGTTATGTGGATTTATGTTAATTGGATTAGGAGTTGCAAACCTTGTTCCAATATTTTTTAGTGCTGCAGGGCGGCAAAAAATTATGCCAGCTGAGATTGCAATTGCTTCTGTTACAACCACTGGCTATGCAGGTATTTTGCTTGGTCCTGTGCTTATTGGATATGTGGCAGAAGTCACAACACTTTCGATTGCATTCAGCCTACTTATTCCACTAGTTGCACTAACATTAATTTCATCAAAAAAAATAACAATTAATTAATTTAAAACTCATCCTATTTTTTTAATTCTTTGGCTGCAATTTTTTCTAATAAATACATACTTCCAGCTACAGATGGACCAATCCCAAATGCAAACATTATTGTTCCAACGCCAACAATACCACCTAAGTTCCATCCTATAATAATAACTGTCAATTCAATTCCACTTCTGACCCAAGCAATTGGAAAATTTGTTATTCGTTGTAATCCAGTCATTAAGCCATCCCTTGGGCCTGGCCCTAAATTAGAGATTAAATATAATGCACCTCCAAAGCCTGTAATCAATACTCCAGCTGTTGCTTCTGCTAGTTGTGCCAAAGGATTATCAAAAGTTGGGAGAAGGGGTAATATATATTCGAATACTAATGAAATTATTATTGCGTTCAAGATGGTACCAATACCGGGGATTTGTTTAAGCGGTATCCAGCAAAAAAGAACAATAAAACTTAGTATGAATGTTGAAAATCCTATACTCCAATTAGTTACTTGACTTAGTCCTTGAGCAAGAACAGTCCAAGGGCTAACTCCAGCACCTGAAGCAACTAGTAAAGCTTCTCCCAGACCAAAAAGCAGTAAACCTACTATTAAGAATAAAACTGAGATTGGTGGTGGTGATATTGTGAGCGCTTTTGGTGCACTCCAAAAAAGCTTTGGGACACGTTTTACTGACAAAAATTTGGGTTTTTTAAAAATCATTTTGTTATTTTTACGTTTTAATTATTATTTTCACTATGAATGAAAAAATAAAGTATGAAAGTAAAAAAATAAAAAGCTTTAAGCACCATCCCAGCGCCTTAACATCCAATACCATTGTTCTGGATTTGTAATTATTCTTCTTGATAGACTGTCATTAAAAACGCGCGTCATTGTCAGGCTATCGGTATGTGGTATGGGGTCTTCAAATTCTACTTTAAATTCGTTTTTATCATCTATTCTAGTTCCATATGCCGGAATTAATGGAATGTTGTATTTTAATGCTAGTTGGGCGGCTGAAAGCGATGTAAGAGCATCTAAACCAAGAAATGGAATTCGCGTTCCTTGAGCTACTTTTTCATCAAGTAATATTGATATGATTCCTCCATCTCTAAGATGCCTAACAAGTGCCCTAGTGCCAACTTTGCCTGTTTCTAAGATTGGTTGCCCACCTTCTTTTATTCCAGCCAGTAACCGCCTCTGATAATGCCTGTTTGTATTTGGCCTATATATTGCACCACTTTCCATTCCATTTATTTTAATAGCAGCTCTTATTGCTTCCCATTGTCCAAAATGTCCTGAAACAATTATTGCACCTTTACCTGTCTTATATGCTTCTTTTAATGCATCTAAGCCTGATCCTGATATTTTGAATTTTTGGGTTAAAGTATGAAATTCTGCAAGATGGTATATCTCAAATAAAGTTCTGCCCATGTTTCGGCCCATTTCGCGGCCTAGATTATTCCTTGTCCTTCGCTTCATTTTTGGGAATGCTTTTTTAGCTTCTCGATCGAAGCGACGCCTTGCTATAGGAAACCAGCGTATAACAAACCCAAAAGTAGTTCCCAGAGCTCTAGATCTAAGATCAAAGGCTCTCCACCTAAATACAGTCAATGCAGACCATAAAGGAAAATACCTTGCATGATGAAATATAGATTTAAAATACCTTAGAATCATAGCTCTGTATGATAGGGTTATGAGATAATGCCAATGAAAAAATTTATTTAAATAATTTCTGTCAAATTTTCATATTTGCTAGCGTATGTTCTAAACCTTTACGAATATGAATTTCTAAAGCTTCTGTAGCTTCTATAGTATTTCTTGAAAGCGCAGCTTTAAATATTTGTTGGTGTTCTAGAGCAGCGTCTTCACCACGATCTGTTATAACCAACATCTGATAACGTAAGTATTTGTCAAAAATAATGGCATGTAGTGACATTAAGTTTTGTGAATTACATGCTTCAATTGAGGTTTTGTGAAACTCCCAATCATATCTCTTCCATGTTTCTTTTTGGGAAAAGTCTCCAGAAAGCATTTTTTCTTCAATTAATCTTAATTTATGATGCGCGGCTACCAGATTGCCTTCCCAGTCAGCATCACCATTTTCTATCGAGGTTTTGAGAGCTGAACATTCTAATAGTATTCTTAGATTAGCTATCTCAGCTAAATCTTCACGAGACACTGAGCGGACAAAAAAGCCACGTTGTTCAGCAGCTTCTACAAACCCATCGCTAGATAAGCGGTTTAATGTCTCTCTTAGGGTTGAAACGCTTGCGTCATATTGTTCCTTGAGGCCATCAAGTTTTAATTTACTGCCTGGTGCGAGTTTCCCATAAATAATATCTTTTTTAATGCGCTCGTATGTACTGGAGCCAACAGTATTAATAATTCTTGTCATATATTTCTCAAATAATCAGTTATATTTCCCTTATTACACAATTATATGATACTTCTCAACTACGTATAATAAATGATTATTTATAAAATATCATATATTATTGCGAATCTAAATTCTTTATTGTAGTTTTACTAAATAAATTTACTCCAAGGGTGCAGATGACTGATATTATAAAGCTTGCAATTGTTGGCGCTGGTCTAGTTGGACAACGGCATATAAATGCAATCGCAAAGCAAAAGGATGTAGTGCTAGTTGCTATAGTTGAACCAAATCCATCCGAAGACATAAAAGCAATGGATGTGCCATGCTTTGATACTTTAGAAAAAATGTTTTTATTGATCTCACCAGATGGAGTTATTCTTTCTACGCCTACGCCATTACATGTATCCCAAGGACTTGAATGTATAGAGAAAGGATGCCCTGTACTAGTCGAAAAGCCTTTAGCTACTTCTGCAGTTCAGGCAAAAATATTAACTGATGCTGCAGAAATCTCTGGAGTATCATTGTTGGTTGGTCATCATCGTAGACATAATCCTCTTATTCAGAAGGCCAAAGAATTAATTTTAGATGGTGCTATAGGAAATATTCGAGCACTACAGGCTACTTGTTGGTTTTATAAACCAGATGAATATTTTGATATTGCACCTTGGAGGACAAAAAAAGGGGCAGGACCAATTTCAGTTAATTTAGTGCATGATATAGATCTTATGAGGTTTTTTTGTGGTGAAATAATTTCTGTTCAAGCACAAATGGCACCCTCAATTAGAGGTTTTGATAATGAAGATTTAGCAGCAGCTGTATTATGTTTTGAAAATGGAATAATCGGAACTGTCACAGTCTCAGATAGTATCGTTTCTCCTTGGAGTTGGGAATTAACATCCAGAGAATATCCTATTTATCCAATGACATCGGAATCTTGTTATTTAATTGGTGGCTCGGAAGGATCTCTCTCAGTTCCAGATTTAACAGTTTGGACACATAAAGATGAAAAAAATTGGTGGAATCCAATTTCTGGAACAATATCACCTCGTGAGGCATCTGATCCTTTAATAAATCAAATTACTAATTTTGCAGATGTGATACGTGGAAAAGCGGATGCGTTGGTTACGGGCTTGGACGGATTAAAAACACTTTTAGTTATTGAGGCAATTCAAAAAGCTGCTGAAACTAGAACACTTGTTGAGGTAGAATGCTCTTTAAAAATTTCAACAAATGGAGTTGCAGCACAATAATATCATATATTATGTAAAATATATTGTATTTTAACAAAGCTATGATATAGCTTAAATAGAAACACTGCCATAGAGGTGGTTTTAACAGTCTGGGAGGACAAAAATGAAAGTTAACTTTACACGTCGGATTGCAGTAGCTGCTTTGATGGCTGCTAGTGTATCAACTAGTATGCCAGCATTAGCTGACGGGCATTCTAAAGTACAATTGCGGATGGCTACATCAGGTACAGAAACAGATCAAAGATCTGTGGCTATGGCAAACGTTTTCGCTCCACTAGTTGGAACATTTGCTAGTTTTGAGCCTAGCTACAACAGTACGATATTTGCACAAGGCACTGAACTTGATGCTATTAGTCGTGGTAATTTAGAAATGTCTATAACATCTGCACAAGAATTAGCACAATTCTTTCCAGAATTTTCAATTTTTACAGCGGGTTATGTTCATCAAGATGCTGATCACCAAGTAGCAGTTTTTAACGATCCTTTGATGGATCCGTTTAAAGCAAAAGTTGAAGATGAATTAGGTGTTAAACTTTTATCAGTTATGTATCTGGGTAGACGTCAAGTAAACTTAAGACAGTCAAAAGATGAACTTACAGTGAATAAGCCTTCAGATCTTGCAGGTGTTAACTTACGTATGCCTGGCACAGATGCTTGGCAGTTTCTAGGCAAAGCACTAGGTGCGGCTCCTACACCAATGGCTTTTTCTGAAGTATACACTGCATTATCAACAGGTGCTGTTGATGGGCAAGATAATCCATTACCAACTGTTGTAGACAAAAAATTCTATGAAGTTACGAAACAAATTGTTTTGACTTCTCACCTTGTTGATTTAAACTATATCGCAATAAGTGCAAAAACTTTTAATGATATGAGTGCAGAACAGCAAATTGCAGTTCAAGTTGCCGCTGATGCAGCAGCAGCATCTGGTCGTAAGATACAGTTAGAGTTAGAGGGAAGCTTGGTGGCATTCTTAGAAGAGCAGGGAATGGAAGTATATGAACCAGATACAGCTGCATTCCGTAATCAAGTTCAGTCGATGTATTTAGATAGTGAATTTGCAGCAACTTGGCCTGCAGGAGTACTAGAAAAAGTAAACGCACTGGGTAAATAATCCAAAGCAATTTTTGGGAGAACACTAAATGTCTAAAATCATAAAAGCGTTCTCCCATATTACCAATGCTATTGCTGGCGGATTACTGGCAGCAATTTTTTTAACTTTTCTTTTACAAATTTTATTAAGATATTTTTTTACACCAGCTGGTTGGACACTAGAACTCATTGGAATTCTATGGGTGTGGCTAATATTCTTTAGTTGTGCATTTGTTGTTAAAGAAACAGACCATGTAAAATTTGATATCGTTTATCTTGCAATGCCAATTCGTATTCGTAAAATTATGGCTATAATAAGTGCGTCTGCAATCTTGATTGGAATGATTTATTCATATTTACCAACATGGGATTATATTGACTGGATGAAAATACGAAAAACATCAACTGTTAAAAACCCATTTTCAGGTTCAAAAATCCCTATGCGGGATGTGTTCTCTATATATGCTGTTTTTATGATTGCTGTTGGAGCAAGATATGCTTGGATGATTATAAATATATTTCGTCAGGGTCCACCTAAAACAGAACTTGAAATTACTCTTGAAGAGCAGTCTTTAAAAAAGAAAGATTTGTTATGAGTTTTGAACTTGCTTCATGTTTAATAACATTGTTTTTTTTAGCTGGAATTGGAACTCCGATTGGCTATTCAATAATGTTAGCTTCTGTAGTTTATTTAGGGTTTTCTGGTCTTGATATTGCGCTAGCGGGCGAGAAAATTCTCCAAGGGTTTTATTTAAGCACCATTCTAATTGCAGTGCCTTTATTCATTGTAGCAGCCAATATTATGAATGCTGGTACAATAACTGATCGATTATTAAATTTCTGTGTTGCTGCTGTTGGACGTTTTAAAGGTGGACTGGGTCATGTAAATGTCGTCGCTTCTTTAATTTTCTCTGGTATGTCAGGATCTGCTGTTGCGGATGCTGCAGGAATTGGAAAAATTATTATTGAAATGATGACTAAAGATAATCGCTATAGTAGAGGGTATGCTGCTGCTATCACTGCTGCCTCTGCAACTATAGGGCCAATAATTCCTCCTTCTATTCCAATGGTTTTGTATGCTTTAGTCTCAAAAGCATCGATTGGATCCCTTTTCTTAGCAGGTATCTTGCCAGGTTTGATTATGGGCTTTGTATTAATGCTAATGAATTATTATATGGCAGGTAAGCGTGGATTTGCAATGGAAGATCCAATTCCTTTGAGAGAACTTCCGCGAAAAACAGCAAATGCTTTTCCTGCTTTGTTGATGCCTGTGATATTATTATATGGCATCTACGGTGGGGTAACGACACCAACTGAAGCTGCAGCAATTGCAGCATTTTATGCATTATTACTTGCTGGATTATTTTATAGAGCTCTATCATTTAGAGCACTTTTTAATGTATTTGTAGAAAGCGCTCGATCATCTGCATCAGTTGGGATCGTAATTGGTGGAGCTTTTATTCTAAATTTTATAGTTATTTCTGAGCAAATTCCTCAATCAATTGCAGTGCTTTTGGAAGGAACTGATGTAAATCCAATCATTTTTTTGATTACTGTTAATGTTTTAATCTTAGCATTAGGCTGTATATTAGACGCGACAACTATTATTTTAGTTATAGTTCCTTTGTTCATTCCAACATGTGAAGTATTGGGTATAGATTTAGTTCATTTTGGGGTTTTGGTAGTTGTAAATTCAATGATTGGGTTAATAACGCCACCCTATGGAATACTTTTATTTGTAATAAATGCAGTTACTGATATTCCTCTTCGTGAAATAATATCTGAAATTTGGGCATTTTTAATTGTCTTAATTGCTGCACTTCTTGTCATGCTTTTAACCCCTGATTTAGTTTTGTGGTTACCAAGAGTCTTTGGATATCAAGGCTGATTTTGTGAATTGTATATCTACTAATTCTGTTGCTGGTAATTTTGAAGAGAAATTAAATTCAATTTCACTTTCGGATTTTAATTTAGTTGAAATTGAAAGTATTGATATTTTAGAATTAAAAGATGACCCAAAATTAATCATAAATATGGTCAAGAATACTAATTTAAATATTGGTGCATTCAATTTTCATGAAGAAATATACTCACATAAAAATATATCAGATATAACGAGCTTCTCAATTTTGATTAATGCTCCAATTTTAATATTAAAAGTTACAAAATCTCAAAAAATTATATTGCCAGATCTTGATTTAATTGGAAACCTAAAGATTGCTTTACAACCCTCTCGTGAACGAGAAGATGAAACTTTCAAATTTATTAAAAAAATAAACCATCCAAATCTTGGCATAGCTTTGAATAGTTCAAATGTTCTAGGAGATGGTTCACGACCAGCTAGGTTGCGTAATTTAGAAATTTCAAAATTATTTTTTGTTCAATTAGCTGATGGAATAAATGGAAATCTATTACCATTGCTTGGAGATTTGAATTTACAGGGTTTTATTAAAATATTAACTCGATCTGGGTATGAGGGCATCTGGTGTGTTTCGATAAAAAGCAAAGTACATCCAGGAGCAGTAAGTGCATATAGATCTTTGTTAAATATTTTGAATGAAGTATCAATTGAAGAACCATTAGCAAGGTTTAAAATACCTGACATTGCATCCCGAGTGCCAGCCACTGGAATTGAATTTATTGAATTTGCTGTTGATGAACGGAGTTCTTATGAATTATCCAAAATATTACGAAGTATGGCGTTCCGCCAAGAACGAATACACCTAAATAAAGATGTAGTTCTTTGGCGGCAAGGAGCTATCAATATTGTAGTTAATAAAGAAAAAGATGGATATGCACATGACAGGTTTATGGCTCATGGACCAATGGTATGTGATATGGGTCTACGGGTCCAAAATGCAGATGAGACTGTATCTAGAGCAAAAGCTTTAGGTACAAAATCTTTTGTCCAAAATGTAGGGTTGGGTGAGTTAAATATTCCGGCTATTCGTGGGGTTGGTGGTAGCATAGTACACTTTATAGATGAAAAATCTGATTTACATAGGGTTTGGGATATTGAATTTGCATCAAAAAATGATGAAAATTTTATTCAACCTGTAGGGTTGCGTCGTGTAGACCATATTGCGCAAACAATGAAATATGATGAAATGCAAGATTGGTTGTTATATTATATTTCAACTTTTGAAATGGATAAATCTTCAATTATAAATGTAAGCGATCCCTCTGGAATAGTATTAAGCCAAGCTATCGAAAGTCCTGAAGGAGACGTGAGACTTAATTTAAATGCAACAGAAGACCTTGATACCTTTGCTGGGTCTTTTGTTAAAGACAAGTTTGGAGCTGGTGTTCAACATTTGGCTTTTTCTACTGATGATATATTTGAAAGTGCTAAACTATTATCAGATACTGGTTTCAAAGGTTTATGTATTTCAATTGATTATTATGAAAAAACTAAAAATAAATTTAATTTAAACGATGTATTTATAGATCAACTAAAAGAACATAATATTTTATATGATTGTGATGGATTAGGTGAATATTTCCAACTTTACAGTGAAAACTTATTTGATGGTTTCTTTTTTGAAATTGTACAAAGAAAAAATGGTTATTCAGGTTATGGAGCGCGTAATGCATCTGTTCGTTTAGCATCTCAAATTGCATTACAAAAATTTCAGTAAGGAAGCTCAGTATGATAAATGATTCTGACGAAATTCGAGATTGGTGGAGAACATCAATTATTGATATGTCACCTGGAAAAATTTCTTTTAGAGGAAGTCCAATTGAAAATTTGATAGGTAATATTTCCTTTCCGCAGATGATTTGGAAGATGGTAAGAGGTGGGGCACCAACAGAAGCTCAAGCTGCACTATTTGAGGCAGCACTTGTAGCAGGGGTCGATCATGGACCACAAGCGCCATCAATAGCAGCTGCTCGTATGGCAGCTACTTGTGGGGTTGGCATTAATAACGCTATGGCAACTGGTATAAACATGTTGGGTAATGTGCATGGTGGGGCAGGTGAGCAATGTGCTGAATTATATTACGATATTGCATCAAGAATTAATAATGGTGCCTCATTTGATCTAGCTTTATCTGGTGGATTGAGCAATTGGGAGAATAAAAATGGTAAAATTATAAGTGGATTTGGTCATAGATTTCATAAGCCTATAGATCCAAGGGCGCCAAGATTAATGGAATTAGTAAGAAATGCGTCTGAAGAAAATGTTATTTCTGGTCAATTTTATGATATTGCAGAGGCTATCCAGTTATATCTAAGCTCAAAAAAAGAAATACCTATGAATATTGATGGTGCAACAGCCGTTATCTTTTGTGAACTAGGTTTCCCAGCGCCATTGGCGCGTGGTTTGTTCTGTTTATCGCGAAGTGTTGGAATATTGGCCCATTCTTGGGAGCAAATCGAACAAGGGGGAAGAAATAAGGGACCAATGCCAATAAAATATTTACCAACTTATGATGCAAAAGAATAAATAAAAATCAATTTAACTGATAAACATAAAAATATCATAGATTTTTGAATACATAATATGTTAATGGTGTTATCAGATATATTGAGGTGATTCATAATGACTGATGCTGTACATGACCCATTGTATTCTTTGGCACATTTAACATTGATTAACGCAACTACACCGGAATTAATTTATATTGCTGCGCGTTCAGGTTATGATGCAGTTAGCCCAAGATTCATACCTATGAATGTTCCAGGTGAGTTTAAAGAATCTCCCATTGATAGAGAAATGATCAAAGCAACGAAAATTGCCTTGGCTACAACAGAGCTTAAAGTACTAGATATTGAATTAGCACGTATTACTGAAGATTGTGACCCGCGGAATTTTGAAAGAGCTTTAGCGCTGGGTGGTGATCTTGGTGCAAAGCGAATGATAATGAGTGCATGGACAAAAGATCGTTCTGATAGAAATTTTCTAATAGATTGTTATTCCGAGACTTGTGATATTGCGTTGCAATATGGGCTTAGTGTTGATTTAGAATTCCCTTCTTTTTCCCGCTTAAGAACATTAGATGAGGCATTAGATATCGTGCGGGCTGCAGGCTGCTCAAATGGTGGAATACTGGTTGATACATTATACCTCCATTTAAGTCGTGTTGATTTAGCAGAATTACTTCATGTTCCAGGCGAGTTTTTAAACTTTTTACATATTTCAGATGCATTGCCAGGTATTGCTGATACGAAACAAGGAATGATCCAGTTAGCAAGAGATGCGCGATTATATCCTAGTGAAGGATGCATTGATTTTAGGGGTATAATAGAAAGAATGCCCTCTCTTGATTACTCAATAGAATTACCAAATCAATCTAGAATAAATGAACTGGGATATGAAGAACACGCTCGCAGATGTCTGAAGCACGCAAAGCGAACATTTGGAGATGTGAAGTCGCAGAGACGTGACCATAAAATTAATAACATTATAGGAAAAAATATATCTCATGGTGAAAGAGCTTACTAACTATGAGCGCAAACTTGCGCTTGATATGCTTGAACGTGCGCGCACAGCAATGGCGTTAGTTGAGGATTATACACAACAAGAATTAGACAGATTAGCCCAAGCTATTGGATGGTTTTCTGGTAATGAAAAAACATTTACAAAACTTGCTCAAATGGGTGTTGATGAGAGTGGCATAGGAGATCGAAATGGGCGTCCAGGTAAACGTTTTAAAATTCATGGAGTTTTAAGAGATGCACTTCGGCATCCTTCGACTGGGATTGTTGAAGTTAACAAAGAAAAAGGTTTAGTTAAATATGCTAAACCAGCTGGTGTAATCGCATCGTTAATACCAATGACTAATCCTGCATTAACGCCCCCAGTTACTGGTATTTATTCTGCTAAGACACGTAATGCAGCTATTTTCTCTCCACATCCTCGAACTGCAAAAACAACATTTGAGATGGTTGAAGTAATGCGCAAGGCTTGCCAAGCAGTTGGTGCGCCTAAGGATTTGTTCCAATCTATTAAGAGCCCTTCGATTCCTCTAACTCAATATTTAATGCAAATTTGTGATCTAACACTTGCAACAGGAGGTAAACCAATGGTTAAGGCTGCTTATTCATCTGGACGGCCCGCTTATGGAGTGGGAGCGGGAAATTCATCTATAGTAATTGATGAAACAGCAGATATTGGAATTGCGGCAAAAAACACTCGAATGTCAAAAACTAGCGACTTTGGTTCAGGTTGTTCAGCTGATGGGAATATAATTATTCAGCATAGTATTTATAAAAAAATGCTAAATGCGTTAGAATTAGAAGGTGGATATCTTTGCAGTGAGGAAGAAAAAGGTAGATTAGAAGCTATAATGTGGGATGAAAATGAAAACCGTACATTTGAAACAATAGCTTGCCCACCTCAACAAATTGCAAATCTCGCTGGGTTCAGTATTCCAGATGATAAAGTTTTCTTAATGGTTGAAAACCAAGGAAAAATTGGTCCAAAACATAAATTTAGCAAAGAAAAACTAACTACATTAATGGCACTCTATCATTTTGATGACTTTAACGATGCATTAGAAATTGTTCGAAAAATTTATAATACTGCAGGAAAAGGACACTCCTGTGGAATATATAGTCATGATGATAAAAATATTGATGCTTTAGCGCGGATTGCTCCAGTAAGCAGAATGATGGTCAGGCAAGCTCAATCAAAAGCAAATGCTGGATCATATACCAATGGGATGCCAATGACATCTAGTCTTGGTTGTGGAATTTGGGGAGGCAATATTACGAATGAAAATGTTACCATGAAACATATGATGAATTATACTTGGGTTAGCCGACCAATTGCTGAGGATAAACCTTCTGAAAAAGAATTGTTTGGAGAATTTTATAGAAATGAGGTTACGTAATGGATGATAATAGCAAAACAGTCGCTGAACATTTGGTAGATTTTCTTAATCGAAGAGAAGTAAAACATGTTTTTGGTTTATGCGGGCACACAAATATAGCTGTATTAGCTGCTTTATCAAAAAGTCCAATTGATTTTATAACAGTACGTCATGAGCAAATTGCAAGTCATGCAGCAGATGCTTATGCCCGTGTCACTGGTAAAGCTTCAGTTGTTCTTTCTCATCTATCTCCAGGTTTAACTAATTGTGCGACTGGTGTTGCAAATGCTGCATTAGATTGTATCCCTATGGTTGTTATTGCTGGTGATATACCAACTCACTATTATGGCAAACATCCACACCAAGAAGTGAACCTTCATTCAGATGCGTCACAATTTGAAATATATAAACCTTTTGTAAAACGTGCATGGCGTGTTGATAGAGCAGACCTGATTGCAGAGATATTAGAGAAAGCATTTCATCTAGCTGAAAGTGGCCAACCAGGGCCAGTATTAGTAAATGTTCCAATGGATATATTTAGTGAAGTTATTCCTTCTCATTCTTTTGATCGTATTTTAGAAAATACACGTTCACTTATAAAGCCATCTTTAGACGAAGATACAGCAAAAGAAATTGTATTTAAATTGGCAAATGCAAAAAATGCAATTAGCTATGTTGGTGGTGGCATATTACTGTCAGGCGCGTCAGAGGAGCTTAAAGAGTTCATAGAGCATATGGGTTTACCAGTTGCACACTCCTTAATGGGTAAAGGTGCAATAAGTGACAAAAATCCATTGGTTCTTGGAATGACGGGATTTTGGGGTACAAAGTTAACCAATGATGCATGCTTAAATGCAGATTATATATTTGCTATTGGAACTCGTTTCAAAGAGGCGGATTGCTCGAGTTGGTACCCAGGCTATACATTTAATATTCCTGGTTCAAAGATTATTCATATAGACATTGAACCATCTGAAATTGGTAGAAATTATCCAACAGAAATTGGTGTAATAGCAGATGCAAAATTGGCTTTACGTGTTTTACTGCGTGTAGCAAAAAAAATGTATCCTGGTGGATTTAATAAACCAGAACTGTGTAAAAAAATATCAAACTTTAAAAAAGATTTTCTAAAAAGTAATATTGAAATGGCTACTTCAAATTCATTTCCGATGATGCCTGAAAGGATTCTAGCTGACACAAGAATTGCTTTGCCTGATGATGCGATCATAACAACTGATGTTGGTTGGAATAAAAATGGTGTTGGCCAACAGTTTGATATTTTAACACCAGGGTCAATTCTTACCCCAGGCGGTTTTGCAACAATGGGATTTGGGCCACCTGCAGCAATTGGTGCAAAGTTAGCCAGACCTGATAGTGTAGTGTTAAGTTTAGTTGGTGATGGTGGATTTGGTCAAAACCCTGCAATGCTTGCCACCGCAGTTGAACTAGAATTGGGAATTATTTGGTTGGTAATGAATAATAATGCATTTGGAACTATTGCTGGGTTACAAAAAGCACATTATGGCCTGACATATGGGACAACATTCCCGGGAACTGCTGCAGAGCCAAAGAATGGCCCAAACTATGCAGAAATTGCAAAAGCTTATGGTGCTGAAGGTATAAAAATTAAATCTGCAGAAGAATTACTTCCAGCATTAAGGAGTGCCATTAAAGCAAATAAGCCAACTGTTATTGATGTTGCAATGATAAATAATCCGACACCGACTACAGGACACTGGAATATTCTTGATATTTATTCTCCAGATGAAAATGTGAGTCACGTATCAACATAATTTTTTTACATACATCAACATTATAAATTTTTGATCTGACTTATCTCATGATAAATGGATTTTCCATTGGTTTGTCTGATGTATTAACCCATATAGTCTTAGTTCTTGTATAGTCATAGATTGAATCTATTCCTGCTTCACGACCATAACCAGACTGATTGTACCCACCAAATGGTGCAATTGGTGAAATAGCACGATATGTATTTATCCAACATATTCCTGCTTTTATTTTTGAGGAAACACGATGAGCTCGAGCAATATTTTGAGTAAAGATGCCAGATCCTAAGCCAAATTTTGAGTCATTAGCAAACATAATAGCCTCATCTTCAGTATCAAATGATAGTAAAGACATTATCGGGCCAAACATTTCTACTTTTAAAGTTTCTGTATTGGAATCCATACATTCAATAAGTGTAGGTTCCATATAGTTACCTGGCTTTTCTAATTGGCTACCTCCAAAATGTATTTTTGCACCTTGAGATTTACTTATTTTTAAAGTCTTAGAAATATTATCTATTTGTGCTTTAGTGCATAAAGGTCCAACATTGGTATCTGGATCTAAAGGACTACCAACTCTTATATTTTTTGATTTTTCAGTAATTAAATTTATTAAATCTTTTAATACATTTTTATGTATTAGCCCACGTGATCCAGCAACACAACTTTGGCCTGAGGCACCGAAATTTCCTGCTATTAAGCCATTTGCAGCACTTTCTAAATCGGCATCTTCAAACACTATAATTGGTGATTTTCCACCTAATTCTAATGACGTAACAGCGAAGTTATTCGAAGAATTTTTAATAACATTACGCGCTGTATCAGGCCCCCCTGTAAAAGCAATGCGGTCTATGTCGGGATGACTTGTCAACGGAATAGAACAGTTTTCAGCATCACCTGTAATAATCGATACGACACCTGGTGGAAATCCAGCTTGATCTATTAGTTTTGCAAATTCTAACATAGGAGTTGGTGCAATTTCAGAAGCTTTTAAAATAACAGTACAACCTGCAGCTAAAGCTGGCCCTAGTTTTGTAGCTGTCAAAAACATTTGAGCATTCCATGGAACAACTGCTACAACTACACCAATTGGTTCACGTTTTGTAAATACATGCATATCGGGTTTATCTATTGGTAAAACTGAACCCTCAATTTTATCTGCTAGCCCTGCATAATAGCGATAGTAATCTGCAACATATCCAGTTTGGGTGGATGTTTCAGCTAAAAGTTTCCCACTATCATTAGTTTCAATTTGACCAATAATCCCAGCATTTTCTTCTATAAGGTTAGCCAATTTATAAAGTAATTTACCACGTTGTGTTTGTGATATGTTACACCAAGATTTTTCTGTTAATGCTCGCCTGGCTGATTTCACAGCACGGTCAACGTCACTTTTTGATGCACAGTCAAAAGTTGCCCAATTCTCACCGTTTGCAGGATTTTGTGCATCCATTTTTTGGTTAGTGCTTCCACTTACCCAGGAGCCATCTATATATAATTGATAATGTGGTTTTCTTTTCATGATAATCCTTAATTGAATGCTGGCATTACTTCATTAATAAATCGTTCTAAAGATTCCTTTTTCTTTTTAAATTCCATTCCACTATCTATCCAAAAGGCATATTCGTCATAGCCTAAATCTTCAAACTTTTTTATTTGTTTTATTACTGACTTTGATGTTCCTATAGTTAAATTTCGATCCATATTTTTAGGTGACATCATTTCATTTGCATCTAATTCATCTTGTGACAACGTTTTAATATGACCTTGATTTACAGGTCTTTTATTTTGAAACCATGCGCCAAAATAGCAATAAAATTTTGAAAGCTGTTTTGATGCCATATGCACATCATGTTCATCAGAACCAACATATGTATGATGTAAAAGCATTATCTTTGGTCTTTTCCCCTTGTAGTCATTACAAGCTTCGTTGAATTTTTTCATAAGATCTTCAATTTCATCATTGCCCATCCAAAGAGGCGTAACTTGAATGTTGAAACCATTTTCTACACCAAATTTATGACTATTTATATCTCGTGCGGCTATCCAAATAGGTGGTCCATCTTTTTGAAGTGGTTTAGGTGCTGAAGATGTTTTAGGAAAATTGTAGTATTTGCCACTATGCTCGCAATCTCCTGACCAAAGTTTACGCAACAAAGGTATACTCTCACGCATTTTCTTACCAGCTTCTAATGCATCCATGCCAGGTACAAGTCTCTCATATTCATAAGAATATGCTCCTCGAGCAATACCTAGTTCAATTCTACCACCTGTAATTAAATCAGATGCAGCTGCTTCTCCGGCAAGTTTAATTGGGTGCCAGAAAGGTGCAATAATAGTTCCTGTGCCTAAGCGTAAATTTTTTGTGTGATAGCTGAGGTCAACTAAACTAATAAAAGGATTTGGTGCAATCGTAAAATCCATTCCATGGTGTTCACCAGTCCAGATTGCTCGCATCCCTCCTTCATCAGCTATTTTAGCTAATTGAATTAGTTCTTCTCGTAAATTTACATGATTTTGATCTGGTGTAATTCTTTCCATGTGTGCAAAAAGAGAAAAATCCATTTTATCAATTCCTTTCCAAAGTATCGTGTATCGAACCTTTTTCAACATCACCCAAATACAAAGAAAAATTTCTTGATTGTGCCTCTAATGAAAAGCGAGACATCATTCTTGATATTGCTGGTGATGAATATTTTTGAGCATTTAACTGAGATATTGGGATTAAAATAACTTCTGGTGAAGGGGATATTATATTTCCAGTTGCTAAAAAATAGGTACTGTGTTCTCTAGATTTAACACCTTCAAATACAGAGTAGGCTTGACCAAGCTTTGCTGAAATACCGTGATCAATCATAGTGCTATTCAAATCTTTTATCAGATTACTTCTATCAATGGCTTTGCATTGAGGTGGATGAAGTCCATCTGGTGATTTTATGAGAATAATATTTTCACCATCTTCTATAATTGCACCACAAATTGCATTACTTACTGTTTTATTAAACGCGGCACGTTCCAAGCCAAGACTAAAATATTGACCACCAACATAACCCAAGCCTGGCTCTTCTGATAGTTTGAAATCGTCAACTTGGCCAATTAATACACAATGATCTCCAGTGGGAATTATATTTCTTGTTGAACAAGAAAATTGTACAGTAGCTCCATTTATTATTGGCACTCCATTCATATCAAGACTATGTGGTACTTTTAAAAACCTATCTTCATCAGAAGTTGCAAATATATTTGATATTTTTTCTTGACCTTCAGAAAGAATATTTACTGAAAAATGATCACATTTCGAGAATGTATCATAGCTTGATAAAAATTTTCCTGGACAAACAAGAAGCATTGGTGGATCTAAAGATACAGATGAAAAAGAATTCGCCGTAAATCCAACATATTTTCCATCATCTTTGACTGCAGTAACAACTGTCACACCAGTCATAAACTTTCCAAATGCATTGCGAAGTAATTTAGGATCTAATTTTTTCATTAAGAATTATCCTTTATAAATTCATTTAAAATTAAATTAAGTTCTTTTGCATGGGTCATTGGCAGCATATGCGCAGCTTTATCAAAGATTTTCACTTCTCCATTTTGAGTTAACGATGACATATTTTCTGACATCTTTGGTGTAGAATTTAGTTCTTTAGAACCCGTTATGAATAATGCGGGGCATTGTAATTTTTTTAAGTTAGTATCGCTAGGGCCGTCTTTATTCGAAAATACTTTATAAGCATTATAGTATCCCCTTGGATCAGTTGAGGATAACCATTGATGACAATTTTTGCGCATATCAGCGTGATCTTTTCCAAACCATCTATCTAAAGTGCCAGATGGGTTAGAATTGGACAGTTTTGATAAATTATTAAAACGTTTTTTTACAGCATCTTTAGAAATTTGATTTCTTTTATAAATTGCATTCAACGAGATAACAGATTTTACTTTTTCAGGATAATTAAATGCTAAGTCCAAAGCAATCATTGAACCAAATGAATGACCAATTATTATAGAAGGTGTTAAAATAGATTCTGAAATTATATCTGTATATTCTTTCAATTTAAAATTATCTGTCAAAATTGAACTCTCACCATGCCCTGGGATATCAATTGCAATTGTTTTATATGATTTACTCAGGTTTATTATTTGTTTAGACCAAGCTTCTGCACGCAATCCTACACCATGAATTAAAACAACTTGTTGTCCTTCTCCAGATATTATTGCATCCAATCGTCCAAATTTAGACCGAGGCTGGATTGTCCATGTCATGTCCTAAATCCTTTAAGTCTTGATATCTGTCCCCAATTCTATGGTGTGGACGTCCACTTGTTGCTGCTCCAAGGGCTATAACCAATTCATTATCACGTGGCGCATCAGATATTGAAAATTGTATAGTAAGATAATGGGATCGTCGTCCAGCATCATTCTTGTCCATTAAAGGAACTAATATTGGTGCATTTGCACCTCCTCTAGTATTCGTAAAAGCAAGATATGATTTTGCCTCAACAGCTTCACGATAGAAGTTACCAAATCTTAATGTATGTATTAAAGCAGATGCGTGTTCGATTTCACCATCCAAACCTGCTATGGCAGCTTTGCCATAGGCCTCTATAGCAGCGCCAGAACCTGCAAGTGAAATCATTTTTTTAGTCATCATTTCGCCTAAAGCTGGTCCATAAGCTTGAATTTCTGGTTTTAAATTTTCAACAAATCTACCAGCCCATGGGTTTTTTATAACAGCAGCTACGGCAAATAATCGCCAAGGATTTTTGGTTTTGCGAAATCCCTCAATAAGAATTTCTTCATCATAAGTAACAATTTTTCTAATCTCTGGCTGCATTTAATATTCCTATGCTAATGTTTCTTACTATCTACTAATCCGATACTAATTGACAAACAAATGATTTAGAGGCTTATGTATTAGTAAAACTAATGGATGACTTAGTCATGGTTAAAGCGCTACCACCCTTAGCATGGTTTAGAGCATTTGAAGCAGCTGCAAGACGACTGAGCTTTACCGCAGCAGCTGAAGAAATTGGTATGACACAGTCTGCTGTTAGTCAGCATATTAAATCTTTGGAAACGTCTCTTGGAGTAGCGCTTTTTATCCGCAGGGCGCGAGGATTATCTATCACTGACGATGGACGTAAATTATTACCTCAAGTTAGCTTAGCATTAGAAACATTAACACTTGCGGCTCGAAACTTTGGTACAGTTCCATCAAAAAATATTCTCACTATTGCTACTTCTGTAAGTGTAGCCCAATGGATAATATTCCCAAGATTGAAAGAGTTTACAAATAAATATCCTAATACTGCTATTAGGTTTCTAAGTACTATTTGGCCTGATGATTTTCATACTGTAAGGGCAGATGTTGAAATTCCTTTTGGTTCACAAAAGCAATTTGGTAGTAATGCTATAAAGTTAGAACCTAGTGGGCTTATTGCAGTAAAATCACCAAAGCTTAAAGATGATATTGAAAAATCTGTTCTTATTGAGACTGTAGGAATATCTGACGGGTGGAAGTTATGGGGTGAGGTCATTGGAAGCAATCCAAAGCCAAAGATTTTTGTTGATTCATATGGAGCCGCTATGAATTTGGCAATTCAAGCAAATGGAATTGCTTTGGTTAGTAATATCTTGGCTAAAGATGTATTAAGCACTGGCAAACTAGTCATCGCAGATAAAAATATTTTACCATGTAATGAAGGTTACTATCTACGGTTTAATGATAAAAATTTAATTGCTGTTCAGTTTTCTGAATGGTTAAAAAACTCTCTAATTTGATCTTATTTGATTTTAATTATGAATTATAACATCATTTGATAACTTGCAGGAGTATAGTGAAATCCCTCTTTGTGATTATCAACATACCCAAGACCGGGCCAGGGCATATGATATCCAATAAATGGTATTTTTTCATAAGCTAGCATGTCTAATATTTTGCGCCTGGTCTTAGCCGCCATTTCCCTATCTCTATCAAATCGTAATTCCCAATCAGGGTAAGCAAGTGACCAAACATAATGATTAGCAAAATCACCTCCAAGCAATAACTGTTTTCCTTCACTTTCTATAATAAACGCAAGATGTCCTGGTGTATGTCCATAAGCTGCTAAAGCCGTAACGCCAGAAACGACATCATCACCAGGATTAATCATTATAATTTCATCTTCAAACGGTCGAACCATTTTCTCGAAATTATCATTTCCTGAAAAATCCCATTCTTCATATTCTAATTCACCACAATAATATGATGCATTTTTATAAATTCTACCGTCTGAATTTCGAAGGCCACCTATGTGATCACTATGAAAATGTGTTAGAACTACTTTGTCTATTTGATTTGGATTGTAACCAGCTGATGTTAAAGCTGATACTGTACCTTCTGGGTTTTGCCCAGTATCAAATAATATTAGTTCGCTTCCAGTATTTACAATAGTAGGTGTATAAAACATTTGAAAACGGTCATCGGGTATATTGTTTTCTTTTGAAACCTTTGAAAAATCTTCTTTTGAAACATTTAATCCAAAGATACCTTGTGGATCGTTATTTATAGTCCGTGTACCTGACAATATTGTTGTTACTTCAAAATTTCCTAATTTAAATCGTCTGAATGTACTTATTGATGGTCCAAGAAGCGGTGCAGATGCATGTGAGGCTGATGCTGAGAGTAAAGCTGAGGATCCAATTATAAAGTTACGACGCTTTAATCTTAATGAGTTTTTCATTTTTGACCTCTCAATATAATAAGTTATTTTAATAATAATTAAAAGCATACATGTAATATAGTGAATATGTCTATTTTAAAATTTACTTTTGGAATTATGTAACAGTTGACGTTGAGTCAGCTTAATGAAAGAGAAGAATTAAATTTTATTTAATATTTAGGATAAATTGTGCTTCAGGTTTTAACAAATAATATCCTACCTGTGTTTTCTATCTTGGCTCTTGGATTTATTTGTGGAAGAGTTCAATTGATATCAAGAACTGAAGCAACTACATTAAATCGAATAGCTTTTTTGATTTTACAACCTGCTTTAATCTTTCCATTAATTAGTAATGCCAATATTGATCTTTTTTATTTTAATGCGATTTTTATTTATGGCTTATGCCAAATTATCGTATTTTTAATAACTTTTTTGATATGTATATTTGTATTAAATTTAGAAACTATTGAGTCTTGGCTTCTTGCCATGTGTACAATATTTGTGAATGGGTTATTATATATATGGCCTATTTCAGAACTTATTTATGGTATTGATAACAATTATCCAATTACTGCACTAGTAATTTGGGATGCATCCATAATGTTTGCATTTTTTATTATTTCTACAGAATTTTTAAGTAATAAAAATTTAAAATTTAAGCCAATCATGATGAAATTAATAAAAAACCCTGTATTAATAGCAATATGTTTGGGGATGATTGCTAATATAGCTAATTTTTCAACACCTAATCCGATTTTATATGCCATGAAATTTTCAGGAGCTGCTGCTGCTCCCTTAACACTTCTAGCATTGGGTGTAATTCTATCCTTTCATAAGTTTACTCCTTCAAGGTCTGTTTTTATTGTTGTGATGATTAAATTACTGCTTTTGCCAATTGTTGTTTGGGCAGTCTTAAAGATTGGTACAAGGCCAGATGCTTGGAACGATTTAACTATTTTAAATTCAGCTGGACCTTCTGGAGCAATGGCGTTTGCTTTAGCGCTCTTACACAAAGTAAATACAGATAAGATTGCACCAGTTATTGTGTGGACTTCTATACTATCTTTAATTTCACTTGCATATTTAGCTTAAAGATCATTTATTAATTACTGAAATTTTTCTATTGGGGTTTAGATATGAATTTTGATATTAATAATTTTATCCAGATTAGGCATGATCTCCACAAGCTCCCTGAGCTTGGCTTTTCCGAAATTAACACAAAGAAAAAAATTGCTAAATTCTTAAGTGAAATTGGTCTGGAAGTGCATGAGGGAATTGGAATTGTAGGTGTACTTAAAGTTGGTAACAATAGAAAAACCATTGCCTTACGTGCTGACATGGACGCATTGCCTATAACTGAGAAATCTATTCATAATTATATATCTAAACATGTTGGTAAGATGCATGCCTGCGGGCATGATGGGCATATGGCTATGTTAATGGGTGCTGCAAAAAAGTTGTCTTCTAGCCGAAACTTTGATGGGACAGTAATTTTTATTTTTCAACCAAATGAAGAGCATGGACTTGGGGCACAAGCAATGATTGAGGAGGGTTTATTTGAAAATTTTCCAATATCCGAAATATATGCTATTCATAATTTACCTGGCGCTCCTTTAGGTCAGGTCTCAACAAGAGTAGGGCAAATATGCTCTAGTGAAAGTTTATTTGAAATCGAATTAAAAGGTAAAGGTGGTCATGCCTCTATGCCTCATATTGGTAAAGATGTAATTACCATTGGAGCAGAGTTAATAGTTTCATTGCAAACAATCGTTTCTCGAAAGCTCAGAGCAGGTGCAGGTGCTGTTGTCTCTGTAACAGAGTTTATAAGTGATGGTCAGCGAAACGTTCTTCCTGGAAATGCTATAATAAGAGGTGATGTTCGTACGAGAAACCCTTTGGATAGAGATTTAATTAAGGATTTTATTGGAAAAATATGTCAAGGCATAGCAATTGGACATGAAATAGAAACTGATTATAGCTTTACAACTGGCTTTATTGAAACAATTAATGCCCCTAAACCAACTCAATCAGTAATAAATACTGCAAATGAACTATCTCTCGATGTTATTCCTGATCGGGAGGTAATGAGCTTCTCAGAAGACTTTGCACATTTTAGTAATCTTGTACCAGGCTGTTTTTTATTATTAGGTAATGGTGAGAATTCGCCCAATAACTTCCCGTTACATTCAGCTTTTTATGATTTCAATGATGAACTATTGCCGATAGGAATTTCTTTATGGGAGAAATTGGTTCTTAACTGTTTACCAAAGTAAATTTTAAAATTAATTTTTAAAAACTAATAATTGTTAAAACTTACAACTGCTCCAGCTATAACAAATACAAGTGCAATCCTTCCAATTGTAGTTATTGGCTTCATTAGTTTTGCATTTGGTGGCATCTTATTTTTCGACGATCTGTATATGTGTATATTACCAATTATTGACATTACTAGCAATACAGAAGCACCAATAAGCTTAACAGTAAAAGCTGTTCCAAGGTTCACACCTTGATATATTATGCCGTGTAAAGCTAAACCAGTAATCCACAATATGATTAATGATCCAAGGCCCATAATACCTAATATTTGCATTGATTTACCTACTAAGGGGGTAGGTGCTTGTTTTGCCTTTAAGTGAACTGATTGAATAACGGCTCCACCAATTCCAATACCCCCGGCAACAAATATTGCTAAAAAATGAAGAAATTTCAGAATATATATTTCCACGAGATATCCAATCGATTACCAATCTATATGGTAAAACATAAATAAAAATTTAAGAAGTTTCAATCTTATTAAATATGATTATTATATTTGATATTCATTAATGAGGATTATAAATATGAAGCTTGAATTTCATCATATTAACTTTGTTTCAGAAGATGTGGACAGGTTACATGCTTTCTATACAGATATTCTGGGACTTGATAGTATGCCAATTGAATTGTTTCCTCGCCCAGATGAGACTAAAAAAAGTGGATATAGTGGTAAAATAAAATTTGCTACTGATAGTAAGATGCAAATGCATTTAGCTGAACGTAACCTAACAATTGGATTTAAGCATGATAAAACCATTAATCCAGTTGAAAAAGGGCACATAGCTTTTAAAACTGATAATATTCAAGAATTTATAAAGATATTAAATGATAATAATATCCAATATTCTGATTATGGAACAACTTTTGCAAAAGAATGGTATCAAATATTTTTTTATGATCCTGAGGGGAATATAATTGAAGTCCATCAATCTGTTTAATTGATATTGATCATTCAGAAATATCTATCAGATATTTTGCTATCATTAGATCTAGGTGTGCTCCTCCACCATTCTTAAATATAGTAATTTCATTTTCTGATCTTCTTGCTGTCTTTGAAGAAAGAAGCAAATCGTAAAAATCACCTTTTATATCGTTTTTTTTAATTATTCCATTTGCAATTGGAATAGTCAGTTCTCCTATGTGATCTATTGTGGTGGCTCTACTATCAACAAAAATTGAACCTGAAGATATTAAGGTATCATCTGCTTCACGCATATCTGCGGTAAAGGCCCCAATTAAATCTACGTGGGTACCGGGCTTTATCCATTCACCTTTAAGAATTGGCTCATGTGCCATTGTTGCAGTACTTATTATATCAGCTATTGAAGCGTAAGATTTTAAATCTTCAACCGCTTCAAGTTTGATATTTATACCTTTGATTTTATGTATTAATTTATGAGATTGATCTGGTCTTCTTGCCCAAATCATAATTTTTTCTAAATTAGGAAATGCAGCAGAATAAGCATAAACCAAACTTTCTGCTACAGTTCCGGCGCCTATTATTAATAAAATTTTGCTATTTGGCTTTGCAAGTAATTGAGCTCCTAAAATAGAGTCACTTGCTGTTTTTATTTCTGTTATTAATTTGCTTTCAATAATTGCACTCAATTCTCCTGTTATCGGTTTATATATCATCATTGCACCTTGAACAGTTGGCAATCCTCGTTTGGTATTTTCGGATATAGCTGTTACTGCTTTTACGCCATAACCTAACCCCTCAATAAATGCAGATCTGGTTAATAATACTGAATCCTTTGAGCCCAAGAATGTATCTCCAACTTGCGCTTTTTTTAGAAGGTGCCCTGAACGCAATGCATCTACTGCTTTTAACCATGACACTAATTTTATAGTATTTTCATATTTTATCATTTTTAATGTCATGAATTGATGCCTTTGAGTTAATTTTTCCTAATTAATTAAATAATCTTTAAATTATGCTAAAGTAATTAATTTTTCTTACAATATAGTTTAGTAAAAAATTGATAAGTAGATAAAAACTGATAATTTTAGAATGTATCTACTTTTCTTATTTTTATTAAATAAAAAGCTATTGAATTATTTATATTTTATTCATTTAATTAGGTAAATTTAAAGATCGTTATAAATGCAAAGTAAAAAAATAATCCATATAGTTTCATGTCATGCTGAAGGTGAAGTGGGAGATGTTATTGTTGGTGGTGTTTTACCTCCACCAGGTGATACGATTTGGGAGCAGCGTACATGGATAGCTAATGATAAAACTCTACGTAATTTTGTACTTAATGAACCCCGCGGAGGTGTTTTTAGGCATGTGAATTTATTAGTGCCTCCAAAAAACCCTATCGCAGATGCTGCATTTATAATTATGGAACCAGAAGATACTCCACCTATGTCTGGATCTAATTCAATATGTGTTGCCACAGTCCTTTTAGATACTGGCATTATTCCAATGCAGGAGCCAATTACAAAAATAATATTAGAAGCCCCTGGAGGCATTGTAAGAATTAATGCTCATTGTTTGAATGGCAAAGCTGTGAAAATAGAAGTAGAAAATTTACCATCATTTGCTAATCTTTTAGATATAAATTTGGAAGTTGGTGGGTTGGGAACAGTTACTGTTGATACTGCCTTTGGGGGAGATAGTTTCGTAGTAGTAAACCCTAAAGTATTAGGGTTTAAACTTAATGTAGATGAAGCAAAAGATCTTGCTGAAATTGGTGTAAAAATTACTAATGCAGCAAATGAACAATTGAAATTTTATCATCCAGAACAACCAAATTGGAAACATCACTCATTTTGTTTATTTGCAGGAGAACTTAAAAAAAATGACATTGGTTTAACTGCTAAATCAGTAGTTTCAATTAAACCAGGTAAATTAGACCGTTCTCCGACAGGCACGGCAGTTTCTGCAAGAATGGCCCTATTGCATGCGAGGGGTGAAATGCAGATTGGAGATCATTTAACGGGTGTCTCGATAATTGGTTCTGAATTCCAAGGTAAAATTCTTGGTACATCAAAAGTAGGCAACATTAATGCAATCAAGCCGCAAATAAGTGGGCGAGGGTGGGTAACTGGCACGCATCAGCATTTTCTTGATCCAAGTGATCCTTGGCCTGAAGGCTATAAGGTTGGTGACACTTGGCCAATAACACACTGAATGTAATTTGAAAATTAAGATAGAATAATTATTCTGCATCAAGATTTGTTTGCAGTATTTTTTACTTTCTTCTTTTTAAAACAGCATTTTTTCCTCTTGGTGCATTCGTTTTTTCTTTTTTAGGACGATCCGATTTAACTTTTTTAGCTTTTGGATTAGTTGACCCTTGCTTTTCGTTAACTGGTTTAGGTCGTGCACGATTTTTAGGTACTGATTTTTTACCGCCATCTTTTGACCAGTTTGGTTTTCCTTTATTCTTGGTTTCAGGTTTAGAATCGCTTTTATCGCGACCCTTTAAAGGAATAACGCCTCCATCTGGCCGTGTTTCGGGGTTCTTATTAGGGTTTGGTTTAGACCTGCGCTTTTGTGTTTCAACATCCCACGGCTCACTATCATCTCTGCTAGTATCACTGTCCCATTTTTTCTTTGCTTTGAAGGGTTTTCCATGTTTGTCTGATCTATCAAATTTCTCACGTGGTGATGTCTTAATATTTGGAGTTTTATCTAATTGTTTAAGCCATGCACCTGGTTCAATTTCTTTGTTTGATCCTATAGATTTTAAAAACCCATCTACACTTGATTTTAATATTTCTACAAATGTTTCAGTATCTTGTATTCTAATTGCGCCAATATCATCACGTGAAAGATTACCTGCTTTACAAATCATAGGTAGCATTCTTCGAGGATTAGCATCTGCTTCTCGCCCTCCACTAATAGAAAACCAAACTGTTGGTCCAAATTGTCCACGCGGCTTTGGTGCTCCAAGTGCTCCTGAAGGAACAAGTTCTTCTGGAGCTGATTGATTTTCTATATATAATCGATAAAATGCAGTTGCTAATTGCTCAACGCTAAACGTCTCTATTAGTTTATCTACGCTACCTCTTTCGGCAGAGGTTGCTATATTTGTCCAAGTGCTATCTGATAATAGCCTTTCTTGATCTTTTTCAATTATTTGTTTTGCGGAAGGTGCATCTTGCCAATTCGCAGTGACTTTACCTAATTGTAATAATCGTTCTGCTTTTTTACGAAAACGACTAGGTACAATCATAGCTGATACACCTTGGCGGCCTGCACGGCCAGTTCGACCAGAGCGATGCAGCATTGTCTCATGATTTTGAGGCAACTCTGCATGTACAACTAAGTCTAGATTAGGTAAATCAATTCCACGAGCAGCAACATCAGTAGCTACGCATACTCTGGCGCGACCATCTCTCATTGCTTGTAATGCATGTGTTCTTTCTGATTGAGATAATTCACCTGAAAGAGCTACAACTGAAAATCCTCGGTTTGATAATCTAGATGTTAATCGATTTACCATTGCTCTCGTATTGCAAAATACTAGTGCATTTGGGGCTTCATAGTATCTCAAGGCATTTATAATGGCATTTTCTCCATCTCTAGGAGAAACATTCATAGCAATATATTCTATATCGGCGTGTTGTTTTGTATCAGATACTGTGGTTATGCGGATAGCATCTTTTTGGTAACTTTTTGCTAAATTAACAATAGCTCTTGGAACAGTGGCAGAAAACATTAAAGTTCTTCTATCTTTTGGTGCCTCAGAAAGTATAAATTCTAAATCCTCTCTGAAACCTAAATCTAGCATTTCATCAGCTTCATCTAAAACAACAGCTTTTATTTGAGATAAATTGATTGACCCTCTTCGAATATGATCCCTAAGACGACCTGGGGTAGCAACAACAATATGTGAGCCACGTTCGAGTGACCTGCGTTCGTCTCGCATATCCATTCCACCAACACATGATGCAATAGTGGCACCAGCCATACTATATAACCAAGTAAGCTCTCTTTTAACTTGCATGGCAAGCTCTCGTGTAGGTGCTATTATTAACGCTAGAGGTGCGCTTGCTCGTTCAAAACTATCTTTGCCTTTTAATATTGTTGGCGCAATTGCTATACCAAAACCTACTGTTTTACCTGACCCAGTTTGAGCCGAAACTAATAAATCAGAAATTTCAAACTCTTCTTTGCTTACCTCTGATTGCACAGGAGTAAGTTTATCGTAGCCTTGCTTTGCAAGGGCATCTGCTAATGTTTTGATCACAACTATTATTTCTTATCATGGCAGTGGTCCATGGCTTGAGCCAATGGGAAGATCTCTGCAGGTTAACATTCAATATTTGGTAAACCCCAAATGTTACCAAAAGGCTAGAATGCTGAAACCCAAAAACTGCAAAACTTTGCCTATCATGGCGCGATAGTCCTTATTTGTGGCAATGTATAGGGTTAAACTGACAAAACTATAAACCTTTTCCTTGTAAAAAATATAAAGAAACTGGATACAATGTTATGTAATTATTTTTTTCTTGGATCCTAGAATGTTTGAATTGTTTGTAACTGCATTTGTAATGCTTTTTTTGGTTATTGATCCTATTGGATTATTACCAATTTTTATATCTTTAACTCTTGGTAATAATAAAAACCGTTTAAAAATAGGATTAAGAGCATGTTCAGTTGCACTTGGAATTTTGCTACTATTTGGATTGTTTGGAGAAAACTTATTAAACTTTATAGGTATAGGTATGCCCGCATTTAAAATATCTGGTGGGTTGCTTCTGTTTTTAACTGCTGTGGAAATGCTATTTAGTAAACGCGGGCAGCGTAGAGAAGAACAAACTGAAATGGATGTACATGATGACCCTTCAGTTTTCCCTCTTGCAACACCATTGATAGCTGGGCCGGGCTCTATGGCTACAATGATCTTGTTGCTAGATAATGATGCTTCAGGCATTACATCTACTTTTGTAGTTTTATCTGCAATGGTTTCAGTCGTATTTCTAACATTCATATTTTTTTCATTGGGTGGGCCATTTGAACGGTTGTTGGGTAAAACAGGCATCAATGTAATCACAAGATTGATGGGTATGTTATTGGCTGCGCTATCTGTTCAATTCGTCGTTGATGGCTTAAATGGATTAGGCATTATTTGATAGTTAATTATTGTGAAAAATATAATTGTGACTGCTCTGTTAATTAGGATTTATAAACTCTTCTAAAGTGAAGATAGTTCATGATATTATTGTCAATAAGGTAGAAATTGAAATTTTCGGCCAAAATTTTTAGATAATAATTTATATTGATAACAAGCTTACATCTATCATAGCAATTAAATGTTTAAAACCTAGGTTAGGGTGCAATAATCAAGTTAGAACGTTTACCGTACCACCAACGGCAAACGCTCAATTTGTAGAAAAAAATAGAACAAGGCTGTAGAAATTTTTATATTTGTTAACTTTAAGCCCTTTGTTAGTTCATATTTAAGTGTATTTTGTATTTTCTTCTGAGATTTGCATCAAGAATAGGGTCAAAAGCTACGTCAGATGGTTTTGATAAGATATCTTCTTTTATTTTTGTGGCCTTTTCAGTTAAAACTGGCTTTCCAATTTCAGCCCACTCTTTTGGACTAGTCCTATCTCCTAGTTGAGGATAGACATGGTCAGATTGCATTCTACCCAATGTTTGATCAGTACCTAGATAATGACCTGGGCCATTTAAACACACATCAGCAATTTGATCTAAAGCTAATGTTTCATCGTTTACCTCAATACCCCTCACGCATCGTATTGATTGGCCAATTAAATCATCACCTAATATTAAAGATTCATGACAAAACCCCAGTAAAGAAGCATGCATGCCTGCTGCCTCATAAACCATGTTTAATCCAGATAGCCCAGCCATTACGCTTGAACACATTTGCTCCCAACCTGCTTGCATATCAGGCATTTTTGAGTCTGATGCACCAGCAGCTGCACCGCCTGGAATGCCATAAAATTTATGCATTTGGGCGCAACCTGCGGTTAATAATGCTTGTTCTCCAGACCCAACACTCATTGAGCCAGTTCTTAAATCTAATCCGAAAGGCCAAGTGCCAAATATTGCAGGATGCCCAGGGCTCATAGCATTCACATACACAATGCCTGCAAGGCATTCTGCCACTGCTTGAACAATTGCTCCAGCAATTGTAGATGGGGCAGTTGCCCCAGCCATTCCTGCTGAAAGTAATAATACTGGCATGCCACCACGAATACATGCTTCCATTACCTCACATGCTTCAGTAGCAAATTTCATTGGTGGAACTACAAAGCAATTACTATTTGATATAAATGGTCTTTCGCGAAAAGCACCCTCACCACCAGCAATATCATAAATAAGTTCAAATATTCCTGGAATAAAAGATGGTTCAGTAAAACTAGTTCCTATATGTTTTGAAGTTCCAGAGGTTGCACCATAAATAGTATTCATATCCATTTCAAAATTATCTGCTATATCCCTACAAACCATAGGTCTCTGAAAAAAATGAATATTATCAAGTTGTTGCGTTATTTTAGCTGCATCGTGGAGGTCTTGAAGTAAACATTCGCGGTAATTATTTCCATCAATATCAACAAGATTCACAGCAGCGCCTGCTGTGCCATAGTGAACACGGTTTCCGCCAACATCTAAATCATTTTTACCATCGCGCGAATACAAGGTAATTGATTTTGCTGCTTTGGCTAACATGTCTTCAACTAAAGCGCGAGGAAACCTGATCCGGCCATCATCTCCCAATATTGCACCTGCGTCAGTTAAGATCTTTATACCACTTGGAGGCGCATCTGCTAAGCCAATTTGCTCTAAAGCGTCAAGAGCTGTATGGTGAATTTTTATGGTGTCAGCTTCAGAAAGTGGTTTATATTTACCACCTTCCATACCTGGCCTAATAGGTCTTATGTCATCAGATAGTTTTGAAGACCTCAATGCTTGTCGAGCTGAGCGTCCACCTGATCTACGAGTAATGTTTGTCATATAATATTCCTTTTTGAATTAAAAATTTATCTCAAAAAGTATATGGAGATCCTCTTGCCGCACGTCCACGCTGGGCACCAATAGTGCTAGATATCAAGCATGTCATCCAATCTAAATCAATCATATATAATGATTGCTGTAGTTTTTAGATTCTGTAAAGTTTTTTTACACATTTTTATTTAAAATCATATACCATAAAACTAATAGAGCAGATATCGCCCCTATTAGTTTAAATTATTATTTTCTCATTTATAAAAATTTTATGTTATTAACTTGAAAAGTCGAAAATAAACTCCATATAATAAATGCGCATCTAGGTTCAGTCCCCTTTGTGTCTTAGATGCGTTATAAATATATTATATTTAATTTATAACTATTGGAATTGATCGATGTTCAATTGAATTGTAATCACAGCTATAGCAATATGTTTTCATTAATTCTCGACCAGGCTTAGACTTTGTTTGTTTTTTAGTAAGGGTTCTTACTTTCATTAATTGACCCCTTCGACAATTTGGGCACCTTCTTAGTCCAATAAGTATATCTCGCATTCTTGTTTCAAAATTTAAGAAAAGTATTATACCTAAAAAAACTATGACTAAATATTTGTCTTCTAAAATACGCCAAAAACTTGTACGTTTTATTGCTGAGCTGAGGGTTATTTTGTCTAATTGGTTTGGATCATTGACATCATAAGTTGGTTGTAAGCGGTTGATTATTTCATATGTCCCAAGTTCTATACCCTCTGCTATTTGATTGCCTTGAAAGTATGGTAAAAAATGATTTTGTATTACGAGTCCCATACGTTTATTGTATATTTCTCCATAGCTTGATCCAACTTCGATGCGCATTTCACCATCTGACCTAGATATTAAAATTAATACTCCATCATTTCGAGCTAAATCTCCAAGTCCCCAGCTCCTAAAGAGACCTTTTGCAAATTCCTCTATCGAAGAAAATTCACCATAATCATATCTGGTCTCAATTGTTGCGATTGTTAATTCTAAATCCAAATCTTGTCTTAATTTTATTATTGTTTTTGTTAGGCGAGCTTCAGTTTCTGGATCCAATAAATTAGCATAATCACTAATGTAAGGCGTTGTTGGTAAGGGAAAGTTTTTTGCATTTATATTACTAGCAAGTATAAAAAAGAAAAATATCAGTAAATTTCTTAATAAAAACATGTCATTTCCTTATGAAAACATTCAAAAAAAGATAAGCTTTTAATTTTAAAGTAGCAATTCAAAAACCAAATGTTATTTAATAATATTAATTTTACTTTATTTAACTGAAGGTTCTTTATTTTCATTCTTTTGGCAAAGTGATACCTGCATATTGGAAAAGTGAGAAAATTATGACTATTAAGCTTTATAATATTAAAAATCGAAAAAAAGAGGTCTTTAAACCTATAGATGCAAAAAATGTACGCATGTATGTATGTGGACCAACGGTATATGATAGAGCACATATAGGAAATGCAAGGCCAGTGGTTGTATTTGATATTCTCTATCGATTACTGAGGCATAAGTATGGGGTTACATTTGTCAGCTATGCAAGAAATTTCACAGATGTAGATGATAAAATTAATGTTAAAGCTATTTCTACTGGCAGATCCATACGTGAAATTACTGATGAGACTATTGGTTGGTATAATAAAGATATGGCTGCATTAGGAGCTTTAGAACCAAATTATACACCAAGAGCTACAGAATATATTTCTGAAATGATTGAAATGATTAAAGAATTAATAAAAAAAGGTCATGCATATTCTTCTAAAGATCATGTTCTTTTTGATGTTAATTCATATGAAGCATATGGTATGCTTTCAGGGAGATCTGTTGATGATATGATAGCTGGAGCCCGAGTGGAAGTTGCTCCATATAAAAGAAATCCAATGGATTTTGTATTATGGAAGCCTTCAAACAATGAACAGCCAGGGTGGGAAAGCCCTTGGGGGTTTGGCCGGCCAGGTTGGCATATTGAATGTTCTGCAATGGCAAGATCATTATTTGGTGAAAAATTTGATATTCACGGGGGTGGTTTAGATCTTCAGTTTCCACATCATGAAAATGAAATAGCACAAAGTTGCGCTTGTTGTGGTCAAGATAGCTTTGCAAACGTTTGGCTCCATAATGAAATGCTTCAAGTTGAAGGAAAAAAAATGTCCAAATCACTTGGGAATTTTTTCTCCGTGAGGGATTTATTAGATGAAGGTTTTTCTGGAGAAGTAATTAGATTCGTATATTTAAGTACACATTACTCAAAGCCTATGGATTGGACCGTAAAAAAAGCTCAAGAAGCTGAAGTCACATTACGTAAATGGCGGAAATTAACTAAAGATATCCAAGATTCAAAATTGATTTCTGAGGAGGTAATTGAAGCTTTAAATGATGATCTTAATACATCAAAAGCTATCACAGCTCTACATGGCATTGCTAAGCGTGGAGATGCAAAAACATTAAAAGCTTCTGCGCAATTATTAGGTTTATTAAATAATCAAATGGGTGGTTGGGTTGAAGAAAATACTTTTGACTTATCTGCCCTAGAGGCATTAATATTAGATGTGAGAGACAAAGCAATGAAAACAAAAGATTTTTCTGAATTAGATAATTTAAAATCTTCTTTTATCTCTGCTGGCCTTGATGTGCAAATGAGTAAAGACAGAATTAAACTTATAGTTGGACTACAGTTTGATAGCTCTAAGCTGGAGGATTTTTTATGAAACGTGAGAGAATATATTTGTACGATACAACTCTTCGAGATGGACAGCAAACTCAAGGTGTAAATTTTAATGTAGAAGATAAGACACGGATTTCGTCTGCTTTAGATGTTTTGGGCATTGACTATATTGAAGGAGGTTGGCCTGGTGCAAACCCAACAGATAGTGATTTTTTTGATACTAAACCAAAATTAAAAGCAACTTTTACTGCATTTGGTATGACTAAAAGATCAGGTAGGTCAGCAGAAAATGATGAAGTTTTATCTGCAGTTTTAAATGCTAACACTCCTGGTGTATGTTTGGTTGGGAAAACACATGATTTCCACGTAACAAAAGCACTTGGAATTACATTAGATGAAAATTTAAAAAATATATCTGAGAGTATAAAGCATATAGTTTCAAAGGGTCGTGAGGCACTTTTTGATTGTGAACACTTTTTTGATGGTTATCGTGAAAACCCAATTTATGCGTTAAAAGCTGCAAAATCTGCATATGATGCTGGCGCAAGGTGGGTGGTTTTGTGCGATACCAATGGTGGCGCATTACCTTCACAAATATTTGCTGCTACGAAAGCCCTTATTGATTATGGTATTCCTGGAGATTTTATAGGAATTCATACTCATAATGATACCGAGCATGCGATAGCAAATTCATTAGCTGCCATAGATGCAGGAGCCAGGCAAGTTCAAGGTACTTTAAACGGCTTAGGTGAACGTTGTGGAAATGCAAATTTAATAACTCTTATTCCTACGTTACTTTTAAAAGAGCCTTATTCAAGTTTATATGAAACGGGAGTTGAGGCTAATCAACTTGGCAGTCTTACAGGTATTTCTAGAATGTTAGATGATATTTTAAACCGTGTGCCGGATAAATGGGCTGCGTATGTTGGTTCGTCTGCTTTTGCTCATAAAGCTGGTTTGCATGCATCCGCAATTTTGAAAGATCCATTAACTTATGAGCATATAAACCCTAGTCTTGTTGGAAATGAGCGCATTATTCCAATGTCCAACCAAGCAGGGCAGTCTAATCTAAAAAAACGATTAATGGATGCAGGTCTTGAAATAAATAATGGTGATAGTCGATTAAGTGAAATACTTAATGTTATAAAAGAGAGAGAAGATCGAGGGTATGCATATGATAGTGCACAAGCATCATTTGAGTTGGTTGCACGTAAAATTTTGGGACAATTACCAATGTTTTTTGAAATTAAGCGTTATCGGGTTACTGTTGAAAAGCGTAAAAATAAATATGGAGAAATGGTTTCCCTTTCGGAAGCAGTAGTTGTTACAAAAATAGGCAAAAATAAAGTTTTATCAGTTTCAGAAAGTATGGATCCAGAGTGTGGAGACCAAGGTCCTGTAAATGCTTTATCAAAAGCATTAGCAAAGGACTTAGGCCCATATCAAAATTGTATCGATGATATGACCTTGACAGATTACAAGGTGAGAATAACTGGAAGGGGCACTGATGCAGTAACAAGAGTTGTCATAGACAGCCAAGATGGAGAAGGTAAAAGGTGGTCCACAGTTGGCGTTTCAGCAAATATTGTTGACGCAAGTTTTGAGGCATTATTGGATGCTATTAATTGGAAATTAATACGTGATGGTATGAAGCCTGAATAATGGACTTTGAATTAGATATTGGAAGCTGTGCTGATCTAGTTCGTCGTGGTGATCATGATAGATTTTTAGCAATTATGAGTGCGCCAGTAAAAAGTCGTGGTGCTCTTTTTGTTATATATGCATTTAATTTAGAAGTAGTAAGAGCTCCATGGGTTACTAAAGAGCCAATGATTTCTGAAATGCGATTGCAATGGTGGATAGATAGTATTGATGAAATATATGAGGGAGGTACAATCCGAAAGCACCAAGTAATAACGCCTTTAGCTAGACTAATATCAAAACAAAAATTACCAAAAGAATTATTTATTGATTTAATTAATGCAAGAAGATGGGACATTTATAAAAAACCTCATTTACACGCATATGCTTTTGATGATTATATAATGTCCACATCAGGAAACTTAATGGCCTTAGCATGTTTATCGATCGGAATGCCATTATCTGATATTAATAGTGCAAAAGAATATGGTTATGGAGATGGTATTGCCAGACTGTTTGTTGCAATACCAATTCTTGAAAGTAATAATAGATATCCCTTGGTAAATGGGACTGAGAATGCCATTTCAGCCCTTGCTAAAGCTGCGATAGATAAAATGAACAATGTAAGTTTCTCTGATAAAACGTCTGTAAGTGCTCTTAGAATTGGTTGGTTGTCTAAAGGTATTTTAATGAAAGTTAAAAAAAATCCACGCTGTGTATCAGAAGGTATTACTTATCCAGTTGAGTTTATAAAAAAAATATTACTATTAATTAAAGTATTTAGAAAAACTTTTTAGTCAAAAATCAATTAAAATTTTTCTTGGACAACCATATCAAAGAAAAGCTAGCTAAAATCAAAAATGGTATCATTGCAATATTTACGGAAGTCCATCCTTCAATAGGCGTAGCTGCTGAGCAGTTCATGAGTGATCCTGATGCAAGTGATGCTATTGTAACAAATCCAAAAACAAAGAAGTCATTCATCCCTTGAGCTCGGCCTCTTTCATTTTCTTCATATGAAGTAGCTAACATTGTAGTTGCACCAATAAATCCAAAATTCCATCCAATTCCTAAAAATATTAATCCAATATAAAAGTTTATTAATTCTATTCCTAATAAATTTGTTATCCCAGAAAAGGTAAGGATTATTAGGCCTAATGAAATAATCCGAGGTGCACCATATCTTATTATTAAATGTCCCGTAAAAAAGCTTGGTACAAACATCCCAAGTACATGTGCCATTACGATATCTGCAGCATCTTTATGATCATACCCACAGCCAACAACTGCTAGAGGTGTTGAAGTCATAACTAGGTTCATCAATGCATAAGAAACCATTGCACATATTATCGAAACAGAAACTTTTGGCGATTTTAAAAGTTCAATTCGAGATCTTCCAGTTTTTGAAGTGGCGTCAATTTTCTTTGGTAAAGGTATTTTCAGAAATATAAAAAATATTGCTCCTATAATATTAATGACAACAACTGATAAATAAACACCAATAAATGGTATGACAAATATATCTGCTGATATTTTGACTAATTGTGGGCCTAAGATAGCCGGTATTAAGCCTATGGCCATTAAATACGATATAGCTTTTGGGCGAAATTCTTCTGATGCGGTGTCAATAGCGGCAAACCTTAAGAATGCTTGGGCAGACATATATATACCAGTGAAATATGATGCTAATAGAAATAAAGAAAAAGAATTTTGATAAAGTGCATAAGCGCCAAGTGCTCCACCTATTGCGCCACCAGTTGTTCCTATTATGAAGCCAAATCTTCTGCCATAGGCTTGCATAAGACTAGAAAGCCATGGAGCAGTTGTCATTGAACCAAATACAATCAATGAAATAGGTAGGGTTGCCCAACATATATTAATATCAAAAGACTGACCTGCTAACCCAGCCACAATGAAAAGCATAGGCATTTGCGCTCCAGCAAATGCTTGCGCTGCCATCATAATATAGAGATTCCGCTTTGCGAGATTGTCGTCTGCAATCATTTAATATGGGTTCCAATTATATGTGCAAAACTACCGTAAAAATTACCATTAATAAGACCCATATCTGGCAATACATTTCCTTCAGAATCGGTTGCTTTGAATAGTGGTTTGCCTTTTGCTTTTAATGTAGTTGCATAATGAAACTCATGGGCTTTTAGTTCTGAAGTCCAAATATTATTTGGAATTAAATTTCTATATCCTAAGTTTAATTTCCGTGTTTCGAAGCTAGTTTCCAAATTCAATAAATCAAGCATTTCATGACGCTTGCCTTGTGCATCAACTATTCCTTTTCCCATAGTCATATAGCCGCCACATTCACCATAAACAGATTTTGCTTTTTTCATGGAGTTTTTGAAATTATGAGCGTTTGCTAGTTTTTCTGCGTATAATTCGGGGTAGCCACCTGGCAAAAAAACTAAATCTTTTTCTTGTGGAGCTTGATTTTGTAATGGTGAAAAGAAAGAAATTTCTACGCCCATTTTTTTCCATTCTTTGAGAATATGAGGGTAAGTAAAAGAAAATGCAGCATCATTAGCAATTGCAATCGATTGCGCAGGCGGATCTAAAAAAATACTTGAGGATTGTTTAGGTTGTTTAATTGGCTCCATCAAATCAAGTATTTTTTGAATATCTAATGCTTTAGAAATTAAATCTGCAGCTTTTTCTAAAAACATATTTAGATTATTTAATTCTTGAGCCTGAACCAAACCTAGATGTCTTGAAGGCATTTCTAAATCTGTTTGGCGATAAATAGATCCAAGAATAGGAATACCTAATGGTTCTAATGCGGATATGAGCATTCTATTATGTTTATCACTTCCAACCTTATTCAAAATCAGACCAGATATTTTTATGTCAGGATCTAATTTCATGAAGCCTAAAACAACAGCAGCTACGGATTGTGCTTGCGATGTGACATCAAGTATTAAGATAACTGGTAGGTCTAATATTTTTGCGAGGTGAGCTGTAGAGCCTTCTCCGTTTGGGGGCGCTCCATCAAATAATCCCATGGCCCCTTCGATAATTAGTGGTGATGGGCTATTTACCAGATTAGATATTTGATTTGAATGCATAGCCCAAGTGTCTAAATTATAACATTCAGATCTTGATGCGGCAGCATGAAAACGTGTGTCTATATAGTCTGGACCACTCTTTGCTGATTTTATTTTAAAGCCTTCGCGGCTTAAAGCTCTTAATAAGCCAAGAGTTATAATTGTTTTACCACTATTCGAACTTGGGGCTGACAAAATAATCCCCGCTCCATTTTTCATGATGCTTCAGCTGGTCTGCCTCTATTGAGAGGGTCAGTATTGCGAGGAGCGTTCCCAGAGAGCATACTTTGCCAATCTAAAGCTTGGCGCATTAGTACAGATTTTCCTACACATATAATAGCAGGTGGAGACATGTTTGCAGCCGCCAAGTCAGCCTCTATGGTGCCCAGTGTCGTTTCTAATACTTTTTGTTCATCGGTTGTGGCATTTGTAACTACTGCAACTGGCTCACTATTACTCCTACCTGCTTTTAATAATTCAGATGTAATTCGAGCAATGTGTTTAATTCCCATGTAAATAACCAGTACCTGTGATCCATCAGAAATAGCTTTCCAATTAAGCGATGATGGACTTTCCCCACTTTGATCATGGCCAGTAACAAATGTTACAGATTGATTAACATCTCGATGTGTAACAGGTACTCCTGCATATGCTAATCCACCAATCCCAGCTGATATACCGGGTATAATTCGAATTGGTATTTGATGTTGTACCAATGTTTGAGCTTCTTCTCCACCTCTGCCAAATACAAATGGATCACCACCTTTCAATCGTAAAACTTTTTTACCTTTATTAGCTAATTCGACTAAATGTAATGAAATGTCTCTTTGTTTGGCTGAAGGTTTTCCACCACGCTTACCTGCATAAATTAAATCAGCTTTTGGATTTGCCCATTCTAAGATTGATGACCCAACAAGCGCGTCATAAACAATAACATCAGCTTGACGTAAAGCATTTAACGCATGAAGAGTTAATAAACCAGCATCACCAGGACCTGCTCCACATAACCATACCCATCCAGGCTGTAAAATAGGCCAATTGTGTTTTGGAAGGGGAATCGTGTTTAACATATTGTTAATATGGAGTAATGATAAGATAAAGGCGAGTGAAACCGCGACATTATTTGAGAGTTTTTCGGCATGGTGCATAAGAACTGGCGTCGATGTAAAAGATTTATATAATAGTATATGATGACAAGAAAACCTAACAGTGATTTGCGACGTGGTTGGACTACGGGTGCATGTGCAACAGCTGCTACAAAAGCAGCATTGGATGCCTTGTGGGGTGTGGGGTTTAATAAAGACGTTTCTATTACTTTGCCAAGGGGTGAAACTCCTATATTTCCTATAGCACATTCAGATATTGGTTCTGGCTGGGCAGAAGTAGGAATTACAAAAGATGCGGGAGATGATCCTGATGTAACGCACGGTGCATTAATTATAGTTAGAGTTTGTGAAAATAAATCTGGAATTATATTTAAAGCGGGTGAGGGTGTAGGAACAGTAACAAAAGCAGGTTTGCCTATCGGTGTTGGTGAGCCTGCAATAAATCCTGTTCCAAGAGAAATGATGATAAATGTTGTTAATGAACAAGCATTAAAATATGGATCTAAGCCAAATGTTGATATTGTAATTTCCATTCCAAATGGTGAAGAAATTACTTTAAAAACTTGGAATGGTCGGCTTGGTATTGTTGGTGGCTTATCTATACTAGGGACTACAGGAATTGTTCGACCTTTTAGCTGTGCAGCCTGGATTGCGTCTATTCACCGTGGCGTTGATGTAGCGCGCGCTAATAATATAAACCATGTTGCTGGATGCACTGGAGCTACTTCGGAAAAAGTTGTTCAGGAATTATATGGCTTATCTGATCATGCAATGCTTGATATGGGGGATTTTTCGGGTGGTTTATTAAAGTATATTGCAAAAAACCATGTCCCAAAAATTACAATTGGTGGTGGAATAGGTAAAATGGTTAAGCTTGCACAAGGAGCTGTAGATTTACATTCATCACGTTCACAAGTTGACTTTGCAAAATTAAATAATTGGTGCAGTGTAGATGTATCTGACGCAAATACTGCTTTAGAAGCTGTAGAAAGAGCTGGTAGTGAACTGGCTGACAGGGTTGCGTATGAAGCTCGAATGAGGATTATAGAATCTCTAAAAGGTGCAAATACTGATGTTGATACAATAGTTATTAATAGATCAGGTGATATACTAGGGCGTTCTAAGTGACAGGATTAATTTTAGCAGGTTCTTATGAGGCAAGAGATATATGTGAAAAGCTATATGTTAAAAAAATTCCAGCGATTGCATCCCTTTCTGGTGTTACAAAAAATCCTTTAAAGTTAGCATTAAAAACTCATATTGGTGGGTTTGGAGGTGTAACTGGTTTTAAGGATTTTATCCAAAAGCATAAAATTAAGTGGGTCATTAATGCTACACATCCATTTGCATCAACTATGAGGAATACATCAATAAGCGTATGTAATGAATTGAATATAAATCATTTAATTATACAAAGACCAGAATGGATTTCAGAAAATTCTGATGAATGGCATTACATAAATAGTATTAATGAATTAGATAGTATTATTCCAATTGGAGCTAATGTTTTCATTGGAACTGGTCGAAATACTTTAAATCAGTATTCGAATATGGATGGTAGAAAACTTTTATGTCGTGTTATTGATGAGCCAGATAATGACTTTCCATTTGAAGGTGGAAGATATTTGATTGGAACCCCTCCATTTTCCATTCAGGAGGAAGTTTCATTATTTATCAAAAATAGAATTGAATGGGTTGTTGCAAAGAATTCAGGCGGTTCTGGAGGTTTTTCTAAAATTATTGCAGCTAGGAAATTAAATTTAGCTGTGGTTTTGCTTAATAGACCAATTATTCCTTCAAGTAACTCAGTTAAAAATGTTGATGAAGCTATGATTTGGTTAAGCGATATAATATAATATTATTATTGTTTTTAATCATGTGATTGTTATGATTTATTAATGCATTTTTACAATTTAAATGTAAAATTTATTATAGGAATTATTAGATGCCGTTAAAAAATCATATAAAACAAGCTTTGTCTGGAAATGCTGATAGTTTAATTGTTTTTTTACATGGATATGGAGCAGATGGACAAGATTTGCTTGGTTTAGCTGATGCCTTGAATGTACACTTGCCAAATACAATCTTTATGTCTCCAGATGCACCAAATCAGAGCTCTGTAAATCCCCTCGGGTATGAATGGTTTCCTATACCAAGATTAGATGGATCATCTTTAGAGCAGGCCAGAATTAGTCGAGATAATGCTAATGAGCAGCTGAATCTTTTTTTGGATAAAATAGAAAATGACACAGGCATTCCATCTAAAAAAACTTTTTTATTTGGTTTTTCGCAAGGCTGCATGATGAGTTTACATTTAGCCCCAAGAAAAAACAAAAGGATTGCAGGCGTTATAGGGATAGCAGGTATGATGATGCAGCCTGAGCTTTTAGAAAAAGAAGTAAAACAAAAACCACCGGTTCTTCTTGTGCATGGTGACCAAGATGATGTTGTTCCTTTTGAAGAATTAAAAATCGCAGCTGATGCATTAGTGAAGTCTGAGTTTGAAGTTTACACCCTAACCTCCAAAGGCACTGGTCACAGCATTGGTGAAGATGCGTTACGTGCAGCTCTTCAATTTATCAAAAATATTCTTTAATTCAATTATCTCATTTACAATAAATAAACATGATATAGGGGGTTGAACGTTTTTTATGCGCATATATAGTAGTCTAATAATTGTTTTAATATCAGAATGACTGAAAATATTTCAAAGGTTTCAAAAAAAAAGCATGAATACGGATTTTTCGGAAAACTTTGTTAGATCTCCGGCACAACTTAATCAAAAACCAGCACTCGTTTTAAACGCTGACTATCGCCCATTATCTTATTTCCCATTATCACTGTGGAGTTGGCAAGATGCGGTTAAAGCCGCTTACTTAGATCGTGTAAATATTGTTGCTGAATACGATGAAATTGTTCACTCACCATCAATTAAGATAAAGATACCTTCAGTTATCGTTTTGAAAAATTATGTAAAACCTTCAACATCAACTGCATTTACAAGATTTAATTTGTTCTTAAGAGATGAATTTACTTGTCAGTATTGTGGATCACATGGTCAAATGACTTTTGATCATGTATTGCCTAGGTCAAGAGGGGGTAAAACTACTTGGGAAAATGTTGTTGCTGCATGTAGCCCATGTAACTTGAAAAAAGCAGCAAGATCTATAAAGGAATCTGGTTTACAACTGCGAAGGCCAGTTATTCAACCAACTATCGGGCAGTTGATGAACGCTGGAAGAAAATTTCCACCTAACTATTTACACGAAAGTTGGACTGATTATTTGTACTGGGATGCCGAATTGGAAAATTAATATATTATTTTTCTTTATTTAGAAAAATGATTAACCAAATAGCAGATAGTATTAAGCTTAATATCCCATTATATCCTGCCATTGAAATACCAAATAAATCCCAGACTACGTCATCACACCGAGTTATAGGTGCATTTAAAATTTGATTTAATAAATCAGTGGCTGATATTTCCGTATTTATATTAGAACTGCATGATGATGGACCTTCCCACCATTTGTACTCTACACCTGCATGGTAGAATCCAATTACAGATGTTGTTATTAAGGACAAGAAGCCAAAAGCTGAGAGTGACTTTATCCTTGTAGTAAGTACTATTAAACCAATTAAAATTGCAACTGCATGTGGCCATCGCTGCCAAATGCACATTTTACATGCTGAATATCCTAAAACATACTCGAAAAAAAACGCACCAATTAAAATTGCCATTGACCCTAAGGTAGCAATGCCTGCGAGGCGATAAATATTCATAATAGTTTTACCACTCCAAAGCCCAAGATCAAGATTATGCAGAACAAAGTAAACATTATTCCTAATCGCTTTTCAATAAAATCTCTTATTTGAGAACCAAATTTCCACAACAATCCTGCAATTACAAAAAATATTGTTGCACGTGCTATAATTGACCAAATCATGAAGGCTGTAAATGACATCCCGGTTAGTCCTGCAGTTATAGTAATAACCTTATATGGAAATGGCGTCAGCCCAGCTATTAAAACAGCCCAGTGACCTTGAGCGTTAAATTGATCTTTAAATGCCTCAAAGCTTTCAGTTTTATGATAAAATTCTAATATAGGCTGACCTAAAGTGTAAAAAAGTTGGTTTCCAATATAATACCCTAGCGCACCACCTAAAACTGACCCCAGTGTTACGATTGCTGCAATTAAAAAAGCACGGTTTGGGGCTGCTATAATAATAGGTATCATTAGAATATGTGGGGGAATTGGAAATATTGAACTTTCAATAAAAGCTATAAAACCTAATAACCAAAGTGAATATTTACTATCAGAAAATGAAAGTGTCCAATCGTATAGTTTTCGAAGCATAGTTCAACCTTCATAAAAATAAATTAAAGAGCAGGGATATTCCTAATGGTCAAGTATTAATCATTGTGTGCTTATATTAAAGCAGTAAAAAAATTGCGTTGACGCCCTTAATTACTTTAGCTAAGTGCATTGTAAGTGTGCTAAGCCCGAATGGCGGAATTGGTAGACGCGACGGATTCAAAATCCGTTTCCTCACGGAGTGCCGGTTCAAGTCCGGCTTTGGGTACCACACTTATTTTTTCTAATTATTTATAAAATCAAAATAATTAATTACGCCACATTTTGGTGTGCAGAATAATATAATTTGTTAATTTTAAAATTTGCACATTGAAATTAATCTTAATAGGAAACAATTTTAATGGATAGTTTAGTTAATTCGATTTTTAGTATTTTATTACCGTCTCACATATCTACAAGAACTGAAAAAATATTGAAAAATATAGCTTTATTGCTTGGCTTACTAAGTGCTGTAGCAATTATTTGTGATTGGTATCCATTAACTATGTTTTTGTCTTTTCCATTTTGTTTGATTTGGATTTACTGCGCTTGGTTACGTACTGAACCTCAACTAAAATGGGTTAATTTAGTTTTTCTCTTGATTTACACTTATGGTATCACGATATACTTTCTGGGATTATGACGATTAGTGAATTAAAAGTTATTTGTTTAAAAATAGTTCAAAACTAGCTTTTAATCAAATTATTTTAGGTAAAAGCCAAGATGGGCTTTTACCTTATATTTTTTTATTTAGCCAAACACTTCAGTAATAGCCTTATCCATTGAAGCAGTAATTTGATCTAAATCATCTTTTGTCGATATTAGTGCAGGTGATAAGCATAGTGTATTGTTATATCCAGGAACGGATCTATTTGTTGCACCAATAATTATTCCTTGAGCCATACAATTTCCAACAACTGCTTGAACCATTTTTTCATCAGCAGGAGCGTGTGTGTCACGATCAGAAACTAATTCAAGCCCACAAAATAAACCTTTACCTCGTGCTTGCCCAACGCATTTATGTTTATCTTTAAGCTCACCTAACTTACCCATCAAATATTCACCCATCGATGTTGTGTTGTTTAATAGGTTCTCTTCTTCAATTATTTTCATGTTTTCAATCGCAGCAGCAGGCCCTGCAGTGCATCCACCAAAAGTTGATATGTCTCTAAAGTACCCTAGGTGGTCATCAGCATCTTTGAACATGTCAAAAACAGCTTCTGTTGTCACCGTGCACGAAATTGCAGCATATCCAGATGCAACACCTTTTGCCATTGTGACAAAGTCTGGTTTAATTCCATATTGTTGGTAACCAAACCAAGTTCCAGTTCGGCCAAGCCCACAAACAACTTCATCAATATGAAGAAGAATTTCATATTTTGTACATAAGGCTTGAACACCTTCCCAATAACCCTGAGGAGGGGTGATTACACCACCACCTGCGGTCACAGGTTCAAGTACCATAGCTCCTATAGTATCTGCACCTTCGCGTAATATAACAGCTTCAATAGCATCTAGAGACTGTTTTGTATAATCACCTTCGCCATATTGATTGTGATACTCTAAGCAGTGTGGGATTTCTACGAACCCAGGCGTATATGGACCATATTGAGCATTGCGTTCTTGTTGTCCACCTGCTGCTAAATTGGTTATAGTTGTGCCATGATAATCACGTTCGCGATATATAATTTTATGTTTTTTACCATTATGATGTTTATGGCTTATTTGGCGAACCATTTTGTAAACTTTTTCATTGGCTTCAGATCCAGAGTTTGAGTAATATACTCTTGATAAACCAGGCATTTTATTCAGTAACATTTCTGAAAAAATTGCACCTGGAATTGATCCAGCAGAACCTGCAAAATAATTCATTTTTACTAATTGATCACGAACTGCATCAGCAATACGCTCTCTGCCATAGCCAACATTAACTGTCCAAACACCTCCAGATACTCCGTCTAAGTGCTCTTTGCCATGTTGATCCCAAACGCGCATACCTTTACCTTCAACGATAATTCGAGGATCAATTTGGCTTTCAAATGGCTTATGTTGTATTAGGTGATGCCAAACGTTTTTACGATCGGCTTCAACTATTTCTTGTATATCGTTCGTTGTTGCGTAATCCAAGGCTACACTCCTTATCTTGATTTAACATTCTTGATTAAGAAAGTTGCAAATTTTTAAATCCAAGTCACGGATTTTTACGACCACTTTTGTCGGTATTGTATTAAAAAACGCATAAAAAACAATTAATATTCAATTTATATCAAAGGCTTTTTCCTGAAGGTCTTTTATTGGAATTATATCAAGAGTTTTTAGATGTGTACTTTCTAGGATAACATTAGGAGCTGAATCATAAGAATGAGCTTCTTTCCAACGCTCAGCGCACAAACACCATCTATCGCCTGGCTTCAATCCAGGAAAATTATATTCAGGTCTAGGAGTTATTAAATCATTTCCTCGTAATTTTGAAAAATTTAAAAAAGTAGATGTTAAAACTACACATACTGTATGGCATCCATGGTCATCTTTTCCTGTATTGCAACATCCATCACGATAGAATCCTGTTAATGGTGATTTTGAGCAAGGTTTTAATATTTCACCTAATACATTAATTGATTTTGTTATTTCCATAATGATTCCCAAAATTTAAATAAAAAAGGGGGCTCATGTTGCCATGAACCCCCTTTACTGTAAGTTTTTAATTATTCTTCAACTTTTTCTTCTGGCTCTACTTTTGCCTTTGGCTCGTCTTTGATGAGTTCGTTGCCGTCTTCATCAAGTGCTGCAGCCGAACCCATATCGTCAAATAATTCTGCAATTTCAAATTCAGCTTCAGCTTCAGCAGCTGCTGCTAAATCTTGGATTGATTGACCAGATGCTTGAAGTTCAGCTTCCTCAGTTGATCTTGCAACATTTAGTTCTATAGAACATTCAACTTCTGGGTGAAGAGAAACGCCAACTTTATGGAGGCCTAATTCTTTGATAGGAGCTTGTAAAATTACTTGTTTCTTATCAATTTTAAAACCTTCAGCAGAAGCTACATCAGAGGCATCACGGTTAGTTACAGATCCATATAGTGCACCAGCATCAGAAGCTGATCTAATTATAATGAATGTTTGGCCATCTAATTTGCTAGAAATCGCTTCAGCTTCAGATTTGGTTTCTAAGTTTTTAGCTTCCAATGTTACTTTTTGAGATTCAAAAGCAGCTTTGTTTGCATCAGTTGCGCGAAGAGCTTTGCCCTGAGGTAATAAGTAATTTCTTGCAAAACCTTGTTTTACAGAAACAATATCACCCATTTGGCCTAGTTTAGCTACGCGTTCAAGTAGGATAACGTGCATAATGTTCTCCCTACTTCACTGCATACGGCAGAAGTGCTAAAAAACGTGCGCGCTTGATAGCTTTTGCTAATTCGCGTTGTTTTTTTGCTGATACTGCTGTTATGCGTGATGGTACAATTTTACCACGTTCTGAAACGTAGCGTTGCAATAGTTTTGTATCCTTGTAATCGATCTTTGGTGCATTATCACCAAGGAAAGGACAAGATTTACGACGGCGGAAAAATGGTTTGTTAGCCATGGTTTTAGTCCTTTCTCTATCGCTCACGTTCGCGACGACGTTCTTCTTTCGCCGATTTCGCTTGGATTACTACGGATGGACCTTCTTCATGTTCATCAACACGAATTGTCATGACGCGCATAACATCTTCATGTAAACGCATTAAACGTTCCATCTCTTGAACCGCAGAAGATGGTGCATCTGATTTTAAGAATGCATAATGACCTTTGCGATTTTTATTAATTTTATAAGCCATTGTTTTTAGGCCCCAGTACTCTTGATCAACAACTTTACCGTCATTATCTGAAAGAACTGCACTGAAGTGTTCAATTAGACCTTCAGCTTGTGCGTTGGACAAGTCCTGACGCGAAATAAATACGTGCTCGTAGAGCGCCATATTAGTACCTCAATTATAGCGTGCTTCAAAATACGAATTAAACTTCTGCACCCGTATACGAGAGGCAACCGCGTTGAAAGAATTTGCAGAAGTGATGTGCTTATATTGTGATATCTAAAAATTGCAATAGTAAATACTAAAGTGCGTAATTCCCTTTAAAACGTAAACAAGATTTTATATACACATTAATAATTTTAGTGTTGTTTATCAAATCAGTTTAAATAAAAGGCTGATCAAAAGGAGAAATCAAATATGCATGCTTTTTTATTTCCAGGCCAAGGTGCACAAACTATTGGAATGGGCAAGGATCTAGCCGAAAATTTTTCAGTTTCAAAAGATGTATTTGAGGAAGTAAATGATGCATTAGAGCAAGATCTATCATCTTTAATCTGGGATGGTGACATAGATACACTTACATTGACTGAAAATGCGCAACCAGCATTGATGGCAACATCGATAGCAGCTGTAAAAGCGCTAGAGTCTGAAGGTATTGAATTTAATCAAGCATCGTTCATAGCCGGCCATTCACTAGGTGAGTATTCAGCTCTTTGTGCTGCAGGATCTCTAAATATACATGACACTGCAAAATTATTACGTATACGAGGAAAAGCCATGCAGGATGCAGTTCCAATTGGCATTGGCGCTATGGCGGCCATTCTAGGTTTAGATTTTAATACTGTAAATAAAATAGCCAAATCAATAGGTAATGATCAAGTATGCCAAGCAGCCAATGATAATGACCCAGGCCAAGTCGTAATTTCGGGCCACAAAGAAGCAGTGGAACAAACAATTGAACTCGCTAAAGCTGCTGGTGCAAAAAGAGCAATTTTATTACCGGTGTCGGCACCTTTTCACTGTGCACTTATGCAACCTGCAGCTGATGCTATGTCTGAAGCACTTGATGGAATTGATCTAGAAAGTCCAAGTGTCCCGTTAGTTGCAAATGTAAAGGCAAGCCAAGAAACCAATGGCAGCATAATTAAAGAGTTATTAATTGAACAGGTCACAGGATCAGTTCGTTGGCGTGAAAGTATTGAATATATTAGTTTACATGGTGTAACCGATGTATTTGAAATAGGTGCAGGTAAGGCCTTGTCTGGCATGGTGCGTCGTATTGATCGAGAAATAAATGTTAATCAAGTATTTGATACAAACAGCGTTAATGCTGCAGTATTAAAGCTAAAATAAAGGTATTCATATGTTTGATTTAAGTAACAAGTGTGCATTAGTTACTGGAGCTTCTGGAGGGATTGGAGGCGCAATTGCAAAAGTATTATATTCACAAGGATCTAAAGTAGCTTTGTCTGGAACACGCGTTGAACCATTAAGAGCGCTTGCTGAAGAGTTGGGTGATAGGGCCTATGTTGTTCCATGCAATTTAAGTGATGTGGACGCTGTAAAGGCTTTGTCCAAAACTGCTGCAGATCAAATGGGTGGTATAGATATTTTGGTCAATAATGCAGGCATTACCCGCGATAACTTGTTTATGAGAATGTCTGATGAAGACTGGCAACAGGTATTAGATATAAACTTAACTTCTACAATGCATTTAATGAAGTCAGTTATGCGTACTATGATGAAGCAACGCTTTGGGAGGATTATTAATATAACTTCAATTGTTGGTGTCACAGGAAATGCGGGACAAGTTAATTATGCCGCTTCAAAAGCGGGAATGATTGGAATGACTAAATCATTTGCACAAGAGATAGCGTCACGTGGAATAACGGCTAATTGCATTGCTCCTGGCTTTATTGAGACTGCTATGACAGCAGAATTACCAGAAACTGTAATAAAAAACATGTTGGGAAGCATACCACAGGGCCGTATGGGCAATGCAGATGAGATTGCTGCAACTGTAGCTTTTTTGGCTTCAAATGAGGCAAGTTATATTACTGGACAAACATTACATGTAAATGGTGGAATGGCTATGATTTAAACAGTTTGTAATTGGGCGAATTATATTATGGCTATAGTTATATTATTTAATAAACCATTTAATGTTTTGTCACAATTTACTGACAAAGGAAATGAACACTCAGATAGGAAAAATTTATCTGAATTTGTAAATATTCCAAATGTTTATGCAGCAGGCCGTTTGGATAAAGATAGTGAAGGATTGTTAGTTTTAACTGATGATGGAGTGCTTCAACAAGAGATATCAAACCCAAAGCATAAATGGCCTAAAACTTATGTTGTCCAAGTTGAGGGAAAACCCACTAAGGATGATATAAAAGTTTTACAAAATGGAGTGATTTTAAAAGATGGTATTACAAAACCTGCTGATGTTGAAATTATTGATAGGCCTGAAGGATTATGGGATCGTTTTCCGCCAATACGATATCGGAAATCTATTAGTGAAAGCTGGTTGATGATTACAATAACAGAAGGACGTAACCGTCAGGTACGTCGTATGACAGCAACTATAGGTTTTCCAACGTTAAGATTAATAAGATATAGTGTTGGCAACTTTACCATAGATAACATACCTATTGGTGAATGGAGAAGATTAGACATTTAAAAACAGCCAGACACTAAATTTAATTTATAAGCAAAAAAATACTAACTATAAAATTTTTCTACGAATTCGTTTGCCATATCAAATTTGTATGTTATAGCGCGGCACAGTTATATTTATTTTATAACAAAACGAGTTTACTAACCTTGTCGCGTCACGCGACTTTCTAAATGGCTAAATTGCCATATCAAGAGGAATATATCATGAGTGACATCGCAGATCGTGTTAAGAAAATTGTTGTCGAACATTTAAGTGTTGACGAAGACAAAGTAATTGAAGGCGCATCGTTTATTGATGATCTTGGCGCTGATAGCTTGGACACTGTTGAACTAGTTATGGCTTTTGAAGAAGAGTTCGGAATTGAAATTCCTGATGACGCAGCAGAGACTATTCAGTCTTTTGGCGACGCAGTTAAATTTATAACTGAAGCTTCCTAAATTAAAGTACTTTATTGAAAGACGGCGCATCTTAATTGATGTGTCGTTTTTTATTGTTTAAAGTTTCAAAATTAGACTGGATTGCTTGCAGTATTTATAGATTATAGTTTAAAGTCTAGAAAAGAATATTTATTGAGGTTTAAATAATGCGTAGAGTAGTTGTAACTGGTCTTGGAATGGTTTCTCCACTTGCTTGTGGTGTGGAAGAAACCTGGAAACGTTTAATTGCTGGTGAAAATGCTGCGAATACGATTACTCGTTTTGATGCTAATAATTTTGCTACAAACTACGCATGTGAGATACCTTTTGGTGATGGTTTGAATGGAACTTTTAATCCATCTGATTGGATGGAGCCGAAAGAACGTAGAAAAGTAGATGACTTTATTCTTTACGGCATGGCAGCAGCAGATATGGCTGTTGCAGATAGTGGCTGGTCACCAAGCGATGAAGAAGATTTATACCGGACTGGTGTAATGATTGGATCTGGCGTTGGTGGTCTATCAACAATTGCGGATACATCACTTACACTTCAAGAGCGTGGCCCTAGAAGAGTTTCTCCATTTTTTATCCCTTCTTGTTTGATAAATTTAATTTCTGGACAAGTATCAATTCGTCATGGATTTAAAGGTCCAAATCATGCAGTTGTGACGGCATGTTCAACTGGTGCACATGCAATTGGTGATGCTGCGAGATTAATACAATTTGGCGATGCAGATGTTATGCTCGCTGGGGGAGCTGAAAACCCAATATGTGAAATAGGAATTGCTGGTTTTAACGCTTGTAAAGCATTATCAACTTCTCATCGAGATGACCCTAAAAGTGCATCAAGGCCATATGATCAAAATCGTGATGGATTTGTTATGGGAGAAGGCGCTGGTGTTTTAGTTCTTGAAGAATATGAACATGCTATTAAACGAGGTGCAAAAATATATGCAGAGATATTAGGATATGGATTATCAGGCGATGCTCACCACATCACAGCTCCAGCTTCTGACGGGAATGGAGGATATCGCTCTATGCAAGCAGCTATTAAACGCGCAGGACTAGAAGCTGATTCAATTGATTACATAAATGCGCATGGAACTTCCACAATGGCTGATACAATTGAATTAAGTGCAGTTGAAAGGCTATTAGGGTCAAAAGCCAATAGAGCAACTATGTCTTCAACAAAGTCTGCTATTGGACACTTATTGGGCGCTGCAGGTGCAGTAGAAGCCATTTTTAGTATATTAGCAATTCGTGATCAAATAGCGCCTCCCACTCTGAATTTGCATGAGCCGGTACCGTCAATACTTAATCTAGCACCCTTAAAAGCAGTAAAACGAGAAATAAATGTTGTTTTGTCTAATTCGTTTGGATTTGGTGGAACAAATGCATCATTGGTTATGGGTAAAATAAAACAATGATAGCA
>CAJJAY010000007.1 GCA_905182285.1 uncultured Amylibacter sp. | reverse complement strand
TTTTAGCAGCTGGCTTTTTAGCCGCAGCAGTTTTAGCAGCTGGTTTTTTAGCTGCAGCAGTTTTAGCAGCTGGCTTCTTAGCCGCAGCAGTTTTAGCAGCTGACTTCTTAGCCGCAGCAGTTTTTACTTCGACTTTTATTTCTTCAGAAACTGGTGCATTTGCACCAAAGATTTTTTGTAATGCCCAACCTAATACTAAGAAAATACTAAGAGAAATTAAAACTGCAGGAATGGTTTCCATTCCCACAACTAGTTTTGATCCAATGAAAACACTAGCTATAGCGGATACTAACCACCAAATTGGTGAACTTGGATTTGTTTGGTTATTATTTTCTTTGTTTGACATTTCATTACTTCCCTATTTTTTCGCTACAGTTATGTAGAACTTGTTTTAGCTGACTTCTTCTTAGCCATTAATATAGGCACTTCATTACCTTGAATGCGTTTAATAGTATCACCATATTCCAGAGCTCTCGAAACAGATGAATTTGCTTCATATTTACCAGAGTTAAATTCAGTTAAAGTAGTTAGCCCCGAAAGTGGTTCAGATGCATATCGCCCATTTTGAGGCCCTGGTGTTGGCACTTCACCTTTTGAAAATTTATCCAATATGTCTCTAAAGCTTGTTTCAGTTAAATCTTCATAAAAATCTTTGCCAATTTGTGCCATTGGGGCATTTGCACAAGCACCTAAACATTCCACTTCTTCCCAGCTAAATTTTCCATCAATAGAAACTTCATGAGGTTTTTCTGATATTACTTCTTTGCATATGCTTATTAGATCTTCAGCACCACAAATCATACAAGACAAAGTTCCACACACTTGAATATGCGCAACTGATCCTACTGGTGCTAATTGAAACATAAAATAAAATGACGCTACTTCTAAAACTCTTATGAAAGGCATATCAAGCAATTCACCAACTGATTCAATGGCAGGTTTTGATAACCAACCTTCCTGCTCTTGAGCGCGCCATAATATAGGTATTACTGCTGATGCTTGACGTCCAGTAGGATATTTTTTCATTTGATTTTGTGCCCACTTTAAGTTCTCATCTGAAAAATTAAAGCTATCAGGCTGGGATGTATGAAGTCGGCGTATAGACATTATCGATCAATCTCTCCAAATACGACATCCAATGTGCCGATTATTGCGGCAACATCAGCAAGCTGATGGCCCTTACATAAATGATCCATAGCTGCCAAATGCAAATAACCTGGAGCCCGGATTTTTGTTTTATATGGTTTATTTGATCCATCCGAAACTAAAAATACTCCAAACTCACCCTTAGGGGCTTCCACAGAAACATAAATTTCCCCTTCAGGAACCTTAAAGCCTTCAGTGTATAGCTTAAAGTGGTGTATCAATGACTCCATGGATGTTTTCATGTCACTTCTATTTGGAGGTGTTAATTTACCTCGCGCTAAAACATCACCAGTTGCGCTTTCAAGTTTGTGAATTGCTTGTTGAATTATTTTCAAACTTTCACGCATTTCTTGCATACGACACAAGTAACGATCATAACAATCGCCATTTTTCCCTACAGGAATATCGAATTCAAATTCATCATAACACTCATATGGTTGCGCTCTACGTAAATCCCACGCCATACCCGAACCACGAACCATGACGCCTGAGAATCCCCAATCCAATGCTTCCTGTTGAGAAACAACCGCAATGTCTACATTACGTTGTTTGAAAATTCTATTTTCAGTGAGCAATCCATCTATGTCTTCCAAGACTTTAGGGAATTCTAAAGTCCATGCCATTATGTCATCTAATAAATCCTGAGGTAAATCCTGGTGAACCCCACCAGGGCGGAAATATGCTGCATGCAACCTAGCTCCAGATGCTCTCTCGTAAAAAACCATTAATTTTTCACGTTCTTCAAATCCCCATAGAGGTGGAGTTAAAGCCCCAACGTCCATAGCTTGGGTGGTTACATTTAAGATGTGACTTAAGATTCGGCCAATTTCACAGTATAAAATACGTATAAGTGATGCACGTCTTGGCACATCAATTCCAGATAATTTTTCAATCGCCAAACACCATGCATGCTCTTGGTTCATTGGAGCTACATAATCAAGACGATCAAAATATGGTAAATTTTGTAGGTAAGTTCTACTTTCCATTAGTTTCTCAGTACCACGGTGAAGCAGACCTATATGAGGATCACATCTTTCAACTATTTCACCATCCAACTCTAGTACCAACCGTAGAACTCCATGTGCAGCAGGATGTTGCGGCCCAAAATTTATATTAAAGTTACGAATTCTTTGTTCACCAGTTTGAACGTCATTAAAACCACCATCAGCCATCATTTTGCCTCCGCTTTGTCATCACCTGGAAGGATATATTGAGCACCTTCCCATGGTGACATAAAGTCAAATTGGCGGTATTCCTGAGTTAAGGTAACCGGTTCATAGACAACTCTTTTACTAACCTCATCATATCTTAACTCTGTATATCCAGTTGTTGGGAAATCTTTTCTAAGTGGATGTCCTCGGAAACCATAGTCTGTTAAAATTCTCCGTAAATCTGGATGCCCAGAAAATAGAACGCCATACATATCAAATACTTCACGTTCAAACCAATTAGCACCTGGATGAATTTCACAAATTGAAGGAACCATTCCATCTTCAGGTACCTGAAGCTTCAAACGAATTCGCAAATTCGTATACATGGATAAAAAATGATAAACCATTTCAAATCTATTTTCACGTGAAGGGTAATCAATCGCAGTAATATCAATAAGGGTAGAAAACCTCATTGCAGAATTACTTTTTAAAAATTCAACAACATTAGTGATCTTTTCTAATTTTACATTTAAAACTAATTCACCAAAATCACTTACACCAGATGCAGTAATAGCACCTGGTAATTTCGTAGCAATTAATTCACCTAAATCTGTTAAGGTATTCGACATAAAGACTATCTCACTATTGTGCCTGTTCGGCGCATTTTTCGTTGCAATTGCAAAATTCCATAAAGTAATGCCTCAGCTGTAGGAGGGCATCCTGGGACGTAGATATCTACTGGGACGATTCTGTCACATCCACGCACTACAGAATATGAATAATGGTAATATCCACCTCCATTAGCACAAGAACCCATTGATATCACATAACGTGGTTCAGGCATTTGATCGTATACTTTGCGTAACGCAGGTGCCATTTTATTAGTCAAAGTACCAGCAACAATCATAAGATCTGATTGGCGAGGAGATGCCCTAGGAGCTGTTCCAAATCTTTCTAAGTCATATCTTGGCATCGCACTATGCATCATTTCAACAGCGCAACATGCAAGCCCAAATGTCATCCAATGCAGTGAGCCTGTTCTAGCCCAGTTTATTACATCTTCGGCACTGGTTAATAGAAAACCCTTGTCTTGCAATTCACGATTAAGTGCACTTGTTGCTAATTCTTTATTATCACCGGCTGTGTTGAGAGAAGTACTTACTCCCATTCCAAAGCTCCCTTTTTCCATTCGTAGGCAAAACCTATTGTCAAAACTAATAAGAAAACCATCATAGACCAAAATCCTAACATACCTTGATATTGGAAAGAGGTAGCCCAAGGAAATAAAAATGCAACTTCTAGATCAAATATAATAAAAAGAATCGATACAAGATAAAATCTTACATCAAACTTCATTCTGGCATCATCGAAAGCATTAAATCCACATTCGTATGCTGATGTTTTTTCTGCATCTGGATTTCTTACAGCAATAATTACAGCAGCTAAAATCAGAACTAGGCCAAGGCCTGCAGCAACTCCTAAAAATACGAGTATTGGTAAATAATTCATAAGCAAATCTTGCACGGCGTTCCCCTGAAAGGTTAAGAGCTATTTTCAAATTTGCCATTGCTTACCCTTAGTGTCCGGTGGCGTCAATAAATACAGAACAAAAAAGCGCATTTAAAGTATGAGATATTCAAAAAATCACGCACAATAACTTTAATTAAATTTATTGATTGCAAAACATTACTCAAAATAATTTACAGTTTTAATTAAGCTTAATATTTTTAACTTCTTCTTTTATAATTTCAGAGATTATATCACAATCCTGCATACTAAAAGTTAAAGGAATTCTCATATCCAATAAAACTGATAAAATTGCATCAGTTTTTGGTAAAGTCTGTTTATCAACATATCGCCAACTATCGTGGCGCGATGTAAAACCAACTGGAGAAGACGCTCCAAACCATTTTAATTGAACTCCTCTTATTTCACACGCCAAAACTAATGATTTTATTTGTTTTTCATTAAAATCTGGTAAACAAAATTGAAAGGACGATGCAACGAAATATTCTTTCTTAGGACGTGATATCAGCCTTATATCTTCAACTTGATTTAACCCATTTTCCAATTTGCGATATCGTTTATTCCATCGATTGGCTTGAATTGATAAATTTTCTAACTGTGGTCGCAATATTGCTGCTCTTAAATTATCCATTCGGCCAGAACAATTAGGTGTATCTAATCGGATGTTTTCGAAAGCTTCAATTGGAGCACCTGCTAAATGACTCTCATACAACATATACGAACCAGAAAGCATTGTTGCTTTAGCCATTATTTCGACATCATCTGTTATTAAAAAACCACCCTCGCCTGAATTAATATGTTTAAATGTTTGCGTTGAATAACACCCAACAATACCAGAGCGCCCACTAGTTATTCCATTCCAATTTGCTCCCATCGTATGAGCACAATCTTCAATTACTTTTATACCAGCCTCATCAGTTATTTTTAAAAGAGCTTCCATATCCACTATATGCCCACGCATGTGACTTAACATCAAAAATTTGGCATTTGTAGATTCAATTTTTGCTTTTAGATCATCTAAATCCAAAACAAGATCTTTAGTTATTTCAACAAAAACAGGACAACCTCCAGCTCCCTGAATTGCCCCTGGAACTGGCGCCAATGTAAATGCATTTGTTAAAACAATATCATTTTGCTTTAATCCAGATGCCCTAAGAGCAGCTGTAAGAGCATACCCACCAGAAGCAACTGCCAAGCAATATCTAGCACCAGTTAAATTTGCAAATTCTTGTTCCAACAAAACTGTCTCAGAAGTTTCACCAGGCGCAACATTATATCGGTGTAATCTACCATGGCGCATAACAGCAATTGCTGCATCAATTGCTTTTTCTGGAATTGCTTCTTGTTGCGTAAAACTTCCTGTAAACTTTAAAACCATAATTGCCTCTTAAATTATATATGCTTATTAAATACAAATTTTACATTTTTTAAAGGATAGCATCAATTAAATCTGGTAAATCGAAATACGAATCTAGTAATGCCGAAGGTTTCATATCCTCAACACCACTTCCCTCTGGTCCAAAAGATACTAGAATACAGTCTAAGTTAGCATTTTTTGCAGTGTTTAAATCTGTAATAGTATCTCCCACTAACACAGCTTTATGTCGATCCCCTCCCATCCAATCAATTGTAGTCCAAAGGTGTAACGGATCTGGTTTTTTTATTAATAAAGTGTCTGCACCTAGCATTGCAGAAAAATATTCTCTGATTCCAAGACTTTTTAACAACTTTTCTGCTAAAAATTCAGGCTTATTTGTACAAACTCCTAATAAATATCCGCGTTTTTGTAATTCAATTAAGGCTTCGACTACGCCCTCATATAATATTGTATTCATATCAATATGTTTTTTATAATGTTCCAATAAAATTGGGTATTGTTTATCAATTTTAGTCTGATCAAAACTGTTTGCACGCTCAAGGCCTAGTTTAAGCATTGCTCGCCCACCTTGAAATGCCACTGAGGCATCATTGATTGGATCTAACATTTTTTTTAATCCTAAACCCTCAAAACAAGCATTGGCTGCCGCTATTAAATCCTCACTTGTGTCAGCTAAAGTTCCATCAAGATCAAAAACTACGCTTTTCATAAAGAAACCCCATTACTATAGTTCATAAAAATTAGTAACAAATTGAAATACATTTTGATTATATATCCCCTTTTGCAATATAAAATAAAACTATAGTAAAGAAAAAAATAGGTACAGACATTATGCAATCCGTTGTTATTATTTTATCTGCTGGCATGGGCACTAGAATGCAATCAGATTTACCAAAAGTATTACATAATATAGCTTGTGAACCGCTTTTAATACATTCAATGCGAACAGCCGCAGCTATGGATTGCCAAAAAACAATTATCGTTGCCGGCCATGGTTCTGAAGAAGTTGAGAAAGTTGCGATTAACTTTAATCCAAATGCAGAAATTGTAATACAGTCAGAACAACTTGGAACTGCTCACGCAGTAAATCAAGCACGTGGCAAACTATTAGACTTCAATGGTGAGGTTTTTATTTTATATGGAGACACTCCGTTTATAAAGCCCAATACACTAAAGAACATGTCAAAATTACGTGAAAATGGTTCTAATATTGTAGTGTTAGGGTTTAATACAGATGAGCAAAACAGTTATGGACGTTTAATCATAACAGAAGATGGATCTCTTGAAGAAATAGTTGAATTTAAAGATGCAACTGATGACCAAAAGAAAATAAATTATTGCAACTCAGGCGTCATTTGCACTGACACTAATCTTTTGTTCGATCTAGTATCTGAAATAGAAAACAAAAATGCAAATAATGAATTTTATCTAACTGATATTATAAAGTTAGCAAAAAATAGAAATTTGAAATGTGCCACTGTTGAATGCTCTGAAAGTGAAGCGATGGGTATAAACTCTAGAGTAGAATTAGCCCATGCTGAAAGTTATTTTCAGGAAGAAAAAAGAACAGAAATGATGTTAAATGGGGTCACATTAACTGATCCAAATACCGTTTGGTTTTCATCTGACACAGTTATTGGGCGTGATACAATAATTGAACAAAATGTTATCTTTGGTCCGGAAACTACTGTTGAAAGTCATGCATTAATAAAATCTTTTAGCCATATTGAAGGTGCCCACATATCAAAAGGTGCAATAGTAGGGCCATTTGCACGCTTACGACCTGGTGCAGAACTAGCAAACAACTCCAAAGTTGGTAATTTTTGTGAAGTAAAAGAATCTCAGATTGGTGAAGGTGCAAAAGTAAATCACTTATCTTACATAGGCGATGCAAAAATTGGTGATAATGTAAATATTGGGGCAGGAACAATTACATGTAATTATGATGGTGTTTCAAAACATTTAACTGAAATTGGAGATAGAGCGTTTATTGGCTCAAATACTTCTTTGGTAGCGCCAATTCAGCTAGGAAGTGATACAATGACTGCATCTGGATCAGTTATTACTTCAAATATACCAGATAAAGCACTTGGTATTGCACGCTCTAAGCAAGAAAATAAATTAAACTTTGCTGTAAAATTTTTCGAAAGATTAAAAGCAATAAAGCTTATTAATACAAAGGATAAATAAATGTGCGGTATTGTAGGCATATTAGGCAACCATGAAGCATCACCAATTTTGGTTGATGCACTAAAAAGATTAGAATACCGTGGATATGATAGTTCAGGAATTGCAACAATAAGTGATGGCGTACTTGAACGGCGAAGAGAAACAGGCAAATTAGTTAATTTAGCCGATAAACTTGTACATCATCCATTAAAGGGCAAAATTGGCATTGGACACACCAGATGGGCAACACATGGCAGCCCTTCTATTGCTAACGCTCACCCACAAAAGGCTGGCAAAGTTGCAGTCGTTCATAATGGAATAATTGAAAACTTTAAAAAATTACGTGACGAATTAAAATCAAATGGTGCTGAATTTCAATCAGAAACTGATACAGAGACAATTGTTCAATTGTGTATGAGTTTTATTGATAATGGAGATGAGCCTGCATCTGCTGCAAAAAAAACATTAGACAGGCTAGAAGGAGCATATGCATTATGTTTTTTATTCCATGGCTTTGATAATTTATTAATTGCGGCAAGAAAAGGTTCTCCACTAGCAATTGGGCATGGGAAGGGTGAAATGTTCGTTGGTTCAGATGCAATTGCTTTAGCACCAATGACAAACCAAGTTACTTATCTAGAAGAAGGTGATTGGGCAATAATCACAAGAGAAACATTAGAAATATTTGATTCTAAAGGAATAAAGACACAACGGGACAAGCAAACCTTAGCAATTAATACTCAAAATGTTGCAAAAGGAAACCATAAGCATTTTATGGCTAAAGAAATTGCCGAACAGCCTTCAGTATTAGCTGACGCTATACAACATAATTTAAATTCAGCACGTAACGAATTAGAAATTTCTAATTTAGAATTCAATTTTAAAAATATTAATCGAATTACTCTGGTCGCATGTGGGACTGCATTTTTAGCATGTAATGTTGCAAAGTATTGGTTTGAAAAAATTGCACGCATTCCAGTTGAATTAGATGTTGCATCTGAATTTCGTTATCGTGAACCGCCCGTTGAAAAAAATAGTCTTGCAATTTTTGTTAGTCAATCAGGTGAAACAGCTGATACACTTGCAGCTCTTAGGTATTGCAACCAAAATGAAATGAAAACCTTGGGAATTGTAAATGTAAATGAAAGTACAATCTCGCGTGAAGCATCAATGGCACTCCAAATTCATGCTGGTCCTGAAATAGGGGTGGCTTCTACAAAAGCATTTACGTGTCAATTAACCATTCTTTATTTTTTGGCTATAAAAGCTGCAAAAGAAAAAGGTTTAATAAATGCCTTAAATGAAGCTAAATTAATTAAATCAATTTTAAGTATACCATCTTTGGTTGTTGACACATTATCTTTGGACACTGAAATTAAAAATGCAGCATTAGAATTATCAAAATCATCCAACGCCTTGTTTTTGGGCAGAGGGGTTATGTACCCTTTAGCTTTAGAGGGTGCATTAAAACTAAAAGAAATAAGTTATATTCATGCAGAAGGTTACGCTAGTGGAGAATTAAAGCATGGACCTATTGCATTGGTAGATGAAAATATGCCTGTAATAGTATTAGCACCAAAAGATGATTTATTTGATAAGACGGTTTCTAACATGCAAGAAGTAATGGCGCGAGGCGGGAAAGTTTTATTGATTACAGACTCTGAAGGGGCAAAAGAAGCTCGAGAAGGCACATGGAAAACAATTATTATGCCTAGAACTACAAATGATTTAGCCCCAATTCTATATGCCATTCCAGCACAGTTATTAGCATATCATACAGCTGTTTATAAAGGTACTGACGTTGATCAACCCAGAAACCTTGCAAAATCTGTGACTGTAGAGTGATTTTAAAAAACATACATAAGCTTTAATTTAAATATAAATTTTAAAGTAATAGTTATTTAAAAAGATAGATCACTCTTGAATTTTGTTATTTACCCGTAGAGTAGTCTCTATAACGATTATTTATAAATTATAACAAAAAGAAGTTTCAATGATTTCATTCACAGACGCTTTAATGCAGCTACATTTAAAAGCTAATCCTAAAAAAGCAGCAGAATTGAAAAATTCACTTAAGATAAGTCGTACTTATCTTGGGATATCGAATCCAGAATTGGATATTCTTTACAAAGGTTGGCGCAATCAAATCAATGGAGAAGACAGAACAGCTTTAGCTTCTGAATTGTGGAATTCAAACATATATGAAGCAAGAATAGTAGCTGCTAAACTTTTAACTCAGGCTCGTATAGAAAACGATAAGACTGTATGGGAAGAAATTATAAGATGGATTCCTACTCTAGATCATGCTTCAATTGCAGATCATGTGAGTGGCGCTGGATCTCGGAGAATTAGAGCATTTCCCGAAAGATTAGATCAAATTTCTAATTGGTTTAAAGATGAAAATATATGGATGAGGCGATCTATTTTAACAATGACAATGCCCTGGACAAAATTAAATAATCCTAAGATTGATGAACTAAGTCAAAGAGATCGAATATTATCTTGGGCTGGCGAATTATCTGAAGATCCTGAATGGTTAATTCAAAAAGCTATTGCTGATTGGCTATCAAGTTTATCTAAGCATGACGCTCCTGCGGTTTTATCATTTTTAGAAAAATATGGGGCTAAAATGAAACCATTTGCAATTAATGAAGCGTGCAAATTTATATAACCACTCTTGCAACCCTCTATGGCTAAGAATAGCGTATTAATATGAACGAATCTCCAAAACTTATTGACCCTTTTAAACGAAGTATTACTTATCTTCGTGTATCCGTAACTGATCGATGCGATTTCAGATGTGTTTATTGTATGTCAGAAAATATGAATTTCCTGCCAAAAGCAGAATTGCTGACACTCGAAGAGCTTGATAGAATGTGTTCTGCCTTTATATCTCAAGGAGTTGAAAAATTACGAATTACAGGAGGTGAACCTCTAGTAAGAAGAAATATTATAGAGTTTTTCAAATCAATTTCTCGTCACCTTAAAACTGGAGACTTAAAAGAGCTAACCTTAACGACTAACGGATCTCAACTACATAGATTTGCTGAAGATTTAGCTAAAATAGGTATCAAAAGAATAAATGTTTCTCTTGATACGTTAAATGAAAAAAAATTCTCTGATATCACAAGATGGGGTCGCTTAAAGCAAGTATTGGATGGAATAGACGCTGCAATAAATGCAGGCATTAAAGTAAAAATTAATACAGTAGCACTCAAAGGTTTTAATGAAGATGAATTAGAAAAACTAGTAAAATGGTGTTCTAATAAAAAAATGGATTTAACTTTCATTGAGGTTATGCCAATGGGTGATATTGGAAATGAAAACCGATTGAACCAATATTGGCCTTTATCAGATCTTCGCAAAAGGCTTTCTAAGACCTGGACACTCATAGACACTGATGAGCAAACCGGTGGACCAGCACGATATGTTAGAATTAATGAGACCGGCCAAAAAATTGGCTTCATTACGCCAATGACTCATAATTTTTGCGAAAGCTGCAATAGAGTTAGACTAACCTGTACTGGAGAATTGTATCAATGCTTGGGACAAGAAGACCAAGTGGATTTGCGTAAAGTTTTACGAAATAATACTGATATTCAACCCTTGATAGAAGCAATTCACAGCGCAATATCTAAAAAGCCAAAAGGGCATGATTTTGACTACTCCAGGAAATCAGTTTCTGGACAAATGTCTAGACATATGAGCCACACTGGTGGGTAATTTTTTATGAAAGAAAATATTTGATAATGATAATTTACTAAAATTGAATAAATTTATCATTTAATTATAAAAGGTAATAAATGTATGGAAAAAATTAATAAAACTGATGCTGAGTGGCGTATGGAATTATCTGATTTAGAATATAAAGTTACACGAAAACATGGGACTGAACGTCCTTTCAGCAATGACAACTTTCCTAAATCAGAAGGAATTTTCAAATGCAAATGTTGTGGAAATAGTCTTTTTAATAGTAAATCAAAGTTTGATAGCGGTACTGGTTGGCCATCATTTTTTGAACCCATAAATTCGCACAATATAATAGAAAAAACTGACAGAAGTTTATTTATGAAACGAACAGAAATATTATGTTCTAAATGTGATGCTCACTTAGGCCATGTTTTCCCAGACGGACCAGCTCCATCTGGTTTAAGGTATTGTATGAATGGTATTGCAATGGTTTTTCAAGATAATGATTAAACTTCAATTATTGTCCTAACAAAGTTCCTGCGTCTGCATTTCCTAGGTTACCAAGTATTTGAGTTAGAATCTTAGGCCCTTTAACTGGTGCAGAAGTTACTCGGCGGCTTAGTACTACCACTCTTCCATCTTCAAGTGAAAATCTTTCTACATTTTCTACTAAATCCTTTTCGTCAAAAGATACAACAATCATATCTCTGGACACTACTTTAGGTTCGTAAAACAGGAAATTTTTAATTTTTGTTGATATGTAAAAAATTGCTCCATCTTCCAAAACACCTGAACCCGATGGTGAGCCAAGTAATTCTGTTATGGAATTACGCGAATCTTTTCCAATAACAACACTTTTTAAATCTGTATCTAAAGGCAAATACCCATGATCTTTATATATCGTACTACAACTAGTCAAAATAAGCGTAGAAATGATTAGGTATTGATATTTAAAAGCAAATTTTGACATTCGAGTTATACATCCTTAATTGATCTTTAGATCTAAATACAGTGTGTTTCACACATATTCAAATAACTTGTAAAGTAACAACTAAATTAAGCAAAGGAATTCGCATAATGAGCGATATTTCAGATAAATTTCCACAAGATTCTCATTTAGTAATAGTATCTCAACTATCACAAAATAAAATTCACAAATTTTCAATAAAATTTGAAAATAAAGATTTGTCAGATTATGTAAATTTATTAAATTTACGTAGAATATCTAAGGTCACTATTACTGGGAAAATAGTTGCAGAGGGTAAAAAAAATTGGCTGCTTAATGCAAAAATTGGTGCAAGTGTTACTCAAGGGTGTGTAGTGACTATGGAAGATGTAAACACACGAATAGACCAAAAAATACTTAGGCATTATTATGCAGATTATCAATCACATGAAGAAACATTGACGAGTGAGGAAGATCTGGACCCTGATGCAGAAGAAATTCCTCATGAAATAAATCTGTTAACCTTAACAATGGAAGCCATATCCATTATCTTAAATGATTTTCCACGAAAGGATGGTATTGTAATAGATCCTGTGTTATCAGCTCCAAAAGGTGTAAAACCTCTTACAGACGATGCAGTAAAACCATTTGCTGGACTGGCAAGTTTGAGGGATAAATTAAAAGAGTAAAAGTTTTTCACAATAGGGCTTGCGAATTTGCATAATCTTTGTATTTTGCGGCTCTTTATATAAGTAGAGTCGTGGTTGGATTATTTTGACTGAAAGCTCTACGTTCCACAAGGCGAAAGCCTTTTAATTCGAGGTAGTGACATGGCTGTCCCTAAAAGTAAAATTACCCGCTCACGTCGTGGAAACCGACGTTCACACGACACATTATTGGCAGACAACCCAAACGAATGTGGAAATTGCGGCGAACTAAAACGTCCACACCACGTTTGTGGTGCATGCGGTCATTATGATGATCGTGAAGTTGTTTCTGTGGCCGATGATATCGACCTAGACGACGACGCAGCATAAAAATAAGGACTGATCCAAAATGAGCGATATCGCCAACAGGATCAGTCCCACTTATACCAATCAAAATAATATTGTTATTTCTATTGATGCAATGGGCGGTGATAATGGTCCATCAGCAATTATATCAGGTATGGCAAATGCTGCTAAAATAAACTCCAATGTCCGATTTATAGTAAATGGTGATAAAAAAATACTTGATAAATTGATTTTAAAACGAAAAGTTTTAAATGATATCTGCGAAGTTCGTCATTCAAAAGATATAATATCCATGGATGATAAGCCATCTCATGCTATGCGTAATGGTAAAGAAAGCTCTATGTGGGGTACTATTGAAGCAGTAAAAGATAAAGATGCACATGCAGCGGTATCTTGCGGCAATACTGGCGCCTTAATGGCTATTTCAATGATACGCTTAAGAAAGCTACCTGGCGTTTACCGCCCAGCAATTGCTATACTTTGGCCATCGTCAAATAGTCTTGGCTTTAATTTTATGTTAGATGTTGGGGCTGATATTCGTGCAGATGCGCCTGATTTATTAAAATATGCACTTATGGGAGCATCCTATGCAAGAAATGGGTTTGGTTTAGTCCGACCAAGGGTTGGCTTGTTAAATGTTGGCACAGAGGAGCATAAGGGCCGTTTAGAGCTTAAAGAAGCAAATGACCTAATATCTGAAAATGTTGAACGTGGGAAATATGAATATGTTGGATTCGTTGAAGGAAATGATATTCCATCTAGCCGTGTTGATGTTATTGTTACCGATGGTTTTACTGGAAATATAGCTTTAAAAACTGGTGAAGGGACCGCAAGCATGATTGGTGCAGCGATGCGAGAAAGCTTTAAAGCAACCTGGTTATCCAGATTATGTGCAATATTTGCTATTGTTCCATTAAAAAGATTTAGTAAACGCATTGATCCACGTAGAAAAAATGGCGGCGTATTTTTAGGGTTAAATGGAACTGTTGTAAAATCCCATGGAGCTGCTGATGCAACAGGAATAACTGCAGCTATAAATCTAGCAGTTCAATTAGCAGAGATGGGCTTTAACGAAAAACTTGCCGCACGGGTTGCATCTAGTGCAATTGGAAGCGATGGTAGTGAAAAACGATAAGAGATAAAGTATGGCAACAATCAGAGCAGTTCCAATTGGGGTGGGCCATTTTCTTCCCGAAAGAATAGTTACAAATAGTGAATTAGCTATGACTGTGGATACCAATGATGAATGGATCAAAACTCGCACTGGAATAGAACGTAGGCACTTCGCAGCTGATAACGAATTTACTTCTGACCTTGCAATCAAAGCTGCTAAAAATGCATTAATCAACGCTAAACTCTCTGCAAACGACATTGATACAATTGTACTTGCTACTTCAACACCAGATCAAACTTTTCCATCCACGGCGACCAAAGTACAAGCTGGATTGGATATGACAAAAGGGTTTGCTTTTGATATTCAAGCTGTTTGTGCTGGCTTTGCATATGCCCTTACGACTGCAAATTCATTGATTGTATCTGGCCAATCAAAGAGAGTTTTAGTCATTGGTGCAGAAACATTTTCTCGGATCATGGATTGGGAAGACCGAACAACGTGCGTACTTTTCGGAGATGGCGCAGGAGCTTTAATTCTAGAAGCACAAGAATGTAATGGAACTTCAAAAGATCGTGGTATTCTTTCATGTGAATTAAGCTCTGATGGCAAATACAACGATCTTCTTTATGTTGATGGCGGTGTATCAACCACTCAAACAACTGGGGTTTTACGCATGCAAGGTCAAGAAGTCTTTAAGCATGCAGTATCTAAATTAGCTGAATCAGGACATGCAGCTATGGCCAAAGCAGGTATTACAAGTAATGATGTTGACTGGATAGTTCCTCATCAAGCAAATCTTAGAATTATAAAAAGTACAGCAAAAAAAATGTCTGTTCCCATGGAAAAAGTAGTTTTAACAGTTCAAGACCATGGCAATACATCAGCTGCATCGATTCCTTTAGCCCTGTCTGTTGCTGTTAAAAATGGCAAAATTAAAAAAAATGATCTTATTTTAACCGAAGCAATAGGTGGTGGATTAGCTTGGGGAGCCGTTGTTTTTAGATGGTAAAAAAAAATTAAAAAATATTATTACTGTTTATGTTGACTCGTGAATGGATAAAACAATATTCTTTTACAGAACCTAGGAGAAATTTTATGACAAATGAAACACTTACGCGAATGGATTTAGCTGAAGCTGTTTTTGAAGAAGTTGGACTTTCTCGCAATGAATCAGCTGATCTTGTGGAAAGTGTTCTTCAACATATATCTGATGCACTTGTTCGTGGGGAAAATGTAAAGATTTCATCATTTGGTACGTTTAACATCCGAGACAAAAGTGCCAGAGTTGGAAGAAATCCAAAAACTGGTGAAGAAGTGCCAATTAATCCTCGTCGAGTGCTATCATTTCGTCCTTCTCATACGATGAAGGATAAAGTTGGCGCGGGAAATAAATAAGTAGGCCAAAATGGCACGTAAAAAAGATCAAGCATTTAGAACGATTACTGAAGTATCAGATTGGTTGGATACTCCTTCCCATGTGTTAAGGTTTTGGGAGAGTAAATTTTCACAAATAAAACCTGTAAAAAGAGCAGGTGGTAGGCGCTATTATAGGCCAGAAGATTTAAAAGTAATTGGTGGTATCAAATATTTGCTTCATGATAAAGGAACAACTATAGCAGCTGTTAAAGAACTTTTTAAATCAAAAGGCGAAAAGCATATAAAAGAGTTCTCAAAAGAACCTATTTTTGAAGAAAAAATTTCAAATAAAATTTTTAAATCACCAATCAAATTATCAACCGAAATCAACCTAAAATATACAAAAACCAATGTAGATGTAAATTTGTCTGAAAATACTAAAAGTTTAAATAGCTTCGATAAAATAAAGTTAATTTCTAACTTCTCTAATAGTGAATTACTTCAGATAGAAGAATTATATTTTAAGTTAAAACGTATACGTAATCGTATGAAACGTCGATTAGAGGAAATCTAAAATATTCACTCTTGCACCTCTGAAAATCAGATATATAACAATGGTAAGTCGGGCTATAGCGCAGCCTGGTAGCGCGTTCGTCTGGGGGACGAGAGGTCGCAGGTTCGAATCCTGCTAGCCCGACCAAACATGGCCTAGACACATAGGCCCACCTTGAAAGATTAAAGTGATGACAGGCGTTTTACCAAGCCAAAAAATTAAAGACATGATTATAAATAGTCAAATTATTTTGACTAATCCTGTCGATATTGATCAGGTTCAACCTGCAAGTTTAGATTTGCGCCTTGGGAAAAAAGCTTATAGGGTCCGCGCTTCTTTTTTAGCAGGATCCAAAAATTCAGTTGCTGACCGTTTGAGTAATTTCAAAATGCATGAGATTGATCTAAGAAATGGGGCTGTTTTAGAAAAAGGTTGTGTTTATGTTGTTCCGTTAATGGAGTCACTTGCATTACCTAAAAATATTAATGCTGTTGCTAATGCAAAAAGCTCTACTGGTAGATTAGATTTATTCACACGATGTATCACGGATCATGGTATTGAATTTGATAGAATAGAAAAAGGATATACTGGCCCATTGTATGCTGAGATATCACCGCGTAGCTTTTCAGTTTTGGTCAAACCAGGTATGCGTTTAAATCAAATAAGATTTCGTAAAGGAAAATCTGTTTTATCTGATAATGAACTTTCTAAAATGCATAATGACATTGGTTTAGTTGATGGGCCCGCTCAAATTGATCAAGGATTAGGCTTTTCTGTTGATCTAGACCTACCAAATGGATTGGTTGGCTATCGGGCAAAGCCACACACAGGCCTTATAAATCTAGATAACATTAGTTACTATAATATTGATGATTACTGGGAGCCAGTCTTTGCCCATGAAAAGCGAATTATCTTAGACCCAGGAGCATTCTATATTTTAGTAAGCCGAGAGGCAGTCCATATTCCTCCTAATTGTGCCGCAGAGATGGCACCATATCTTGCTATGGTCGGTGAATTCAGAGTGCATTATGCAGGTTTTTTTGATCCTGGATTTGGGAACACAGAAGCCGGTGGAAAGGGATCTCGAGGTGTCCTTGAAGTTAGATGCCACGAAGCACCATTTGCACTAGAGCATGGACAATCTGTTGGGAGGTTAGTTTATGAAAGAATGTCAGAAGTTCCAGATATCCTCTATGGTGCTGATTTGAAATCAAATTATCAAGGCCAAGGCTTGAAGCTATCAAAGCATTTCAAAAAATCATAAAACTCTAAAAAGTAGTAAATTTTTAAAATAGTTACTCAAACATATCATCCTGGTGGTCTTCGTCCAATAACTCTTCATTATATGTTTCAGTAATTGTTCCTGGAGGCGGACGGTTATCTAGCAGGCCAGCATCACGTAATTCTTTTATACCAGGTAAATCTTTTGGACTTTCCATACCAAAATGATCTAAAAACATTTGGGTAACAATAAACGTTACAGGTCTTCCAGGAGTTTGGCGCCTTCGTCCGAGCTTTATCCACTCTAATTCAAGTAAGATATCAATTGTTCCACTAGATACAGAAACACCACGGATTTCTTCAATTTCAGATCTTGTTACTGGCTGGTGATAAGCAATAATTGCTAATGTCTCAATTGCAGCTCGAGAAAGTTTACGAGTTTCTATACTCTCCTTCTGCATCAAATACCCTAACCCAGGAGCTGTACGAAGTGCATAACCATCACTCACTCGAACTAAATTAACTCCCCTATCTGCATATCTATTTTTTAAGGCAATTAAAGCTTCAGAAACATCACAGCCAATTGGCATTCGCTTTTCAAGTTGCTGTTTAGTAATTGGTTCATTTATAGAAAACAATACTGCTTCAAGCATACGTTCTTGTTCTAAAATATTAGGTGTTTCAAATAAACTTTCCAATTGGGGCTCATCTTTATCCATATCAATTTTCTTTTTGTTTTATTTCTATTTGGGAGAAAGTATCATTTTGCCTCAAATCTAATTTGCCAAGCTTTACTAATTCTAACATTGCAGCAAAAGTTGAAGCTGTTACAGATCTGCGGCGCTTAGGGTCATTCAACCAACCAGCTGGCATAAATTGTTCAAGCGTACCCCACTCAATGGCATGACCTATTAAGCTTTTCATACGTTCTAAAGCCTGCTCCATAGTAAATATTTTATTACGCTCTTCAATATGTAATGGTTTAAAATTTTCTTTCACCCTTAATCGTGCATATGCTTGCATTAAATCAAGAACAGTTGCCTTATAGACAATATTTTTCTTTAATGTCACATCCTGAAGAATGCCTCTACCAAAAAAATCTCTACCTAGCTGATCGCGAGCCATTAATTTAGATGCTGATCTTCTCATTGCCTCTAAACGTTCTAATTGAAATGCAAGATGTGCTGCAAGTTCTTCTCCGGATGGACCATCTTCAGATGCTTCTTGTGGAAGAAGCAAACGTGATTTTATGAATGCTAGCCAAGCTGCCATTACTAAATAATCTGCAGCCAATTCAAGACGGATTCGTTTAGCTTCTTCAACGAATGTTAGATATTGCTTGGCTAACTGTAATATAGAAATTTTTCGCATATCAACTTTTTGCGTCCGCGCTAAAGTAAGCAATAAATCGAGTGGCCCTTCGAATCCATCCACATCAATTACTAAATTTTCAGCAGAAATTCTTTGTTCAAGGTTTATATCAAAATTAGATTGTGATTCCATAATTCATATATTGCGCTAAAGAATGCCTTACATCAAGGAAGCAAAGTCATTGCAACCTTTGTTAAAATCAAAGTTGTCAGGATCAGATCTCAAATCTTCAGCATTTTTTGCACGCAACTTTGATTTAGTCGATAAAGTAGGTATTTCTTTCATAATCTCAATCATATTTTTCATTTTACCGTTACAATGCAAAACAACATCACATCCAGCATTCAAAGATGCAAACGCCCTACTTGATAAAGACCCGTCCATGGCTTCCATTGATATATCATCTGTCATCAAAAGACCATCAAAACCAATATTTTTCCTAATAACTTCAATCATAATAGGAGAAATGGTTGCACAAAAATTTGGATCAAATGAAGAATATATTATATGCGCAGTCATCGCCATTGGGAGGTCTGATAAAGATCTGAATGGTTCAAAGTCAATAGTCTCTAAGGTGTTTGAAGGCGTATCAATAATTGGTAACTCAAAATGACTATCACACAATCCACGACCATGTCCCGGAATATGCTTTAATACTGGCAATACGCCTCCTGATAAAAGCCCATCAGCGCAAGCTCTTCCCATCTCAGAAACAGTTTTTGGATTTCCACCGTAGCACCTATTAGTTATAATTTCATGTGAAAACAACGATGGAATATCTACCATTGGAGCACAATTCACATCTATTCCTAGCAGACGAAGCTCATGAGCTATTAATCGATAGCGTAAATACATTGCTTTATGTGTATCTTCAGGTTTTACCCTTTGCATTTGCTCTAATGGTGGCAACCATTCGAGCCATGTGGGTGACTTTAGACGCGCGACACGTCCACCTTCTTGATCAATTAAAATTGGAGCATTTCTGCCAACACATTCTCTCAGTTCAATACATAAATTTTTAATCTGATCAGGTGTACCTAAGTTGCGTGAAAATAGTATAAATGCCCAAGGTTTTGCGTCTCTAAAAAAACTACGTTCGCTTTTTGTAAGCTTCATACCTTCACAGCCAAATATGATAGAACTATAATCCATTATTTTAAAACTGGGGTACAGACTGTACCTTGCTTCCTAATTTCAAAACAAAAGTTTTCAACATCATTAATATTTTCAAAACTTTCCACCCTCAAAATATATATAATATTACTTCCATCATTTTCTTCCTCAATCAGCAAATCTTTATCCAATAAAAGATTTGAATAAACTTTTTTTATGTTTTGTAATTGAACAGTTGCAACAGCATCATTATCAAACTTTCCCAATTCGGCTATTACATTTTGCGATAAGCTATTTGTAGATATTATTTCTAATTTTTTTGGTCTTATTTGTGGAACCATACTTCTATTTTTAATTAAAGGGTTTTTTTCTATCAATATTTTTGATGTAATTTTTACATCCAAATCATCAGAATCATTTTCTTCAAATTTTGATTGTTCAGGATTTACTTGCTCTGAAGAAAACTTAATTTCTGGACTTATATTTTGGTTTTTTAAGATAGGAACTTGACCTATTTTCATATTTAAATCTGACGGTTTTTCTCTGTTCAATCCAGCGATATCCTCAGCTTGGAATGGACGAGGTTTGGGCGCTAAATATACTTTATCTACTGCCTTAGAAGCTCCATTCACAGACTGCACTTCATTGACAGACAAACCTTGATGATCTGCTTGTTTTCCTCCTGGTTCATCTGGTGAAATTCTAGCTGGCCCATTTACTTTTCTTATTACCGGAATATCATTTGGGTCCAATTGTGAAAGAGTTACACCCCACCAAACCAAGATGCCAAAGATAGAAATAGACGAAACAGCTGCCAGAATATTTAAGAACCTGCCCATGTAATCTCCAAATTGGGTCTATGCCCTGCCCTTAAATGAGCTTTAAGTATCATTTTAAGCTTAACTACCGCATTTCGTCAATCGGTGTCACTCCCAAAATAGTAAGCCCAGCAGCAATTGTAAGTTTAACTGCAGATACCATTGCAAGTTTTTCAGAACTTACATTTGGATTATTTTCTTGAAAGAAGCGCGTTTCAGGTGCTTCTTTACCCATATTCCAAAGTGCATGAAAATCTCCAGCTAATTCATAAAGATAAAATGCAAGGCGATGTGGTTCATTATGTTTAGCAGCTAGTTCTAATAATCTTGGCCATTCTGCTAATTTTTTAACTACTGCCATTTCATTTGGATGCTTTAGAGTTTCAAACTTATTTGCTTTAATACCAATGTTAGCATTTTCTGCTTTAGACAAAACAGAACAAATGCGGGCATGTGCATATTGCACGTAAAATACTGGGTTATCTTTTGACTGCTCTTGTACTTTAGCAAAATCAAAATCTAATGGAGCGTCATTTTTTCTAGTTAACATTACAAATCTTGTAACATCAGGCCCAACCTGTTCAACAACATCTCTGAGAGTTACGAATGTGCCTGCTCTTTTAGACATTTTAAACGGCTCACCATTTTTATACAATTTTACTAATTGAGTTAGTTTAATATCTAAAGAGACTTCTTCATTAGATAAAGCAGATACAGCTGCTTTCATCCTCTTTACATATCCACCATGATCCGCACCAAATATATCAATTAATTGATCAAAGCCTCTTTGCACTTTATCAAAATGATATGCGATATCTGGAGCAAAATATGTCCAAGAGCCATCAGATTTTGCAATAGGACGGTCAACATCATCGCCATGTTTAGTAGATTTAAAAAGCGTTTGCTCCCGGGCTTCCCAATCTTCAGGTTTTTTACCCTTTGGGGGCTCTAGCACACCTTGATAGACTAGACCTTTTCCATCTAAATCTGCTAATGCAGCTTCGATCAAGCCTGTTCCATATAAAGATTTTTCCGAGAAGAATACGTCCATTTGTATTCCTAATAAAGCTAGATCTTCTCGAATAAGATCCATCATTTTTTCAGTAGCGAATAATCTTAATTCAGCAATCCAATCAGACTCCGGTTTGCCTACTAAACTGTCACCATATTTATTCTTTAAATCCATTCCAAGATCGACCAAATAGTCACCTGGATAAGTTCCGTCAACAAACTCGACCTTTTGTCCATTCGCTTCAAGATAGCGCAGATAAACAGAGCGTGCTAAAACATCAACCTGTGAGCCACCATCATTAATATAATATTCTCTTGTTACATCATATCCAGCAAAATCTAATAAACTTGCAAGCGCGTCACCAAATACTGCTCCACGTGTATGTCCCACATGTAATGGTCCAGTTGGGTTGGCCGATACATATTCAACATTTACTTTTATACCATTACCAATTGTAGTGCGGCCAAAGTTTACTCCTGCTTTTATTACAAAGGGTATTATTGAAGTCCAGTAATCCTGTTTTAATCGTAAGTTCAAAAAACCAGGTCCTGCAACATCTGCAGAGATTACACGTTCATCACTAGCTAACAATACAGTTAACGCCTCAGCTATGTCTCTTGGGTTCATACCAGATGGTTTTGATAGAACCATTGCTGCATTAGTTGACATATCACCATGGGAAGAGTCACGGGGGGGTTCAACCGTTACATTTTCAAAATTTAAGCCCTTAGGCAATGCGCCATCCGATTGTAGCTTCTCCAAAGAAGATATTACAAGGCTTCTAATATCAGAAAATAAGTTCATTAATTTATCCAGTAATTATATTTTGGCGATTTAGCACATGCTACACTTATGATCCAGAGGTGAGTTCAGTATATCTAAATTCTGCATATCCATCTGTCATACCAGATAGGTAATCTGAAATTAAACGCGCTTGTTGGATCTCATTTGCTCCATAAGACCACTGAACAGGTAATAGTTTTTTATCATTCATAAAATAATCAAATAATCCGCCAACGATTAAGCTAGCTCGTTCCCGCATTATATTTACACGATCAGATCGATACATATTGTCAAACAAATATATTCGAATTTCATTTATTTTTTCATTCATATCAGGCGAAAACTGTATTATTTGAGACCCCAGCTCCCTAACCTCTTGAGAAGAAGAAGCACAACTGTTTTGGATTAAGGATTTTGAAGTAATAATTACATCTTTTACCATTACACCAAAAATCCTTCTTAAGGCTTCATTTCGCCGTCTAATAGGATCTAAGCCAGGATATTTTGCATCAACAATTGAAAAGCATTCTCCTACTATAGGAAGATGTAATATGTCATTTTCAGTAAATAAATTAGCTCTTAATCCATCGTCTAAATCATGGTTATTATAAGCGATATCGTCTGATATTGCTGCAACCTGAGCTTCTGCACTTGCATGAGTACTTAATTCCAAATTATGAATGTTAGAATAACTATCAACTGCATATGGGATATCATTAATTAATGGGCCATTATGTTTGGCTATACCCTCTAAAGTTTCCCAAGTAAGGTTTAACCCATCAAATTCAGCATAAGTTTTTTCTAGCGAGGTTACAATTTTTATTGCCTGAGCGTTGTGATCAAACCCACCATAATTTTCCATTTTAAATTTCAACATATCTTCCCCCACATGTGCAAAAGGTGGATGTCCAAGATCATGGGCTAATGAAATTACTTCAGTTAATTCAGAATTTAATTCAAGCGTCTTTGATATAGTGCGAGCAACTTGGCCAACTTCAATAGTATGAGATAGTCGAGTTCGAAAGTGATCCCCTTCGTGCGCAACAAAAACTTGTGTTTTATGCTTTAATCGCCGAAAGGCCTTACAATGTATTACGCGATCACGGTCACGTTGAAATGATGACCGATATTCACTTTCTTTTTCTAGATATAATCTGCCACGAGAGTTTTCTGGATTTGAAGCAATTGCACTTTGCATAATTTCATTAACCTTTACATATTGCCGTAAGCGTAAAGCAAGCTTATATAATATCTATATATCAATTATGAAAGCCGTGAAAGATGGACCTTTCTTTACCACCAAAAGTAACTGATCGTGCGTATGCAAGGTTAGCTGAAATAAATGAAAATGGTAAAACTACTCAGGCACTAAGAATTGCCGTTGAAGGTGGAGGATGTTCAGGATTCCAATATGAAATAAAACTAGAGACTCAACCAAATAATGATGATTTAGTTTTGGAGAAAAATGGTCAAGTTGTGTTAGTTGACAAAATATCACTCCCGTTTTTAGAGAATGCAGTAATTGACTACACCCAAGAATTAATTGGTGCACGTTTCATTATTGAAAATCCCAACGCAACTTCAAGTTGTGGGTGTGGAATTAGTTTTTCAATCTGATGAAAATTGCAACTTTTAATATTAATGGTATCAAAGCACGATTGCCAGCTTTGTTAGATTGGCTGAATGAGACAAAGCCAGATGTTGCAATGCTACAAGAAATAAAATCAGTTGATGAACTATTTCCTAGGGATGAGATAGAAGCATTAGGCTATGAAGTGCACACTCATGGTATGAAAGGCTTTAACGGAGTAGCTATTCTTTCCAAATATCCTCTTGAAGATATAATGCGAGGCCTTCCTGGTGATGAAGAAGATATTCAAACTCGATATATTGAAGCAACTATCGTTGGAGAAAATGAAACTCTTCGTATTTGTAATTTATACTTACCAAATGGGAATCCAACTCCAGGGCCAAAATATGATTATAAATTAAATTGGATGGAACGATTATATAAGCGTACCTGCACATTGATAGAATTAGAAGAACCATTTCTATTAGCGGGCGATTTTAATATTATACCGCAAGCTGAAGATTGCTGGGATACAACGCCATGGGAAAATGATGCTGCATATTTACCCCAAAGCCGCACTGCCTATCGAAAAATTTTAAACCTAGGTTTAACAGATGCATTTCGAGTAAAGAATAAATCAGCGATGAACTATACTTTTTGGGATTATCAAGCCGGAGCTTGGAATAAGAATAATGGGATACGAATAGATCATTTCTTATTGTCATCCTCTTGCGCAGACATGCTAGTTGATTGCCAAGCTGATCGTGAATACAGATCAAGAGATAAACCATCTGATCATATACCATTATGGGTAGAACTAAAAATTTAAGCTCTATATTTATATATCCATCTAAAACGATTCTCTAAAAATAATGGGAAAAGTCTTGAAATTGACCACATGGAAAAGTGTACTATCTTTCGTAAAAGATTATTAGAAATATGGAAAATTTTTCCATTATTTTTGGATGTTTTTTGAATAGATGTTACACGTCTTTTTCTATTTTTTTCATACTTTATTAATGCATTATTAATATCATGTGTTTCTTTAAAATCACGCGCTAGTACCACTGCATCTTCTAACGCCATACATGAACCCTGCGCCATAAATGGTAACATCGGGTGAGCTGCATCACCGACCAATACTACACCTCTATTAGACCATGATTTTAGTGGTGAAAGAGAATATAAACCCCAAAGTTTTACCTCTTTTATTTTCGATAAAATATGTTTTGCTTCAGTATTAAAATCAGAAAACTCATTAAAAAAATCTCTTGTAGATCCTTTATTTGTCCAACTTTGTGGGGCAATATTTTTATTAGATTGGACTCCAATAATATTTATTAACTCTCCATCTCTAAGTGGATAAATTACTAGATGCTTGTTTTTCCCCATGTAAACTGATGGATCTATTTTTATTCCATTTGATGGTATTAAAGCTCTCCAGGCGATTTGATTCATAAAACATGCTGGTTTTTCACCAAACCAATATTGCCTAATTCTTGAATTCATTCCATCCGCTGCAACTATTAGATCAAAATCATAAATATGATTATTAGCTTTGATTTTTGACGCCATATCTTTAGATTCAATAACCTTTGCCTCAGAGGCTAATTTGATATTAACGCCTAAATCTTCAGCACAAGAAGCTAATGCATGTATTAAATCAGAACGATGTAAATGAAGGTATGGTAAATCAGAGTTTTGATTATGTTGAATTTTAGTAATATGTTCAGCAGTTTTATAGTCTTTGAATATAATGGAGTTAGGAAAAACAACCTTCTTTAGATACTTTGGAAAGACACCCAGCTTTGATAAAGCATTCACTCCATTAGAGCTTATTTGAATCCCAGCACCTAATTCATTAATAACTGCCGATTTTTCAAAAACAGTTACACGATATCCATACTTTGCAAAGGCAATTGCTGAAGCAAATCCACCAATCCCCCCGCCAATAATACCAATATCTTTATTTGATGTTACCATTTGCTTCCAACTAAAAACACCGCGTGAATGAACGCGGTGTTAAATACATCAGCTTTATTCATTACAATTAATCGTCTCTATGGACTTTTTCTTTACGTTCATGTCGCTCTTGTGCCTCAAGAGATAAATTAGCTGTTGGTCTAGCTTCAAGCCTTTTTAAAGAAATTGGTTCTCCAGTTGCATCACACCAACCATAAGATCCATCCTCAATACGTCTCAAAGCACTATCAATTTTTGAAACCAATTTTCTTTGACGATCACGTGTTCTTAATTCTAATGCACGATCTGTTTCTTCAGAAGCTCTATCTGCAACATCTGGAATGTTGCGTGTACCTTCTTGCATACCCTCAATAGTATCTCGTCCATCAGCGAGTATCGCAGCTTTCCAGTCTAGTAATTTTTTTTGAAAATATTCTACTTGGCGGTCATTCATAAATTCTTCGTTATCATTTGGATGGTATTCAGTATCTAACACTTTATTAACTTTCATAATAAGACCCAATTTTGGATAGGTAATCAAATATTTAAACGTTCCGTATCTTAGAATCTCTAAAATGTCACGTCTTAGTTTTAAATGATTAGAAAACTTTTAAAAAAGTACTAATATCTATAATAATAATGATCTATGATAGATAATGAATTTTGTCTGTAATTATCATTAACATTCATGATTATAAAAAAATAAGGTTAGAATAATAAATGTTAAAATTTTCTCCAATTTTAATCGCAATATTATGGGCTGTAATCATGTATTATATATCAGCCTGGCGAACTAAATTAGAAATGGACAGTAAATCAACACTTTTGAATGACCCTCCATTGGAAGCTTTAACAAACCAAATGGCAGACACATTGGATTTATCACGGATTAAAGTACATATTTATGAAATAGAACCCATTAATGGATTGGCTATACCAGATGGACGTATTTTTATAACTAGGGGTTTTATGAAAAAATACTACAACGGAGAAATAACTGCTCCAGAATTAGCGAGTGTAATAGCACATGAATTAGGACATGTTGCACTAGGCCATACAAAAAGAAGGATGATTGATTTTTCAAGTCAAAATGCAATTAGAGTTGCTTTAGCTATGTTTTTAAGTAGATTTTTGGGTGGGTTTGGAACATTAATTGCAAACACATTAACCAAGTTCATTACTGCACGTCTATCTCGAAAAGATGAATATGAAGCAGATGCTTACGCAGCAGCCCTATTAACTAAAGCAAAGATTGGTATTGAGCCACAAATCTCAATGTTTGAAAAACTTGAAAAACTTAATGTTGAAGGAAATAGTTCAATGGCTTGGATGATGAGTCACCCAAAAACAAAAGATAGAATTTCAGCAATTAAAAAGTTGAAAAAGGAATGGAAGTAAATTCACAGCATTCATTAATGTATTAGCTGGCTATAAACTTTGCTAATTTTGGCAAACGTGATGACTTAAGCATCTTACGATTATTAATACTTATTCCAGATCTACGAATTGCCTCTTTTTTTACAGTTTCAATAATTTTGAGAATTTCATTGCGATGTGACATTGCTATCTCTAATAAAAAATCATCTGGTGAACGTCTAATAATGCCATGACTGGACAGTATAGAGGTTGGAAAGTCTTTTAAATTTGCTGTTAATAATTCATCAGCATTACCCTCAATTGCTGCTTGCAATACATGTATATCATTCTCATCAGGCAAAAATAAACTTTTATTCTCAGGCCCAATTTCTATTTGTGATTTTGGCCAATTTACACGTAAAAGTGCGATTTCAATAGTCGCCTCAGCTTCATTGTGATTACGTTGTGCTGCTCTTCGCCATTCTTCAATAATTCTTTCAGACCAAAGTGGCGAGAATAAACCTTCGTTTGCAACTCCCAATAAAATTGAACGCAAAATAGAAGGATAAATAACACATGTATCCAATAAAACTCTCATTAATCTAGCCTTAAAAAAATTGATTTAAGATAAGAAGATTCTGCAAGATGAGGGTGCACAGGATGGTCTATGCCTGCTGATCCGGTATGTATTATTTGGCCTTTACGGCCTGCTTTGCCCATTCCAACTAAAGATGCTTTTCGAAATTTTGACATGTCAGCAGCATGTGAACAAGAGCATAAAACTAAATAACCACCTGGTTCTACTAATTTTGAAGCCATTTTAGCAGCTTTTTCATATGCACGCAGGCCTCTCTCTAATGTTGGTTTAGACGGTGCAAATGCAGGAGGATCACAAACTACTACCTGATATCTTTTTCCTTCATCAAAAAGCTGTGACATAACTTCAAAAGCATCACCTTTTTGTGCTGAAAAGGATTTTGAAAACCCAGATATCTCAGCACCTTTTGTGGCTAAGTCAAGAGCTGGTTGAGAGCTATCCACTGCGGTTGCAGTTGTAGCGCCTGCTGCTAAAGCAGCTAAAGAAAATCCACCTACATGACTAAATATATCAACTAATGAACCACCTTTAGCTAATTTAGCTACAAATGCATGGTTTTCGCGTTGATCAAAGAATAGACCAGTTTTTTGTCCTCCAGATATATCCGCCATATAAGTCGCTTCATTCATTTTAACTTCTATTGGCGCATCAGATGATCCTTTAATAAAGATGTTTTCAGCGTCTAACCCTTCAAGTGATCTGGCGCGCCCAGAAGCATTTTTTAAAATTATATTTGGTGAAAATACTTGTTCTAATGCTGATGATATTTCTGGCATCATTCTATTTGCCCACGCAGCGTTTGGTTGTACTACAAAAGCACTGCCAAAACGATCTATGATAACTCCAGGCAAACCATCAGCTTCTGCATGTATCAATCGATAAAACGGAGCATCATAAAATTTTTCTCGCATCACTAATGCGTTTTTTAACTTTCCAACGATCCAATCTGTATCAATTACTGTATTTACATCTAGATCCATAATACGCCCAGTAATTTTGCTTTCACTGTTAAAGGCAACCAAACCTATATCCTGTTTGTCATTAGTTTGGACTTTCACAAATGATCCAGGGGGAATTTTTTTTGTTCGCCTGTCTAAAATAACATCATCTGAATAAATCCATGGGAAACCAAACATCACCCGAGCAGGTGACTTATTGGGACGAAATCGGAGTGTGGGTATATCTGTCATGTTGTTCGCTTACATTGGTTCAAAGCAAAAGAAAAGCGCCCAAGACATTGCTGGGGCGCTTAAACAAAAATTGGGGGAAAATTATTTGTTTAGATCTTGGGAGTTAAGCGTGTTTAAAACTTGAAAAATTCAAATTATTTTTAATCCGCGCTAACATTTTAACAACCATTTTAGAAATAAACTCAGATCGCATTTGCGACGCTTCAGCACGAACTTTGAATAGATCGATGTTTTCGTATGATTTAGTCATGATAAACTCCATTTTTTCTATAATTAATAATTAAAATAAAGTTGGAGTTATTACATCAGATAAGATTGCCCTAGCGCTATGTGTTATTTGCATAGCTAATGATAAAAGCTATGCAAAAATGACTTTAATGAAAATTAACCTCGGAGCCGTTTTCTGATGCATTTTTTAACCATTCCATAATATAAGCCCCAACTGATCGGAAGCATATTAGTTGGCAACTAATTTCATCCGTAAACCAGAATGCAACAGCTAGTTGAGCAATTCTTGACCTTCGAACTTCACCAATTGGTAAAACATCTTTGGATAGATCAGCAGGGGTACCTTTTGACAAAACATCGCGTATAGCATTCCCAGTGAGGGCAAACACTGCTCGAGCATCAGAAACATCAACCACTAAACTGTGTGAACCTGATAGGATATTATTTAAGCTAGAAATTACTTTTGATACATCTTTATATTCGATAATAATCAATAACTCGTCAGGAGACATCCAAGCTACTGATCCTTTTGGTGTTGAAGTAATTTTTCGCTGATCTGGAACAGTTACTCCAAGCACAAAATTAAGTGCTTTTGCAACAACTTCAGATTTCAAATCTCCACGTAAAGTTATCATTCCAATGAGACCTGCGTCTTTGATTTCAATCATTCCATTATGGAATGCTCCATTGAGTGCTGTAATACTAGACATTTTGACGTTCTCCTTCTGGATCAAGGAAAACCTGATTACAAATCTCAGCCTTGATAATCTTACCATCTAAAGTTGGGAAATCAATTATTTCACCCATTCTATCTGGCCCAAACTCTACTAATCCCATTGCTATGGATCTATTTAGTGTCGGTGAAAAATACGTTGAAGTTACACGCCCTATCATATTTTTAACGCCACTATCACGTATTTTTCCGTCTGTTGCATATGCGCCATCAGGAATAATTACATTTGGATCAACGGTTTTTAATCCAACTAGCTTCCATCTTGAAGGATCAGACATGTGAGAACGTAAGTGTGCACGCTTTCCTAAGAAATCGTCTTTCTTTTTCGAGATTGCCCACTGCATATTTAAATCTTGAGGAATTACTGTTCCATCAGTTTCATCACCTATCATAATAAAACCTTTTTCAGCTCTCATTACATGCAAACATTCTGTTCCATAGGGCTGTATTCCAAACTCTTTACCAGCTTCCATGCATATATTCCAAAAAGCTTGTCCATCTGATGCAGACACTGCTATTTCGTATGACAGCTCACCAGAGAAAGATATCCTGAATGGTCTTACTTTTATTCCACCAAGAGTACCCTCAGTAAAACGCATAAAAGGAAGTGCTTCTGGTGATACATCCATTCCACCAAGTTTTTCGAGCAGTTTTCTGGAATTCGGCCCAACTACTGCAATTTGTGCATATTGTTCAGTAACATTGGCTGTATAGACTTTCCAATCCCACCATTCTGTTTGTAGCCATTCCTCCATCCAAGCATGAATTCTATCAGATCCTCCAGATGTCGTGTGACATAAATATGTATTCTCATCTAACCTAGCTACCACGCCATCATCAGACAAAAAACCATTTTCAGTACACATTAGCCCATACCTACAATGTCCTATCTTTAGATTTGACATTAAATTTGTATAAAGCATGTCCAAAAATTTACCTGCATCAGGCCCTTTAACAATGATTTTACCCAAAGTAGATGCATCTAATAAGCCAACATTAGTCCTAGTATTTAAAATTTCTCGTTTAACTGCATCTTTTACAGGCTCATCATTTTGTTGGAAGCAGTATGGGCGGCGCCAATCTGCAACAGGCTCAAAGAAACCTCCATTAGCCTCTATCCAATTATGAATAGGTGACTTTCGTATAGGCTTGAAAAGTTCTCCCCGCGCATCACCTGCGATAGATCCCATTGAAATCGGATGATAAGGTGGTCTAAAAGTAGTAGTTCCTACATTTGGTATCTCTGCATTCAAACTGTCTGCAAGTATAGCAAGTCCATTTATATTTGAAAGTTTTCCTTGGTCAGTTGCCATACCAAGAGTTGTATATCTCTTTGTATGCTCAACACTTTCATACCCCTCTCTTGCCGCCAATCTCACATCAGACACTTTTACATCGTTTTGGTAGTCCAAGAAAGTCTTAGCCTGTAATTTAACTGACATTCCTTGAGGCATTTGCCAAATTTGCTCAATTTCTGCTTCTGCTTCAACATCAACGGTAATATTTTTAGATTTGATAGGCTTAAAACCAACTTGTTTTGCAACTATTTTTCCTTGTGATATGGCATCTTTTATTGAATCATCTGCCTTTAAATAACCGTTAGCTGATCCGCCAACGATTACAAAACCTGAGCCATCTGCTCCAAGAGGAGGACGGTCAGCATCAGGGCGAAACATAGCATTGTCATTATCCCAGTTTAGCTTACCACCACAGTGTGACCATAGATGCACGATTGGTGACCACCCACCTGACATTGCTACAACATCACATTTTATTTCCTCAATTGGGATTCCCTCACCAGCTTGCAAACATATTGAAACTCCACTTACACCTTTTGAGCCTTTAACTTTTGAAATGGCCATACCAGTTTCAACTCGTATTCCCATTGAACGAGCTTTGTTGGGTAGTTCACCAGTTACATTAGAACGAGCATCCAATATTATTGCTACTTTTAACCCCACTTCACATTGTGCAATCGCTGTTCGATATGCGTCATCATTATTAGTCGCAAGAACCATGATATCACCACAAGATGTTCCAAAATCAACTATATAATCACGAACACTTCCCGCCAACATAACACCTGGAAGATCATTTCCAGCAAATGAAAGTGGGCGTTCAATGGCACCTGTTGTAGTTAAAATTCTCGTTGCTCGAATTCGCCATAATCTTTGTCTTGGTCCCACTTTACTAGGCATGTGGTCAGTTAGCGATTCATATCCTGTCGCCCAACCATGGTCATAAACTCCAGCACCCATTGTCCTATTCTTTAAGGAAACATTGGGCATAGACTCTAATTCAGCCAAAGCTTTATTAATCCATTCTTCAGATTTCTCATTATCAATAACAACACCATCCACTGGTGCTCTACCACCCCAAGTGTTTTTCTGTTCAAGAACCAATACTTTAGCCCCAGATCTACCAACCTCTAGGGCTGCCGCAAGACCAGATGATCCACCACCAATTATAAGAACGTCAACATGTGCATAAAAATATTCATATTTATCTGCATCTTTTTCAGTTGGTGCTGCACCCAATCCTGCAGCTTTACGAATAAACGGTTCAAAAATATGCTTCCAAGCAAATCTTGGGAAAATAAATGTTTTGTAATAAAATCCTGCAGGAAATACTCGGCTCATAATTCGATTTATGCCACCGATATCAAATTCAAGTGATGGCCAAGCATTCTGACTTTTAGAATGAAGGCCTGCAAATAATTCAGTTGTTGTTGCTCTTTGATTTGGCTCAAATTTGCTTCCAGCACCTAGCCCAACAAGTGCATTTGGCTCTTCGGGGCCGGATGCCACAATACCTCTTGGGCGATGATATTTAAATGAACGCCCAACTAATCTTTGATTATTTGCTAATAATGCTGAAGCTAAAGTATCACCCTCATAACCATTTAGGCGTTTGCCATCAAAAGTGAACTCTACAGATTTAGATCTATCAATTAAACGTCCACCTTTGGATAATCTTGTACTCATTTAGTAAAACCCTCCCAATTAGGGCGTTTCTTTTTAATTTTATTGATTAGCGCTTTTGGAGGAGTAAAAGTCTGGGCTGAATATGTTCCAAACACCTCTAAAGTAGTAGTGCACCTTGCAGCGTTGAACCATTTTCCACATCCATAAATATGGCGCCAGCGTTCAAAATGAACTCCTTTAGGGTTATCTCTCATAAATAAGTAATTTTCTAATTCATCATCATTTGCATTAATACCAGATCGGGCAATATGCGCCTGTCCGTCACAATGCAAATCAGTTTCATCAGCAGTAATGCCACAATTAGGACATGTAAGGTTTAGCATTTTACACCTCTAGAATAAATATTTCTCATATCTATATTTTATTATTTTATTGTCTTTAAACACTGTTCAACATTTTTTTTAGCAGATCTAAGTACTTTTAAATCAACTATAATTTCATCTTTTAATCGGACCAGAGCAAAACTGACAGTATCATTTATTTCAACTCGATTATCAAATCCTGTCAAATCAATATCTTCTGTAAATGGTAATGGAAAAATATTATTTGAACGCTGCATTTCTCTTATTAGAAATGGCTCTCCATCAAATTTGATAGTAAGTATATCATCTGCGTTATCTACCTTTTTCCCAGAGTGACCTGTTACTTGCCAACGGTCCCCATTTTTCTGTTTATAGGTTGCAAAAAATGATGGCACACCGTTTTTTGATATTGTATTCAATGTTGCCCAGCAAACTTTTGATGCTTCAACTTTTGCTACTTGATACTGATCAGACAATTTAAAAATATCCATCCCTGCATTCTGAGCAAATGTTACCGTGCCTAAAAAAACTAATCCTAAAGTTACCAAAATATTTTTTATCAATGCGCTACTCCTGCTGCTACGCTCTCATCAATAAAGCGTCCTTCTTGAAAACGATTTAGCCCAAATTCAGCAGCTAAACCTATTTGCTCATCTTTTGCCATCAATTCAGCCATAGCCCAACCAGAACCTGGGATAGCTTTAAAGCCACCAGTTCCCCAACCACAGTTAATAAAACATCCTTTTAGTGGTGTTTTTGAAATAATAGGGGATCTGTCTCCAGTCACATCAACTATTCCACCCCAGTGTCGCAGCATTTTTAAACGACTAACCATCGGGAAGGTTTCAATTAATGCCCTAACTGTTTCTTCTAAATGGTGAAATGATCCCCTTTGAGTATAATTATTAAACCCATCAGTTCCACCACCAATAACCATTTCACCTTTATCCGATTGAGACATATACCCATGAACAGTATTTGCCATTACAACTACATCCATGCATGGTTTTATTGGTTCTGAAACTAGAGCTTGAAGAGAAACAGACTCAAGGGGAAGCCTAAACCCAGCCATATTTGCTAGGTGCCCTGAATTTCCAGCAACAACAATGCCTAATTTCTTACATTTTAGGGAACCTTTTGTCGTTTGTAATCCAGTTACCTTACCATTATTTTGTGTCACAGCGGTTACTTCACATTGCTGAATAATATCCATTCCCATATCTGAACACGCCCGCGCATATCCCCAGGCAACTGCATCGTGTCTTGCTGTACCACCCCGTGGTTGCCACAATGCCCCCAATACTGGAAAGCGAGGACCTGACAATTCAATTATCGGGCATAATTCTTTTACTTTTTGCGGGCCAATATATTCAGTTTTAACACCTTGTAATTTATTTGCATGAGCAGTTCTTTTATAACCACGAATTTCTGCTTCAGTTTGAGCCAACATCATCACACCACGAGGACTAAACATAACATTATAATTTAAATCTTGAGACATAGTTTCATAGAGAGACCTTGCCTTTTCATAAATAGCTGCTGATGGGTCTTGAAGATAATTTGAGCGAATAATTGTAGTATTACGCCCTGTATTGCCTCCGCCAAGCCATCCCTTCTCAATAATTGCTATATTTGTAATTCCATAATTTTTTCCAAGGTGATAAGCTGTTGCTAAACCGTGACCACCAGCCCCTACTATAACTACATCATATTCTTTCTTTATTTCAGGCTTTGCCCATGCACGCTCCCAGCCTTGGTGATATGAAAATGCATTTTTGGCGATAGCAAAAGCAGAATAACGTGACATTGTGTGTTTACCTATAATCAGCATATTAAAAATTATTGATACTATGACATGGTTCTATTCTCAAACAAATTGAAAATACGAGTTGATTTGTTCTAGAACCGACATTTCAATTAATGTCTGGTAAGCGAAAAATAATCTATGGTCAAATTTAAAAAAATCATAGCATAATTTAATATTTTAATGACTCCACATTATCTTCAAGCAAGTCTAGATAATATGTAGAAAAGGAAAAGTGAATGATTTGGATTTTAGGCTTTCTAGTCTGTATAGTAATTATTATTTTAATAGTGAGATCAATTATTGCTCCTCATGAATTAGATATAGGTGTAGCTTCCAAGGATTTACTAATTTATAAAGACCAACTGATTGAAGTAGAAAAAGACTTAGAAAAAGGTATTTTAAATAAAATAGAAAGTGATGCAGCAAGAATCGAAGTATCACGACGAATTCTATTAGCTGATAAAAGATCTAAATCAGAAAATACTATCACAAAAAATCCCAAAATTCTTAGTAGACTTGTTACAGCCACTATTTTTCTTTTTATTTTAATTGGGACATTTAGTACTTATGCTTACATAGGAAACCCTACGCTTAAAGATATGCCACTAAAATCTAGATTAGCCCAAGCTCAGGAAAACCGCTCTAATCGTATTAGCCAAGAAAATGCTGAATTGCTTGTTCCAGATGAAAATATAGAAGCCCCTGATGATTATTTAGATTTGGTTTCAAAATTACGAAGTGCAATGCAAGATAGACCAAATGATATGCAAGGTTTAAGGCTTCTTGCTTTACATGAGTTTAGATTAGGCAAATATCGCTCAGCTAGAAAAGCACATACACAAATAATTAATATCCTAGGGAACAAAGCAACTGCTAAAGATTTCGTTGATTTTGCTGAAGTTATGATTGTGGCAACTAATGGGTATGTTTCCCCGGAAGCAGAAACAACACTAAGGCGCGCATTAGAGTTAACGCCAAATGATGGTCGAGCAAGATATTACTCAGGATTATCAATGGCACAAAATGGACGCCCTGATGTCGCACTAAGACTTTGGGAAAATTTACTTAATGAAGGTCCAGAAAATGCGCCTTGGATACCACTTATTAAAGACCAAATAATTGATATTGCACGCTTGGCTGGAGTAAATTTATCAGAGGACCAACTACCAGGACCAAACTCAGAACAAATAGATTCTGCCAAAAATATGTCTGATCAAGAGCGTATGGAAATGATTCAGGGTATGGTGACAAGTTTGAGTAATAGGCTAGCAACTGAAGGTGGTTCAGTAAATGAATGGGCTCGATTAATTCGTGCACTCGGCGTATTAGGCGAAACTACAAGTGCATCTAATATATGGAAAGAAGCCCAAAATGTTTTTTCGAAAAGTGCAAAAGACCTGGAGATTTTGCAAAAAGCAGCAAAAGCAGCAAAGGTTTCTCAATGAGTTGTTACAATGATTTCATAGAGTTTGCATCAGCAATACCAAAATTTAAATCATTAATTGGCCTTGATTTAGGCACTAAAACAATTGGAATTGCTGTGTCTGACACCTTATGGTCAGTTGCAACACCTCGAGAAACAATTAAACGAAAAAAATTTGGTATTGATTGTGATGCACTAGATATAATTTTCAAATCTACCGATACAGGTGGAATAATACTTGGCCTCCCAATGAATATGGATGGAACTGAAGGGCCGAGATGCCAAGCAACACGTGCTTTTGCAAGAAACTTATCATCAAGGTGTAAATTTCCTATTACATTTTGGGATGAACGATTGTCCAGTGTAGCTGCAGAACGAGCAATGCTAGAAGCAGATATGAGTAGGGCAAAACGTGCAAATAATATTGATCATGTTGCAGCTAGTTTCATCTTACAGGGTGCGCTAGACCGTATTGGAAATATTGTATAATGGATGAAGTTTGGAAGCGTGAAGAGGTTGAAAGTCCATGTGTGAAATTATGCATTATTCACCCAGATAGTGGATTTTGTATGGGTTGTTACCGGACTGGTTTAGAAATTTCAGAATGGTCTAATATGTCACCAATTGAGAGACAGCTTAAAATGAAAGAATTACCTTCTAGAGCAGGCAAAGTCCGAGGTAGACGGCGCAAGATGAATAAACCCTAGGTAAAATAACTTTTATAAAGCATGTTTATAGCAACACTTATCAAAAAAAATGCAAATGTCCTTTTCAAAACTATAACGTTAAGTTTATGAGCCAAACTTGCACCCATGGGGGCAGTTATCATTGTCATAGATATTATTATAAGAAAAGCAGGAATATTTATATACCCTATCGTCATAGGCGGCAATCCAGCTAAAGGTGGATGTGTTATAAGAAAGCCAAATGAACTTGGCAAAGCTATTACGAGACCAAAACCTGCACCAGTTGCTACAGCTTTGTGGATATTAACTTTATGCAATGTCATTAAAGGAACTGCTAGGCTACCACCCCCAATACCCATTAATACTGATAAAAATCCAACTACAGAACTAATAAGGGTTCTCAAAAAACCCACTGGCATTGTATTCCCTAAAGACCATTCCTTCTTAGAAAACGCCATATATAATCCAATTAAAATTCCTAATGAACCAAATATAATAGTCAAAGAGTCAGAATGTAATTTAGAAGCTATTAAGACGCCCATGATCGCTCCAAGAACAATACCTGGCGACCATAGCTTTAATATTCTCCATTCTACCATTTTCTTTTTGTTATGACTTAAGACTGATCGAATAGACGTGAAAACTATTGTTGCAAGAGAAGTTGCAACACAAACTTGCATTAATTGCTCGTTAAAATAGCCCAAACTATTAAAAGCATAGAAGAACGCTGGAACTAAAACTATTCCTCCACCCACACCCAACAATCCAGCTAAAATTCCAGCAAACGCACCAACTATCAATAGCATAGCTATCGTTGGAAAAAATATTGAGATATATTCCATCAAATTATGCAAATCTTTTTAAAGCTTTCATTATATAATGTTCTGCTTTTCTAATGCATTACGCAATGCATTTTTAACAACATCAACATCAGCATCTTTTTTATGCGCCTCATCAGAAAGTGTCCGTTTCCATATCTTGGCACCAGCTTTTCCAGCAAAAAGTCCAAGCATGTGTCGTGTAATTTGGTTTAAGCGGCCACCTGAATCTAAATGATTTTGAATGTATGGAAGCATTTCATTTATAATTTCTTGCACTGATTTATTGGTCAAGTTCGATTCAAATAAACTATCAGCATTCGATAAAATTTCCATTGGGTTATGGTAGGCAAACCTTCCAATCATAGCACCATCCAGTCCTTTATCAATTTCCCCTACTGCTTGATCAAAGCTTTGCAACCCACCATTTAAAACAATTTCCAGACCAGGCCAATCCTTTTTCATCCTATGAACTAAATCATAGTTCAATGGGGGAACATCACGGTTTTGTTTTGGAGAAAGACCATTTAACCAGGCCTTACGTGCATGTATAGTAAAAGAATTTACACCAGCTTGAGAGACTTTATCAATAAAATCAGGTAAGACTTGATTAGGATCTTGATTATCCACTCCAATACGACATTTTACAGTTATTTCAGCGCCAGTGGATGCTTCTATCATTGCGCTAACGCAATCGCTTACTAGCTCAGGTTCTCTCATTAAACATGCGCCAAATCTACCAGATTGAACTCTGTCTGATGGACATCCAATGTTTATATTTATTTCATCATAGCCGGCGTCACATCCTAATTTTGTGGCTTTAGATAATTGATCCGGATCAGAACCTCCTAATTGTAGCGCTACAGGATGTTCTATTTTATTAAACTCAAGTAAACGATCGCTGTCTCCATGTATCAAAGCAGGTGCTGTTACCATTTCAGTATAAAGTAAGACATTTTTCGAAATTAATCTGTGAAGATAGCGACAGTGCTTATCAGTCCAGTCCATCATTGGAGCCACAGAAAATGTTCTATTTATTCGCTTCAATTCCAACCTACCTAAATAACACGTTAGATGTAAAAATATTTATTATTTAAATATCATCAATAAAGAACATATATAAAAATAAAAACCAGTTTTATTAAATTATTAGTTTATTAAAACTATTAAATAGTTAGATGTATTGCTCGACCAAAAGCTTCAAAAAGTGGCCTAGAAATAGGATCATTTAATGCATTCCACTCAGGATGCCATTGGACTGCATAAGCAAAATTTGATGCATTTTTTATACGAATTGCTTCAGGCGTTCCATCTGATGCATAACCCTCAATAATTACTCTTTCTCCAGCTTCCTTGATTCCCTGACCGTGTAATGAATTTGTTATTATTTTTTTTGTTCCAAAAATTTTTTCGAAATGCCCCCCCTGAAGCAAATCAACCTCATGACGCATAGCAAATTTTTCTTCAATTGTACCTTCTGGGGGCATCCGGTGATTTATTCGACCAGGTAAATCACGAATTTCCGGATAAAGTGACCCACCATATGCAACATTAAATTCTTGAAAGCCTCTACATATACCAAGGATAGGAATCCCTTTTTCAACACATGCTCGTACTAGTGGCAAAGCAACAGTGTCACGATCAATATCAAAGTCACCATGCTCTAAAGTTGGTTTTTCACCATATTCTTTAGGATGAATATTAGGTCTAGCACCAGTTAAAAGAATTCCATCAAAATTTTCACAAATTTCATTTGTATCACAGATTTCCGGTATTCCTGGAAAAATTACAGGTAAAGCTTTTGATACATTATAAAGTGCCTCTAAGTTTGAAGTGCCAGCCAATTGTACAGGGTATGAATCATCAACAAGATAAGAATTTGATATAACTCCAACAATCGGACGTTTCATAAGTAACCCTAAAATAATCAATAATTTTATTATATTATAAATATTACAATTATTTAAAGTATTACGCCACGTAATTTAAGCCAGCTGACTGAATTCCTGCAACTGCTGCTATTGTATCATTTTCAGACGTATCTCCAGTAACACCAACAGCACCAATTATTATGTTATCATCATCCTTGACCAAAACACCCCCACTAACTGGAGTGAAGCGACCATTAAAAGAAACACTTAGTGCATTCACAAAGTAAGCCTGCTGTTCAGCTCTTTGCATTATAGCTGAAGAAGGTATACCCATCATAATAGCTGCATGGGCTTTCCCATCCGCCACTTTAAAGCGCCCCGGCGAAGCACCATCTGAACGTTCAAAAGCTTTTAAATTTCCACCTGGATCCAATACAACGACAGATAAAGGCTGCATATTTTTCTTAGAGCCTTCTTGAAGTATATTTTTTATAATTTCACGGGCTTTCACCAGAGATATATCTGACATTTTTAGTTATCCTTTAAGTTCTAATCTTCGCGCATGTAAGACCGGTTCAGTATATCCAGAAGGTTGAATAGTTCCTTTAAACACCAAATCACATGCTGCTTGAAATGCGATGGAAGTAAAATCAGGCGCCATTAATTTATAAGCTGGATCATTAGCATTTTGCATATCAACGACCCCTGCCATTCTTTGCAAAATTTGCATGACTTCTTCTTGAGAAACAACACCATGATGCAACCAATTTGCAATATGTTGAGCAGATATGCGACACGTTGCTCTATCTTCCATTAAACCAACATTGTTTATGTCTGGAACTTTTGAACATCCTATGCCTTGATCTACCCATCGCACAACATAACCTAATATTCCTTGCGCATTATTCTCAATTTCCCGTGTTATTTCATCATCTGACCAATTTTGGCCTTTCGAGACAGGAATTTCTAAAATTGTGTCAACAGAAGCTCTCTTACCACCAGACTTTATTTCATCTTGGCGTTTAAAAACATCAATTTTATGATAATGCATTGCGTGTAATGTTGCTGCTGTAGGTGATGGAACCCAAGCGCAATTTGCTCCTGAATCCGGGTGTGAACCTTTTTGATCCATCATATCTGCCATATTATCAGGTACTGCCCACATTCCTTTACCAATTTGGGCTTTTCCTTGCAATCCACATGCTAAACCAACATCAATATTTTGATCTTCATATGCGGCAATCCATGGTTGTTTTTTTATCTCATCTTTTCTTAAAAATGGCCCAGCCTCCATTGACGTATGTATTTCATCACCTGTGCGATCTAAAAAGCCAGTATTAATAAACGCAACACGGTTTTTCGCTGCACGTATACATTCTTTCAAATTAACAGTTGTGCGTCTTTCTTCATCCATAATACCAATTTTAACTGTATATTGTGGTAATCCTAAAGCTTTTTCAACTTCCGTAAAAAGCTCATCAGTAAAAGCAACTTCTTCAGGTCCGTGCATTTTTGGTTTAACAATATAAACAGACCCAGTAATTGAATTACCTGATTTACGGTCTAGATCATGCATTGCTATAGTGACGGTGAACATTGCATCCATAAAACCCTCGCCAATTTCATCCCCATGGGTGTCTAAAATAGCTGGGTTGGTCATTAAATGTCCAACATTACGTACCAACATTAGCGCCCTACCTTTGACTTGGAATGTTGATCCTCCTGGAGATATATAAATGCGGTCAGGCAAAAGCCTTCTTCTTAAGGTTTTTCCATTTTTTGATAAATTGCATGTCAAATCCCGTTTCATCAAACCTAGCCAATTTGAATACGCAAGTATTTTATCTTCAGCATCAACTGCTGCCACACTATCTTCACAATCCATTATTGCTGATAATGCACTTTCTAAAATTACATCAGCAATACCTGCTTTATCAGCTTGACCAATTGGGGTTTCCCTATTGAAATATAGTTCAACGTGTAGCCCATTATTTTTTAATAATACTCCTTCTGGAGATTTGGTTTCATCTCGATATCCAACAAATTGATTTGGATTTTTTAATTTTTTTCCATCTATAAGTAATTCACCCTCTTCGACCCAGTAATTAGTTGCATCTGCATGTGAAAGTCCAGAAATGGGAAAAGTTTCATCCAGAAAGTTTTTTGAATAAGCAATAACCTCTGCACCACGAGCTGGATCATAACTCTTGGATTGCGATGTACTGCCTAATACATCAGTTCCATACACACAGTCATATAATGAACCATATCTTGCATTTGCAGCATTCAAAGCGAAACGTGAATTTGTAATGGGTACAACTAGTTGTGGGCCAGCAATACTAGCAATTTCATCATCAACATTAGTTGTCTCTATTTTAAAATCAGGGCCTTCATCAACTAAATACCCAATATCTTTAAGAAATTTTTTATATTCAGCAGAATTAAATTGCTTGTTACGCTGTTCAATATGCCAACTATCAATTTTCTGTTTTAATTCTTTTCTTTTTTGTAATAATTCTTTATTTTTTGGGCCTAATTTATTTACTATACCCGCTAAACCTCTCCAGAAATCCTTAGATGATATATCAATTCCAGGCAAAGCGTTAGCTTCAACAAATTCAACTAATTTGTCATCTACCTTTAATCCATATTTTTCAGTTCGCATTTCGCTAATCTCCAATTTAACAGACATTCAATAACTCAATTATCTCTGAAATATTACATTGAATTAATAAAAATTCTATTTCAATCTACAATAGAGGTATTGGTCAAGTAATATTACCAATTATAAAAGGCAAGTTAATTCTTAATCTTGCAAACAAGCCACGATGTATGCAACGGTATACAAAATTTTCTCTTGCAGTCTAGAGACAATTCTACACTGTTTAACAAATAATTAATGGAAATATCTAAATGCGCCAAGATGAAGCACCTCAAATACTATTATCTGATTATCAAGAGCCTGCTTTTTGGGTCGAAACTGTTGATTTATTTTTTAAATTAGATCCAACTAAAACTCGCGTGAAGTCAAATATCAAATTCATAGCAAACCCCAATAGAATAGATGGACCACATTCACTTGAACTCGATGGACGTATGTTAAAATTGATTAGTGCAGAAATTGATAATAGCGAAATAGACTTAAACCAGATAAATATAAACACTGAAGGTTTATCCATTTCATCGGAATTTATTCCTCAAAGTGGTTTTACGTGGACTTCTGAAGTAGAAATTAATCCACAAAGCAATACTGCTCTGGAAGGCTTATACATTTCTAAAGGAATGTACTGCACACAATGTGAAGCACAAGGGTTTAGAAAAATCACCTATTATCCAGATAGGCCAGATGTAATGGCTCTATTTAATGTAACTATTGAAAGCACTTTACCTACGCTATTATCTAATGGCAACAAAATGGGACATGGAAAGTGGCAAGACCCTTGGGTTAAACCTGCTTATTTATTTGCTCTCGTTGCTGGTGATTTAGTATTTTACGAAGATACTTTTATCACAATGAGCGGTCGTAATGTTGATTTGCAAATTTACGTGAGGGAAGGCGATCAAAGTAAGTGCGAATATGCAATGGATGCGCTAAAAAGGTCCATGAAGTGGGACGAAGAAATTTATAAAAGAGAATATGATTTAGATTTGTTTATGATTGTAGCAGTTGATGATTTCAATATGGGTGCGATGGAAAATAAAGGGTTAAATATTTTTAATTCTAAATACGTTTTAGCCAGCCAAGAAACTGCTACTGACCGTGATTTTGAACTTATTGAAGGGATTATCGCACACGAATACTTTCATAATTGGACAGGTAATCGCATCACATGTAAAAATTGGTTTCAATTATGTTTAAAAGAAGGATTAACAGTCTTTCGTGATCAACAATTTAGCGCAGATCAGCGTTCCCATGCTGTTAAAAGAATCGAAGATGTTATTCAATTACGATCCAGACAATTTCGTGAAGATGCAGGGCCTTTAGCTCACCCTTGCAGGCCAGAAAAGTATGTTGAAATTAATAATTTTTATACTTCAACAGTTTATGAAAAAGGATCTGAAATAATTGGAATGTTAAAGCTATTAGTTGGAGATGCTTCATACTATAAAGCTCTAGAATTATACTTTGACCGACACGATGGACAAGCATGCACAATTGAAGACTGGATTAAGGTATTTGAAGATAGTTGTGAAATAGATTTAACTCAATTTAAGTTGTGGTACAGCCAAAGTGGTACTCCAAAGGTTACTGTAAAAGAGTGCTATAAAGATGGAGTGCTTGAATTAACTTTAGATCAAGATCAAAATCCTTCTCTTAATCGTAGGAATAAACTTCCTCAAGTAATACCAATTCGAACTGGATTTATAGGCAAATCTGGATTAGAAATTTTACCTGAAGTTATTCTTAATTTATATAAAAAATCACAGACATTTTATTTTAAAGTGAATGAGAAACCAATCATTTCATTACTACGTGGATTCTCAGCACCAATTATTTTGGAACAGAAAGTTAATATAGAAAACCAAACATTTTTATTTAAAAATGACACTGATACATTTAACAAATGGGAGGCTGGTCGCAATATTTCAATTGAATTATTGATATCAGAAGTTAACGAAACTACCATTGATTTGTTGCCTTACATTGAGGCGCTTTCAAAAATAATATCAGATGAAAATTTAGACTTAGCTTATCGCTCATTACTCTTAACCCTGCCATCACAGGAAACAATAGCACAATCAATGTTTGAAAGGGGTATTGTTCCTGATCCAGATAAAATCTTTACTGCTGTAACAAAGCTTGAGTTATGCATAGCAAAAAATTTAAATAAGCAATTCATAAATACATATAAAAATTTAACATTTCAAAATTCATATACGCCAGACCCCAGAGATGCAGGCCAGAGATCATTACGAAATGCCAGTCTCAAATATATTACTAAATTAGATAGTGGAAAAGCTGCCCTTGAACAATTTAAATCTGCAGATAACATGACCGAACAACTATCTGCACTTGGCTTAATAATTGCAGCTGATATTAAAAGTGACTGTATTGGTGATTTTTATAATCAATGGCGATCAGATTCACTTGTTATTGATAAATGGTTTGCTATTCAAATTACTTCAGCACCACCAAAAAAAGCGCTGGAAATCGCAAAAAAACTATCTTCTCATGTTGATTTTAATTGGAAAAATCCAAATCGCTTTCGAAGTTTAATAGGTTCATTTGCTATGATGCCATGTTCTTTTCATATGGCAGACGGATCTGGTTATGAATTTGTTGCGAATTGGCTGATAAAATTAGATAAAGTAAATCCACAAACTGCCGCTAGAATGTGTGGAGTATTTGAGACTTGGAAACGCTATGATAAGAAACGTCAAATATTGATGACAACCCAGCTTCGAAAAATACAAACTTCAAATGGATTATCAAAGGATGCAGCAGAAATTGTTAATAAAATACTGAAATAATTATTCATATATATATTTTCCAATATGCAAGTAATATAAATTACAAATTAAATAATTTTGAAAACTTTTCAGACTTGCTCATCTGATCGTGTCACCTTAGAACACACTCCAGTTATTTCAGGAAAATAAATCATGCTAGATCTCATTTATGAAGAACCAAAACCTAAAGTATACTCAGGGGCAAAGGGTGACTGGGAATTAGTTATAGGTATGGAGGTTCATGCTCAAGTAGCTTCGAAGTCAAAATTATTTTCAGGTGCTTCAACCAAGTTTGGAAATGAGCCAAATTCAAATGTATCAATGGTAGATGCAGCAATGCCAGGGATGTTACCAGTTATAAACGAGTTTTGTATAGAACAGGCCGTGAGAACTGGATTAGGATTAAAGGCAAAGATTAATTTATATTCTGCATTTGACCGCAAAAATTATTTTTATCCAGATTTACCACAAGGTTATCAGATTAGTCAGCTATATCATCCAATTGTTGGTGAAGGCGAAATTTTAGTGAACTTAGATACTGGCATAGCAAGAAATGTCCGAGTAGAGCGCATACATTTAGAGCAAGATGCGGGCAAATCAGTTCATGATATGGACCCAAATATGTCATTTGTTGACTTAAATAGAACTGGTGTCGCTTTAATGGAAATTGTTTCAATGCCTGATATTCGAAGCCCCGAAGAAGCAGCCGCTTATGTCACAAAGTTAAGACAAATTTTACGATATCTTGGAACATGTGATGGTAACATGCAAAACGGTAACATGCGGGCTGACGTAAATGTTTCCGTTTGTCAGTCTGGCCAATATGAAAAATTCCGAGAAACGGGTGATTTTAATCATCTTGGGACACGTTGTGAGTTAAAAAACATGAATTCTATGCGTTTTATTCAATTAGCAATTGATTATGAAGCAAGACGACAAATTTCTATTTTAGAAGATGGTGGCTCAATTGATCAAGAAACAAGGCTTTATGATGCTGAAAAAAACGAAACTCGCTCTATGCGCTCTAAAGAAGAAGCTCATGATTACAGGTATTTCCCAGATCCGGATTTATTACCACTAGAAATCGAACAAGAATGGGTTGACGCCATTGCAGCAAATCTTCCTGAACTCCCAGATGAAAAAAAAATCCGCTTTGTAAAAGAATTTAATGTAACAGAATATGATGCAAGTGTCCTGACAGCAGACCTTGCTGATGCTGAATATTTTGAAAAAATTGCAAAAGGTCGGGATGGAAAGCAGGCTGCGAATTGGGTAATAAACGAATTATTTGGACGATTGAACAAAGCGGATATAACAATAGAAGATAGTCCAATTTCTACAATACAATTAGGCAACATTTTAGATTTAATTAGCAAAGGTGACATTTCTGGTAAAATTGCAAAAGACCTGTTTGAAATTATTTGGAATGAAGGCGGCAACCCTTCTGATATTGTTAATAAAAGAGGAATGAAACAAGTTACTGATACAACTGAGATAGAAGCAGCAGTTGAAAAAATTATGACCGAAAACCCTGATCAAGTCATAAAAGCTCAAGCCAACCCAAAGTTGGCAGGATGGTTTGTTGGTCAAGTAATGAAAGCCACAGGTGGAAAAGCTAACCCAAAAGCTGTAAATGAAATTATTGCAAAAAAGTTACATAATTAAAAAATTACGATAAATTTCCGTTCTACCGGTTAGTTGTAGATAAAAATGTATTAATGTATGGTTAAAAAAAATTATATAAATTTATACATCAAAAGCTGTTTGGATTAAAAAATATGCCCTTTTATGAGTACAAAGTTATACCTGCTCCAACTTTTGGCAAAAAAGCAAAAGGAATAAAAGGAGCTGATGGACGATTTGCAAATGCATTATCCGAAAAAATAAATGAAATGGCTAATAACGGTTGGGAATACATGCATGCAGAAAACTTGCCATCAATAGAACGGCAAGGCTTTACAAGGAAACGACGTGAAGTATATCAAAATGTACTTGTTTTTAAACGTGAAAATAATTCTGAAATAGCCGTAGAAACCATTGAAAAAGCAGAAACTTTTAATCCATTTAAAAGCTTTTCAAATAAAAAAGAACCAATGTTTACCGCAAACAATAAATTAGACTCTTTTGATGAAGCTGTTGAAAATGAATTTGAAGAGCCTACCGATGGTAAAGTTTAAGCGTCACCAATATCTAATGATAATGCATGTAGACCGTCATTAAACTCGGATTTTAACTCAGACATTACCGCACGATGAGCAGATATTTGGGACATTCCCAAAAAAACCTTAGAACGGATTTTAACATTAAAATGAGTTTCTCCTCCTTCTTTGTATCCCCCATGACCTCTATGAGATTCACTATCATCGATGACAATTAACTCAGAAGGAGCAAACGCAAGCGTTAATGCTCTAATTATTCGTGATTCCATTTCATTTCTTTCCAATTAACCCTTGGCATTAGCTTAGATTATAGTAGTATTTCTTACCTGACTCGGGCAAGTGAATAAAGGACCTAAAATGGCAAAACGGCCTCCTATTAATTTCGATTTTGATATTTCGGTATCAGCAGATAAAAAAAAGCGTGCGCGAACAAGGCGTGGTATGTCTGGTGCATCAGAAACATCAAAAATGACTTGCCAGCATCATGAATGCCAAGAACCAGGCAAATATCGCGCGCCCCTAAATCCAGATAATCTAGATGAATTTAGATGGTTTTGTTTGGCACATATCAGACAATTTAATCAAAAATGGAATTTTTTTGAAACACATTCTGAAGAAGAGTTGCAAGAACAGTTTGCGGCTGATCGCGTTTGGGAAAGAAAAACCGAACCATTAGGGAAGCAAACCGCTGAACAGCGAGCATGGGCTAGATTAGGAATAGAAGATCCGCACCAAGTACTGGGGGAAAACGCAACGAAAAATCCAGGCAAAGGTGATGCGTTGGGTGGATCAAAACGCCTTCCTTCAGACGAAAGGAAAGCTATTGATACCTTGGAAGCAAAAGATAATTGGACAAAAACTGAATTACGAAAGAAATATAAATCATTAATTAAAGAACTACATCCAGATTTAAACGGTGGTGATAGGTCACAAGAAGAGTTCTTGCAAAAAGTTGTTTGGGCTTGGGATCAAGTCAAAAATAGCTCAAACTTTAAAGATTAAGTGTTTAACCGACAAAAGTGTCGGTTAAACACTTTCCAATTTTATTTTAAGTTCTATTTATAAAAAAAAAGAAAGTCTGATCTGATATCAGACAATATTAAAGGATTATTCACATGGCAGACGGCAATTTGGACATTGGGCAGCCTTCAGTTAAATATAAAGTAAGAGACCTATTTGGAATTGACAGTGATATGGAAATCATGGGATTTCCCAATATTTCAGATAGAGTACCTGAAATTGATAGCACTTATAAATTTGACCATGATACCACATTAGCCATACTAGCTGGATATACTTATAATAGAAGAGTAATGATACAAGGCTATCATGGAACTGGAAAATCAACGCACATAGAACAAGTTGGAGCTAAACTAAATTGGCCAACGGTGAGAGTTAACTTAGATAGCCACATTTCTAGAATAGACTTAATTGGCAAAGATGCGATTAAGCTAGTTGACGGCAAACAAGTTACAGAATTTCAAGAGGGTATTTTACCTTGGGCTCTTCGAAATCCTGTTGCAATTGTTTTTGATGAATACGACGCAGGTCGTGCCGATGTTATGTTCGTTATACAACGTGTTCTTGAAGTTGATGGCAAACTTACTTTGTTAGATCAAAATAAGATAATAGCACCTCATCCTTCTTTTCGATTGTTTGCAACTGCAAACACCGTTGGCCTAGGCGACACTACTGGTCTCTATCATGGGACGCAACAAATCAATCAAGGCCAAATGGATCGATGGTCAATAGTAAGTACATTAAATTATCTCCCTCATGAAGCTGAAACAGCAATTGTTACTGCTAAAAACCCTGGCACTGATCCAGATGTTATAAGTAAAATGGTAACCGTAGCAGAATTAACTCGCAATGCTTTCATGAATGGTGATATTTCAACTGTTATGTCACCTCGAACTGTTATTGCATGGGCACAGAATACAAATATATTCAAAGATGTTGGCTTTGCATTTAGACTTACTTTTTTAAACAAATGTGATGAATTAGAAAGAGAAACAGTAGCAGAATTTTATCAAAGGCTTTTTGATGAAGAATTACCTGAAAGTGCTGCATCTGTAAGCTTAGGTTAATGAATAATTCAAATAATAACCCTGCAGATCCTTTCAAAAAAGCTCTTGCAGAAGCTACTCGTGCAATGGCTGCGGATAGTGAACTGGCAGTTTCATATTCAATTGATCCACCAGGTTTATCAAACGATACAGCTCGATTACCTCAAGTTAGTCGTCGTATGACACGCCAGGAAGTTTTGCTGGCTCGTGGAACTGCTGATGCATATGCATTACGAACTCGTTTCCATAATGAAACAATTCACAATCATTATATGCCGGTTGGGAATGAAGCAAAAGAAATATATGAAGTAATGGCCACCGCTAGATGTGAAGCTGTAGGAGCACGTGCTATGCCAGGTACAGCAGGCAATATAGAAGCTAAGCTAGAATCTGAAGCACTTGCACTAGGGTATGATAAAGCATCATCTTTCAAAGATATACCAATGCCAACAGCCTTATCATATTATTTACGGCACATAGCAACTGGTAGAGAAATGCCCAGTGCTGTTAAAAATGCAATGGATCAATGGAAAACTACTATTGAGGAAAGATCAGGTGCAACATTTGAAAATATTGGCGATAAAATTGTAGACCAACAAGAATTCGCTCGCTTTGCTCGTCAGCTAATAGATGACCTCGGATACGGTGATCAACTTGGTGATGATCCAGACCAAACAAACTCTGAGGACGACCCAAACCAAGCTGAAAATGAACCCGAGGAATCGACTGAACCTGATAATGAATCTGGAGATACGACTGAAGAACCAGAAGACACACAAGAAGATAATGATAATTCACAGGAATCAAGTGATCACCAGCAATCAGAATTATCCATGGATGAAAATGAAGAAAATTCTGAATCTCAAGAAGCTGAATCACCCGAAAATGAACCACCAGCTTTACCCCATACACCTCCCGTTTCTGCTGCTGATCCAAATTATAAAGTATTCACAACTAAATTTGATGAAGAAGTTTTAGCCGAAGACCTAGCTTCTGCAAACGAGTTGGAGCGATTAAGAGCTTATTTAGATCAACAGTTAGAGCCATTAAAAGGGGCAGTTTCTCGCCTGGCCAATAAACTTCAAAGACGATTACAAGCACAACAAAATAGATCTTGGTCCTTCGATATGGAAGAAGGTTTATTAGATGCGGGTAGATTAGCTCGTATTATTTCAAATCCTACTACACCTTTATCTTTTAAAGTAGAAAAAGACACTGATTTTCGTGATACTGTAGTAACAATATTACTAGACAATTCTGGATCTATGCGTGGCAGACCAATATCTATTGCTGCAATTTGTGCAGATGTTCTTGCAAGAACATTAGAACGCTGCCAGGTAAAATGTGAAATTTTAGGCTTCACTACCAGAACATGGAAAGGAGGCCAAAGCCGTGAAGAGTGGCTGCAAAACGGGCGTCCTGAAAACCCAGGTCGATTGAACGATTTAAGACATATTATCTATAAAGATGCAGATGCCCCTTGGAGGAGATCTAGACCTAACCTTGGCTTAATGATGAAGGAAGGCTTATTAAAAGAAAATATTGATGGCGAGGCATTAGAATGGGCACACAAAAGAATGATAGCACGCCCAGAAGCCAGAAGGATCTTAATGGTAATATCAGACGGAGCACCTGTAGATGATAGTACACTATCTGTGAATTCTGCAGCATATCTTGAAAAACATTTAAGAGATGTGATTTTGATGATTGAAAAACGCCGTGCTGTAGAATTAACAGCAATTGGAATAGGCCATGATGTTACACGATATTATGAACGAGCCGTAACTATTACGGATGCTGAACAACTTGCAGGTGCTATTACTGAACAACTAGCCGGACTATTTGATAATGACCCTCGTTTACATAAACGGCAAGGCAAATAATGTTTCAATCATTTGATGAAAAAACAATTCCAGGAACAGCAAAAGATCGCATTTTTTTACTTCGGAAAGAAATGCTGAAAAATAATGTAGACGCTTTTTTAATTCCAAGAAATGACACACATATGGGCGAATATGTTTCTGAACGAGATAAGCGTTTAGAATGGTTGACAAGTTTTACAGGGAGTGCGGGTTATTGTTTAGTATTTAAAGATAAAGCATTTTTATTTGTAGATGGCAGGTACACGATACAAGCCGCAAATCAATGTGATGAGAATATTTTTAGAATTTGCAAGATTCCAGACGATACATTAATTAATTGCATCAACGATCATCTAAATGAACATGAAGTTTTATCTTATGATCCATGGCTTCATACTATTGACCAGATTGAGATAATTAAATCTAAGAAAAGGGATGTTATTAAGCTTGTTGAAGTTGATAACTTTATTGACTTGATATGGAACAACCAACCCAGTGCTCCACTTGATTTAATGGTACCACATATTTTAAAATATTCTGGCCAAGAGCATAATGAAAAGCTAAAAATTATTGCAAAAAACCTCTCTAAAAAAGGGCATTCTGCCGTAGTACTTACACAACCGGATAGTATTGCATGGGCATTAAATACAAGGGGAACCGACCTTATTCAAACACCTGTTGCATTATGTTTTGCAACAATAAGTGCATCAGGGAAAGCAAATCTTTTTATTGACCAAAATAAGGTTGATAATAAATTAATAAAACATTTAGGATCAAATATTAATATATGTGACATAAAATATTTTGGTGAATTTTTAAATGCTATGACTGGTATAGTTCGTATAGACTCACAAAGAGCCCCGATAGCAATCAAAAGCATTTTAGAAAAAGAAAAAGTTTCTTTTGTTTATGATAGTGACCCAGTTTTAATGTTAAGGGCTTGTAAAAACATAACTGAACTAGAAGGAAGTCTAAAAGCCCATATCCGAGATGGTGCAGCTTTTGTGGAATTTTTGTCTGAAGTTCAGAATAAAAATTCAAATATTACGATGGATGAAATTGGATTTGTTAAACATTTGGAATTAAAACGTCGTGCAACTGGTAAATTGAAAAATATTTCGTTTGATACAATCTGTGGATCAGGGCCAAACGGAGCAATTGTCCATTACCGTGTAAATACAAAAACAAATCGTCAAATATCATATGGCGACATAGTGTTAATTGATAGTGGTGGGCAGTACTTAGATGGGACAACAGATATAACTCGAACTATCGCAATTGGGACAGTTCCAGAGGAGGCAATCAAAGCAAGTACATTAGTACTAAAGGGTATGATTGCGATATCATCTCTTAAATTTCCACTTGGATTATCAGGGCGAGATATTGATGCAATTGCGCGCCAAGCTTTATGGTCAGAAGGATTAGATTTTGATCATGGTACAGGGCATGGTGTGGGCTCATTTTTATCAGTACACGAAGGACCTCAAGCTATTTCACGTCAAAACAATATTGCATTAAGGCCTGGAATGATCATTTCTAATGAGCCCGGTTATTATAAAAAAAATTCATTTGGCATTCGAATAGAAAATTTGATCTATGTCAAAGAGTCTACTAAGGGAAAAATACCTGATAAAAGAAGAATGCTAGAATTTGAAACTCTCACATTAGCTCCCATAGACCATAATATGATAAAATTAAGTTTGTTAACTGAATATGAAAAAAAATGGCTAAATAATTATCATTCAAATGTTTATAAAAAGCTTAGTCCCATACTAACTAAAACAGCGAAAAGCTGGTTAAAAATTGCTTGTAAATCAATTTAAATCTATGAGTGTTCTTCTTTCGATGTATCAAATAAGGCTTTATTGAAGGTCTTTAACGCATCTATGTAATATAATGCTCCAACTAATTCTGTGGAGTGCTTTTCAGATCCAATACTCAAGATAGGCAGATATTCTATTGTCCCATTCTGAAACATAGGCATTGCCGTTTCTAAGTTTGCCCCAGCATCTAAATATTGTCCTTGGTCAACCAATCGCCATAAATATTTCTTATTTATCTTAGTTATTGTTTCTATCTCACGCATAATACTTATAACTTTATATTTTGCTAATAAGTAATTATGCGGACCTTCGGATAAATGAACGCCTCTTCTTTCTAATTGTGTCAAGAAAAACGACCGATGTACCATTTTGCTTGTAAAAGCCGTGGCAATAGAAACAGCCACCATAACAGCAAGCCCAGCTTGCCAATCTCCTGTAAGTTCAATGACTATTAAAATAGTTGATATAGGAGCGCCCAATATAGCAGCAGCAACTGCACCCATTCCTGATATTGCATAAAGTGTTTCATCACCTTGAACTGATGGGAAAATTGAAACTGCAATCCAACCAAAAGCTAACCCAGTAAGAGCACCAAGCATTAATGAAGGAGAAAATATTCCACCACCCATTCTACCAGCCAAAGTTATGATAACTGCTAATCCTTTTGAAAACGCAAAAATTATAGCTGTCCAAAAAAATAAATTGCCATTTAAGGCAAGTGACATTGTTTCATATCCAACTCCGATTATATGAGGGAATTTGATAGCAATTATTCCTAAAAAAGCTCCTGCAATTGCTGGACGAAGCCAATTTGGGATATGGAGTATTTTTTGCAATCTATCACCTAAAGTCTCCGCCCAAAATACAGATTTTATAAAGCTTACAGCAACAAATGCAGATACAATTCCTAAAAGTAGATGTGCCGGTAATTCAATATAAAAATCTTGTGTATGAACTGGAAGGGTAAATTCTGTTACATTACCAAAATAAAGACGACTAACTACTGTACCAGCAACTGAAGCGATTAATATAGGGGCTAAAGCTTGGACTGCATAGTGTCGCAATACAACTTCAAGAGCGAATAAGGCACCAGCTAAAGGGGCATTAAATGATGCAGAAACAGCAGCAGCAACTGCACAACCCATCAAATTACGCCCAGTAATTCCATCTGCATTAATCCATCTTGATATTTTCGAAGATATTAATGACCCCAATAAAACAACTGGGCCTTCACGCCCAGTGGATCCCCCCGTTGAAAGCGTAACCAAAGATGCAACACTTGAAGCTAATCCTGCTTTTCCCTCAACTCTCCCATCATATAATGCCGAACCTTCAATGACATGCCCAACTGATCTAGCACGTCCATCTTTCGTAAAAAAATGTAAAATTAATCCAACAATTATTCCACCAATTATTGGAATTGTAACGATTGTAAACCAAGGCAATTCAGATACTGCACTAGTTAATGACACTCCACTTTCACCATAAAAGAATAATTGTAAGTATTTTATAGCAAGTCTAAAGCCAAGTGTTGCTAACCCTGACGCCACGCCAATACATAAAGCAATAATCCAAAACTGCATCTGACTTAAGCCATATTTGCGGATAATATTTAAGTGTTTTGATACTAATTGCATCAACTCATTAATTTTTTCTTTCTTTAAGTCATTCAACAAACTGACCCTTTAATAATTACAATCTCTAAGTTATCATACAAACAATTGGGAGATTTCTATGACTGATATTGCAGCAGCTATAACAGAAGTTAAAGCACTTCTTAAAAATCGGTTAAATACGTCTAAATCTGTTTGCGATTTACATGGGCAAAATGAAACTTATTTTCCAAAAATGATACCTGACGCAGTTGCTTTCCCAGAAAGCACATTAGAAGTTTCAGAAATAGTTAAGATTTGTGCAAAATATCAATGTCCTATTATTCCCTGGGGGGTTGGAACATCATTAGAGGGTCATGCTTTAGCCCTACATGGTGGTATTACCTTAAATATGTCTGAAATGAGTAATATTTTTGATATAAATTCTGAGGATATGTTTGCTATAGTTCAACCTGGTGTAACTAGAGAAATATTAAACAAGGAATTACGTTCAACAGGATTGTTTTTCTCAGTTGATCCGGGAGCAAATGCAACTTTAGGTGGAATGGCAGCAACAAGAGCATCTGGTACAACTGCAGTTTTATACGGAACAATGCGAGAGAATGTTTTAGCAATGGAAATTGTATTAGCTGATGGAAGAGTTATTAGAACAGGAACAAAAGCTAAAAAATCATCAGCTGGATACGATTTAAATAAATTATTTGTTGGTAGCGAAGGAACTTTAGGAATTATCACTGAATTAACCGTAGCATTAAAAGGCCAACCTGAGGCAATTTCTGCGGCAGTTTGTGATTTTCCAACTATCGATAACGCTGTAGATGTTGTCATAACGGCAATACAAATGGGTATACCGATGGCTCGAATTGAATTAATTGATGAAATATCAATACGTGCGATAAACCAATATTCAAAGTTAGAATACCCCGAAAAGCCCCATTTATTTATGGAATTTCATGGCTCTAAATCAAGTGTAGCGAGCCAGGCAGAATCTATAGCTAATATTGCAAAAGATTTTAACGCCGGCGATTTTCAATGGTCCACAAAACCTGAGGATTTAAATAAACTATGGTCAGCACGCTACCAAGCTTATTACGCAACAAAAGCATTATTTCCAAATCAAATTGGCATGTCTACAGATATATGCGTGCCAATATCTAAACTCGCGCAAGCAATTAAAGACACACAAAATGATTTAAAAGAATTTAATGTAATTGGTTCTATTATTGGCCATGTTGGTGATGGTAATTATCATACATTATTATTTAGTGATCCCAACAATCCAGAAGATTTGAAATTAAATAAATTACTTGCAAGTCGAATGGCTCATAGAGCACTAGATGTTGGAGGCACTATAACTGGAGAACACGGAATAGGTATAGGAAAATTAAATTTTATGGAGCAAGAGCATGGTGAGTCATTATCAATAATGACAGACTTAAAAAGACTTTTTGATCCACAAAATATAATGAATCCAGGGAAAATGATTGATCTTGATTCAAGTCCTAAAAATTATTAATTATTTTTAAATAGTAAAAATTATAGAAGCGCTTTAGCAGCGGCTTTGGCTTCAGGAGTAATTTTATCCCCAGATAACATGCGAGCAATTTCATTTATTCGTGCATTAGGATTTAATTCAATAACATTACTTACAGTAACATTATCAATTACAGTTTTAAGAACTTGCCAATGATGATCCCCTTTTGCAGCTACTTGAGGGCTATGTGTTACCACTAGTACTTGGCTTGATTTCGCTATTTCTGATAATCTTTGCCCTACTGCATTAGCAGTAGCCCCACCTACACCTCGGTCTATTTCATCAAAAATCATTGTTAGGTTTTGATTAGATTTCGCTAGACATACTTTTAAAGCAAGTAGAAACCGAGACAATTCCCCACCAGAAGCAATTTTATTTATAGGGCCAGCCGGTGCACCCGGATTTGTTGAAACAATAAATGCTACTTCATCAACGCCGTCTTCATTAGCATTTCTTAAATTAATATTAACAATAAATTTTGAATGTTGTAACTTAAGAGGAGCCATTTCATTACCCATTGCAAATTCTAATTCTTTTGCTGCTTGTTTTCTCATTTTTGATAAATAATGAGCATATTTATCATAATCACCTTTTTCTTGAGACAACTTTTTTTCTAAATAAGTAATTTCTTCTTTGTTTAACTTTAAATTTTCTTGATTTCTAATTAATTCTTTTAAAATGGCATTCAATTCATTTGGTAAAACAGAGTGTTTGCGGGCCAATGCACGAATTGCAAATAGTCTTTCTTCAATTTTTTCTAATTCTAATGGATTAAAGTTTGTTGAGCTCAAATATTTATCTATGTCTTGTTGTGCAATTGATAGTTTAGAGATTGCAGAAGACAAATTAAACGCAACATTATCTAAATAACCATCTGCATGTTCTGATATTTCTTCAATCCAACGAATAGCATCAGTTAAAGAGCCTTCAGCCCCATTTAAACTTAAAAGTTCTGATGCTTTCTCAATATCTCCACGTATTTTTTGAGAAGTTTGCATTGATCTTCTTTTAATGTCTAAAAGCTCATCTTCATTTTGTTCAGGTGCTAGTTCCTGGATCTCATTAATTGAATGATTTATATACTCATTATCTTGTTCTGATTTTGAAAAGGCTAACTTTGCATTATGCAGTTTTATTTCTGTTTGTTTATAGCTTTTCCATAAAGAGCGAAGCTTTGAAATATTGATATCTCCAAAGTTATCTAATAAATTTATATGGCTTCGGGGATTTAACAATCCACGGTCGTCATGTTGCCCATGTAATTCTACGAGAACATCAGATAACTGTTTTAATATTTCACCTGAACATCTCTTATCATTTACATAGGCTGTTTTTCTTCCATCAAGGTTGACTGTTCTTCGTAATATCAATTCTTCTGTATCAGGTATTCCAGCAGATAATAATATTTTTCGGACTGAACTATAATTCTTTATATCAAAATATGCTATGACTTCTCCACTATCAGCACCATCACGTACTAAGCTTGCACGCCCTCTCCATCCAAGTACAAAACCTAAACTATCGAGCAATATGGATTTGCCTGCACCAGTCTCACCTGTTAACACATTTAATCCAGGTTGAAAGTTCAATTCCAGCCTTTCAATTAACAACATGTTTGTGATGAATAGACCACGCAGCATTTAATCTACAGCCGTTTTTTTGGAGTGACATTACGCCATATTTTAGTGAGCCAGCTTGATGAATCTTCATTAACAGCTTCAGTTGAAATACCGCGACCAGTTAGAAGAACATGTGTATCTTTATACCAATCTGAGGCCTGGAAATTATATCCTAGTATTGCACCAGTTGTTTGTGCATTTGCATTTAACCCTAATGATAAATAAGATTCCACCAAACGATGTAATGCTTCTGGGGTATGGCTCGTAGTCTCAAACTCTTCTACAACAACACGAAATCTAGAAATAGCAGCCCCAAAATGACCACGCTTTAAATAATAGCGACCGACTTCCATTTCAGCGCCTGCAAGATGGTCTAAGGATAAATCAAACTTAAGAAGAGATGGTGAAGTATATTCACTATCAGGATAACGTTCTATGACAGTTCTAAAAGCCTGTAATGCTTTAAATGTTACCGATTGATCTCTACTTACATTATCAATTTGATCATAATAACTTAATGCAATTAAATATTGAGCGTATGCAGCATTAGTATCTGCTGGATAAAAATCTAAATACCTTTCAGCATCAAGCCTGCTTTCTTCATAAAAACCTCCTTTATGATTAGCTACCGAAGACATTAATAAAGATTTTTTAGCCCATTCAGAATATGGATATAAACGTTCGACTTTTGCATATAGCTCAGAAGCTTCAGCATGTAAGCTGTCTTTTAACTTTACTTCAGCTTGTAAATAAATTTCTTTAGCTGTTAACTCTTTTGGAGTTTCTTTATCAGTTAGATCGTTACAACCTGTCAAAAAAAATGAAAAGGCAACCAATGGCAATAATATTTTACCCCATTTGATATTCATGAAGACATTCCTATTTTTTTATAATCTTTGACGACTTTATATTATCTAGCTTATCATATGGAAAGGAAAACTATTTATTTTAATAGTTAAATATAGATTAATAAAATCATATTATTTTATCACTGGACAAAATCATCCCATGAAATATCTGCGCCGGGTAAATCATGGCTTATATCACTTGGGCATTCCACCATTTCCCAAGCATTCGTCTGAGCAAAAAGGGCATGCAATAATAGATTTGTTGCACGGTGCCCTGCTCGTTTAGCTTTATATTCCCCCAGAATTGGAGCACCTGCTAAATATAAATCACCTAAGGCATCCAACATTTTGTGACCAACACATTCGTCTGAACGACGATATCCTTCAGGGTTTAATACAATATCCTTATCGACAACTATTGCATTATCCAAGCTACCACCAAGTGCTAATCCCATGGATTGCAAGTGATCAACTTCACTTCTACGAGCAAAGGTTCTACAATTTGAAAGCTCCCTAACAAATGATCCATTTGCCATATTCAATTTCTTTTCCTGGTGCCCTATTGCTGTTTCTTCAAAGTCTATTTCAAAATCTATTTTTAAAGTTTCACTTGGGGATAGACTGACTTCAAAATCATCAACTACTACTTTTACAGGCTTGAGTATTCGAATAACACGGATAGGTGAGTCAAGTTTTTGTATACCAGCTTTTAAAATTGCACTTACGAAAGGAGCTGATGATCCATCCATTATTGGGATTTCTGGGCCATCAACATCAATAATAGCATTGTGTATACCAGTACCAGATAGCGCAGCCATTAAATGCTCAATTGTTGAAACCTCAACACCATCAGCGTTGCTAATCCGTGTACAAAGTTGTGTATTACTAACTGCATCATATCTAGCAGGAATCAAATTATCTCGATTTAAAACATCTTTACGTCGAAACCATATTCCATATTCAGCTGAAGCAGGCGATATGATCAGATTTGAGGGCACTCCAGAATGAAGCCCCATACCTGACATTTTAATTGATTTTTTAATTGTAGTTTGCATAGATAATTGGCCAATTAATACACGAGTTTTTTAACTTATCTATACATACAACTTTTAACACGATCACTCAATTCACGGTTTGTGTCCAAAATAAACAAAATTGTAATATTTGTAACAATTCAAAAGAAAAAGGCGCGGAAATCCGCACCTTTTTTTATTTAATTTGCTTGTCGCCTTAGAAAGGCTGGCACTTCTACCTGATCATCCTCAACATTCATTTCTTCATATTCAGAATTATAACGAGGTTCATCTGGCACTCTAGGTTGGCTTCTAAACACAGGCTCTACTACTGATGTACCAGTCATTCTTGAAATCAATCCACCAAATACACTCTTTCGTTCACTTTGTTTATTTTGAACATGAGTTTGTTCTAGGTTTTGCTGAGGACTAATTCTTAATGGCTCCTGCCTTGGTTGTTTTTGCACTGCAGCATGCAACCGAGCCATAATTTCAGGGCTAGGTTGGCCAGAAACCTCTGAAGAAATATTAGTAAATTCAGGCTCACCATGAGTGCTTACTTCAAAGTCATCCTCACGAAATGGCTGGTATGCAGGCTCCGGAAGCTCTGTATTAATACTACTATCGTCTTCAAGTGTATTGCTCTTCATACCATCATCATTATTATCATCAAATAATGTCGGTTCTTGAATACTTGAAACTGTTTCAATTTCTAGTTCAGCCACGGCTGTATTCAAATCTATATTTGGTGTTTCTTTTTCAGCTACAACATCGTCGTTTCTTAAAGGTAGAGGAGATTTCAATGTTCTGCGGGGAACAGGTGTTTCACCAACCTCTTTTTCTGCCGCATCAATTCCAGTAGCAACTACAGAAACTCGCATTGTACCATCGAGTGTTTCATCTAAAGCAGAACCAACAAGTATATTTGCATTTGGATCAACTTTGTCACGAATTCTATTTGCAGCTTCGTCTACTTCAAATAGCGTCAAGTCTGAACCACCTGTAATATTAATTAACACTCCACGAGCTCCATCTAATGAAATTTCATCCAATAGTGGGTTATTTATGGCTTGTTCTGCAGCCTGAATAGCACGATCTTCGCCTGACGCTTCGCCAGTGCCCATCATGGCTTTGCCCATTTCATCCATTACAACTCGTATATCTGCAAAGTCTAAATTTATTATTCCTGGACGTACCATTAAATCTGTTACACCTTTCACCCCTTGATAAAGAACATCATCTGCAAGGCTAAAAGCTTCAGTAAAGGTTGTTTTTTCGTTTGCTATTCTAAATAAGTTTTGATTTGGAATTATGATAAGTGTATCAACTACAGACTGTAAGGTTTCAACACCATCATCTGCTTGTCGAGCTCTTTTAAATCCTTCAAATTGAAACGGCTTTGTCACAACACCAACAGTTAATATTCCTAGCTCACGCGCTGCTTGAGCGATAATTGGAGCAGCACCAGTGCCAGTGCCACCACCCATCCCTGCAGTTATAAAACACATATGGCTTCCAGCTAAGTGGTCAACAATTGTTTCAATACTTTCTTCAGCCGCTAAAGCTCCTACCGTAGGTTGGGCACCTGCGCCTAAACCTTCAGTGGCTTTTTCACCTAATTGGATACGTGTTGTTGCTTTAGATAATTGCAATGCCTGAGCATCTGTATTGGCTACAATGAAATCAACTCCATCAAGATTTTTCTCGATCATGTTATTAACTGCATTGCATCCCGCACCGCCAACACCAAAAACGGTAATTTTTGGACGCAAATCTGCTACTTCAGGTATTTGGAGATTCAGAGTCATGGTCTGTCCGCCTGTTTTAAATTTTACTGCTCTGTCACTTTTTGTGACTTTTTATACTTTACTCTAACAAACTGATTCGCTCACGTCACGAAAAATCGTACAAAAAACATGAGTAATCAAAAAAATAAATTATAATGGCTATAAAGCCATGAAAGTAAAATTTACCAATTATTTTTAACCCATTGCATTGCACGCTTCATAGGCATGGCACCCATTCGCTTTTCAGGTAAATCAAAATCCCAGCATTCATCTTGAGGGTGAGCTGCGTAAAGAGCCAGCCCAACAGGAGCAGCATAGTCAGGACCAGTGGCAGCTTGCGGTAAACCATGAACTCTCAATGGACGACCCAAGCGCACTTGTTGGCCAAGAATTCTACTAGCCAAGCCTTCCATTCCAGGAATTTGGCTTGCTCCACCAGTCAAAACAATGCGTTGACTAGGTAAGGTATCAAAGCGAGCAGCTTGAAGTTTATGATAAACTTCTTCCAATATCTCCTCTATGCGAGGCCGAATTATCCCAATAATTTCAGATCGCGTAAATTTACGTCGATCATGATCCCAGTCACCAGTTTGACCGTCAACGTCTATCATTTCCCTGTCATCCATTGATGTCGCTATTACACCACCGTGGATTGTTTTAATCCGTTCAGCAGTATTTCGTGGAATTTGGAGCCCTGATGATAAATCAGATGTAACATGATCACCACCAATACGAACTGAATCAGCAAAAATCATCTGCTTTCGCAAAAAGACCGATACGGAGGTTGATCCACCTCCAATATCGATACATGCAGCACCTAACTCCTGTTCATCTTCAACTAATGCTGAAATAGCAGATGCATAGGCAGATGAAACTACCCCAGCCAACTCCAAATCACATCGCTTGATACAAGTTATCAAATTACTCAATATTCGGGCATCAATTGTTAAAAGATGTAAATCAACTGATAACAAATGTCCTATTTGCCCACGTGGGTCTGATAGAGATGGATTTTGATCGAGTGCAAAATTCACTGGCATAGCATGAATTGTTTCACGGTCATCACCAAAATTAGGAGTATCACAAGAAGCCAAAACTCTTCCAATGTCCCCATTTGTGACACTTCCAGTCTCAACCTGAACATCACCGGTTAAGCCATATGATTTAGGTTGAGCTCCAGAAAAACAAGCCATTACATGATCCACTCGAATATTAGCCATTTTTTGAGCACCCTGCACGGCAGTTCTAATAGCACGTTCCGTTTCTTCCATTGCTATAATTTCACCAAGCTTAACACCTCGAGATCGAGTTTTTGCAACACCAATCACACGAAAAGAACCATGATTAGCTATAGCTCCAATCCCTTCAGTTGCATTTATTTGTACCGATGGATCAAACTGCAAAATCATACAAACTATTTTTGATGTACCAACATCTAAAATGGCTACTACACCTCTTTGTAGAGCTGCACGCCTTTTTTGACGCATTGTTCTTTGATTTTCATAAAGAGTATTCATTTTATTTCTCTATTCTTTTGATACAGATGTGCGGATGATTTCAGTTGCAACGTCAGAAAGACGCAAAATTGGCCTTGAAGTGTCGCGCATATCGATTGTCTCAACATCACGTGCTAATATATTTTGAGTAGAGTTTAATGCTAAAATACGCTTTAATGCATTTATTGGCTCATTCTCAGGCAATTGAATGATTTGATTTCGATCTAAGATCATATCCCATCTTCTTTCTCCCATTCTTCGCAAACCACGCAATCGATCAGATATTGGATCAGCCACTTTATATATATCTAAAGCTTCAAAAATAAAATATTTAGCACCATCACCTGCAAAAAGTGGTAAATCAAGCCGATCAAGTCGTGAAGTAAGAATGCCAGAAATTTCCCCTTCAGAATCTATCATTTCCAATGATGAGCCGTTTCTCCAAATAATAAGCGGAACTCTTTCGATTAATTCTACTTCTAACAACCCACCTGGCCGTAAAAAAAGTGATGCAGATTTTACCTCTTTCATCTCTTGAATTTTCTCTTTCATATCAAGAAGATTTAATTCGAATGAACTTATTGGAAAGCTTAGCTCTAATGACTTACGAATGGACATTGCAAGCGTTTCAGATGCACCATCAATTTTCATTAATTCAATTTGAAATTCTGGGCGAGCTTGAATATTTGATTTTGCATCCTCAAAAACATGAGTAAATTTTATACGCACACCATCGCTTGAATAAATATACGCACTGAAGATTACTAATATAAACAAAGGTATCCCAAAATATAAGGTACTCTTAATAATCGGAGATAACCACATTCGATTAATTTTATATTTTATTTTACTTGGCGCAGGGTCAGATTTAATATTTTTTTCAGGCGTTTTTTGTCCAAATAATCGTCCTATTTTTTCAGCTGAAACTTCTCCAAGAGGTGCGATATTTGGAGCATGTTGCTTCCTATTATTTATAGATTCAATAGAAGACATACGTCTTAATTGAGGCTCTTTTCTATCTATCGATTGCATGATGCGTCCTCCACCATCCAACGTACTAAATCACCAAAAGATATACCCTTATAAGCAGCTTGTTCAGGCGCTAATGATGTGGGGGTCATACCAGGTTGTGTATTAGTCTCTAATAATTTCAGTCCAGCAAGACCTAATTCTTTATCCCAACGGAAATCAGTGCGTGATAACCCTCGACAATTTAAAGATTTATGAGCACGCTCTGCATATTCTATGCATGCTTCATAAATTTCACTTGGGACTTTTGCTGGTATCTCATGATATGATCCACCATTTTCATATTTTGCTTCAAAATCGTACCAACCATCAGTAATTATATTTGTTACAGTAAGGGCATTACCATCGATTACTGTCACTGTGAGCTCATACCCAGGAATAAACTCTTCTACCATTAATATATTAGGTAATTCTTCTGTAATGTTTGCAATTGGATCATCACCAATATTTACTATATATACTCCAACAGAAGATCCCTCATTATATGGTTTTACTACATAAGGGGCAGGCATTGGGTGTGTGTGTAAAATTTCAGACTTAGGAACCAACATGGATGCTGCTACAGGTAAGCCTACCGATCTATAGATATCTTTTGTCTTTTCTTTATCCATGGCAAGTGCAGATGAATAAACTCCAGAATGAGTATATGGAACTTGCATCCATTCTAGCAACCCCTGAACACATCCGTCTTCTCCCAATCGACCATGTAATGCATTAAATACAACATCGGGATTAGACGCACTTATTTCTGATGCAAGATTTTCACCCGCATCTATAATTGAAACAGTATAACCTTCTCCGCGCAATGCAGATGCAATTTCAGTACCCGAAACCAGTGAAACTTCTCTTTCAGCTGACGGGCCACCATTTAGCACTGTAACACGGGTGATTGCCTTGCTCGACATACCATCCTCTTCCTTACCCTGTTAATCGGGCTTTAGAATTTTATTCAACTAAGGGCTCTCCAACCCTCATTATTTCCCACTCTAACTTAATCCCAGACTCTGCGTAAACCTTTTTAATCACTTCTCTTCCTAAATTTTCCAAATCAGCCGCAGTAGCATCCCCATTATTAATCATAAAGTTAGAATGTTTTTCACTCATTTGAGCTCCTCCTATACTAGCGCCACGCATGCCAGCATCGTCAATTACCTTCCAAGCTTTCAAATCATGTACATCTCCAACTTGACCAGTGGAAGAAAAACCAGAAGGATTTCTAAAGGTTGATCCGCAAGAACGGGCTTTTACTGGCTGACTATGAGATCTCTTGTCTAAAGTTTCCTGCATTTTATTTTTTAAATCAACTGGATTAGCTTGATTACTTTTTAAAATTACGTTTGTAATAATTACACCTTTTGCAATTTTAGATGACCTATAATCAAAATGTATATCTTCCCTTTGTAAGGTTATAAATTTTCCATCTCTAGTAACTGCGCTTGCACTCTCAAAAACGTCTGAAATGTATTTGCCATAGCATCCTGCATTCATTTTTACTGCCCCACCTATCGTCCCAGGTATGGTTCTTAAAAATGTAAGATCGAGACCTGCATCAGCAGCTTTTCTAGCTACATGTGCATCTAAAGCGGCTGATCCAACACTTATTCTGTTATTATCTAATATTTTTATATTATTAAATCCACGCCCAAGCTTTATAACTACGCCTCGAATTCCACCATCACGTATAATAAGGTTAGAACAAACTCCAATTGTAAAAACTGGAATTTTGGTTGAAGTATTTAACAAAAATTCTGATAAATCCTTTTCATCAGCAGGTTGAAATAGATAATCAGCCATACCACCAACTTTTAACCATGAAAGGTCTGACATTAGTCGATTAGTAACAATTACACCTCGCACTTTAGGTAGTAATATTTCACTCATAATCTAACCTTACATTTAAATTTATGATTAAAATACTCACTTAAAATACATCCTCATTTAAAAATAGATAAATTTATCAATTAAATTTATGATATTATGTTATCAGATAGTCCATATGCCCATGCACTTATCGTTCCAGCACCCAAACAAACCAATAGATCACCTTCATTACAATTCTTTACAAAAAAGCTTTTCAAATCTTCTTCATCTTTAACTGCAAAAGCATTGCGATGCCCCCTTGCTTTTAATCCAGCTACTAAACTATCACGGTTTCGATTTTTTATAGGTTTTTCTCCAGCTGAGTATACTTCCGTAATACCAACGATATCGGCATCATTAAAAGAATTACAAAAATCTTCAAATAAACTATCTAATCTGCTGTATCTATGCGGCTCATGTACAGCAATTACTTTTCCTTTAGTTGCTTGCCTTGCAGCACTCAAAACTGCAGAAATTTCAACTGGATGGTGAGCATAATCATCAATTATAGTTACACCATTAATCTCCCCTACAAGTGTAAAGCGCCGCTTAACACCTTTAAATAAAAAGAGGCCTTTGCGAATTTGTTTCGCATTCATACCAAGGTGTCTTGCCACCGCAACAGCAGCTAAGGAATTTGAAACATTGTAATCCCCCGGCATGGGCAGCATTACATTATCAATATAAGTATTTTCAGATTGCAGTAAAATATCAAAATATGCACAACCATTTTTAAATTTTAAATTTTCTGCTCGAATATCAGCTTGTTTATTGAAACCATAAGTAACAACTCTTCTGTCATCGATTCTTCCAACTAAAGATTGCACTTCTGGGTGATCAGTGTTGCAAATTGCTAAACCGTAAAACGGTATATTTGAGACAAATTGATAAAAAGCATCTCTTAAATTATCAAAAGTTCCATAATGCTCCATATGCTCAGGATCTATATTGGTTACAACAGCTATTGTCGCAGGGAGTTTATTAAAAGTACCATCACTTTCATCTGCCTCAACTACCATCCATTCACCAGTACCCATTCGCGCATTGGATCCATAAGCATGAATTATTCCACCATTAATGACAGTTGGATCAATTCCACCATGATCTAATAATGTAGCTACCATTGTTGTGGTAGTGGTCTTTCCATGAGTGCCCGCAATAGCAACATTCGACTTTAATCGCATTAATTCTGCAAGCATTTCTGCACGGCGAACAATCGGTAATCCTAATATGCGTGCATGATCTAATTCAGGGTTTCCAGTTTTAATAGCAGACGAAATAACCACAACTTCCACGTCTTCAACGTTTTCTGCCTTTTGTGGATATTGAATTTTTGCTCCCATTTTCACCAAACGTTTTGTAATCAGCGATTCTTTTAAATCAGAGCCAGAGATAATATACCCTTGGTTTATTAGTACCTCTGCTATTCCTGACATCCCAATACCTCCAATACCTATAAAATGTATTGTACCTAGTTGCGAAGGTAATTTGGTTGTGGAAATCATTTTTGATTATTCCTAATAGTAGCTTCAATCAAATCCGCAAATTCGTTTGCAGCATTTGGCTTACTTTGTTTTAATGCCGCTTTTGCCATTTTTGAAGCCAGTTGATCTGATGATAATATTTTTTCAATACAATCAGCTAACTTTTTTGGAGTTAGTTCATTTTCATTTATCACATCGGCTGCACCGACTTCAACTAATCCCATAGAATTAGCCCTTTGATGGTCATTAGTAGCAGCTGCAAATGGTATTAATATTGAAGGGCGGCCTATGATAGAGATATCAGCAATTGATGATGCACCAGCACGTGAAATTACTAATTGTGCCTGTGACATTCTCATTGGTACATCTTGAAAGAATTCTTGAATTTCAGCATCTACTTTTGAATCTAAAAATATTTTTTCAATTTTATAACTATCTTCTTTTCGCACCTGACATGCCACTCTAAGATTCATACGCAAATTTTCAGGTAATAAAGTTACTGCTTCCGCTGTAATTTTTGAAACAATGCTAGAGCCTTGGGAGCCTCCAATTACTAGTAAGCTCAATGGCCAATCACCAGGCGCTATATATTGTGAACTTGCATATTTTAACACTTTATTTCTGACAGGGTTTCCAATGTGTATAGATTTTATATTTTTAGGTAACTCTGTTGGCCAAGAACCGCAAACAACTATCTGAACTTTTTTAGCAAATAGTTTATTTACTCTCCCTAAAATTCCATTTTGCTCATGGATAATTCGAGGAATTTTTTTCAATCCTCCCGCCAATAATGCTGGCACAGCTGGATACCCGCCGAAACCCACTATAATTGATGGCTTGTGTTTATTTATAGATCGCATTGCATCTAAAACACCTAAAATAATTAATATTGGTGTCAGTATTTTACTCTTTAAGCCCCCTCGTGAAAATGTTGACGATTTTACAGTTTCGATTATTACTTTTTTTGGAAATTCAGTGGCATAATGTTTTCCTCTCAAATCGGTTGAAAGCTTGACTTGCCATCCACGGTCTAACATTTCTTCTGCTAAAGCTTGCGCTGGAAACATATGTCCTCCAGTACCCCCTGCAGCTATCATTATCAAAGGCTTATTTGTCATTTTGTTATCTTCGCTGATGATAATATATCAGAAATATCGCCCTGTGCTCGCCTACGCGTAAAAGCCAGCAAGACACCTAATCCAATTCCACCAGCTAATAATGAAGACCCACCATAGCTAACAAAGGGTAATGTCATCCCTTTTGCCGGTAAGAGTCTAACTGCAACACCCATATTTATCATTGCTTGCATTCCAAAAAGCACTGCAATCCCAGTTCCAGAAAGTCGAACAAATATATCTCTCTCGTTCATAAGGCGCAAAAGTGATCTAACTGTAATTGCAGCAAATAGAGAAATTATTATTAAGACTAAAATCAAGCCATATTCTTCCGCTGCAACCGCAATAATAAAGTCTGTATGAGCGTCTGGAAGAGACCACTTTACTGACCCTTCACCTAAGCCAACTCCAAAAAATCCACCTTCTTGAATTGCATTAGTTGCATAACCTAATTGTGTTCGAGGATCGATATCAGGATTTAAAAATCCATCAATCCTTCGTGCAAAATGCTCTGAATTATTATATGAAAATATTCCAACTCCAACAACACAAACAAACATTATAAACATTAATATAAGTGAAGCCCCAGCCACAAAATACATCAAACCCCATGACGCTAAGAACAAGGAAGCTTGACCAAAATCAGGCTGTAAAGCTAATAAACCAACTACTAAAACACATACAACAAAAGACATCCGTTTGCCGGGAGGGCCTCCCACATCAAAGCTTGAAGCCATTAACCAAGCTGTAAAAATAACAAAACATGGTTTCAGAAACTCTGAAGGCTGGATAGAAGCAAATCCTAAAGAATACCATCGAACCGCCCCTTTGCCAAAATCAGTACCAAGCATAGGTAAAAAGCAAATTGCTATAAAGCAGAAAATAAAACCAATTGTTCCTAACCTTCTAATTATTTTAGGGGTTAACATTGATGTAAACACCATAACTAAGAGCGCAATTACACCAAAAAATAATTGTTTATATACATAATAAAATGGATCTAAACCGTTCCTTTGAGCTAATGGCACAGAAGCTGCTAATCCTAATAATATTCCCATGACAAAAAGTATCATTACAAAGGTTAAAGACCAACGGTCGATTGTTTGCCACCAGCGCGGCAAAATTGGATCGGTAGGTTGCTGCGCAACCGTTCCAAATACCATATCCGTCATAAGATATCGCCTGTCTGCATCTGCTCTATTGCTGCCTCGTTTTCGGGTTCAGCTTATTATTATTATTGATGTTATTATTACATATTTAAATTTATAATTCTAGTAGGTCATATATTTAAATAATTATCAAAGCGAGACTATGCTCATTTAAAAATTAAACATTATTTAGCATAATGACATTATTAATGAAATCGTCACCACGTTTCTCAAAGTTTTCATATTGGTCAAAGCTTGCACAGGCTGGAGCCAATAAGACAACATCACCAACCTTAGCATCTGAAGATGCTAATTTAACTGCATCAGAAACTGTACCTACATTTACAAAATCAAGACCATCCAAATCTTTAGCTAAATTAGAAACATTATTTCCAATTAAGTAAGCTTTTTTTATTCTATCAAAATATGGTTTTAAAGGTAAAATACCACCGTCCTTAGGTACTCCACCAACAATCCATAAAATATTTTTGAATGCAAGTAGTGCTTTTTCTGCAGAATCAACATTTGTAGCTTTACTATCATTAACATACATTACGCCATCAAAAGTACCTACTATTTGACACCTATGAGGCAAACCAACATAAGATATAAGCTTTTCCTCAATTTGCTTGGGAGCCATGCCAATCGATCTGCAAACAGCATAAGCACAACAAGCATTTTGGTGATTATGTTCTCCTGGCAAACCAGACATTGGCCTCAAGTCAATCGATGCTACCTGCCGCCCCTTTCGCCATTCCGATAAGAAACCTTTTCTAGCAAAAATTGACCAATCCTTGTTTTGAAGTTTTTTATTTACAGAAACGTTTATGACAGGGTCACCAGATTTTGCATCTTGTCGTAATTGATTTGCTAAGAATTGACCTTCAATTTCGTCCACTCCAATTATTGCTCGATCTGGATTTCCATCTACGAACAATCTACGCTTTGCAAAAAAATATCCACCCATACCATTATGACGATCTAAGTGGTCGGGTGACAAATTCATAAATACTGCAATATCTGGTGCTAGCGCGCGAGCTAGATCTAATTGATAAGAAGATAATTCCAAAATAACAATGGTGCCATCTTGCGCAGGAGGGATATCTAAAGCCCCTCGGCCAATATTTCCTGCCACTACAATATCTCTACTTGAACCTTCAAGCAAATGAGCAATTAAAGCTGTTGTAGTAGACTTACCATTTGAGCCAGTAACACACACGACTTTTGGTATAACATCAAAATTATCCCATTCTTGAGTAGCAAAAGAACGGAAAAATAGTCCTATATCATTATCAACAACAACACCATTGTGCCAAGCTTTTGAAACAATTGGATGTGGAAGTGGATATAAGTGCGGTATTCCAGGTGAAACTATTAAGCAAACTACATCTTGCCATGATGAATCTTTATTAAGATCTAGAACAACAAAATCTTCTGCATCTGCTGCGATTCTTGATTTTTCATTATCATCCCAAACAATTGGTACTGCACCACCTGCTCGCAATGCTCTGGCTGCAGTTAAGCCCGATCGTCCTAGCCCTAAGACAGCAACTTTACATCCATTATATCCACGAACAGGTATCATTAACGTAACTTTAATGTAGCTAAGCCAACTAAGGCAAGGATTAGCGCAATTATCCAAAAACGGATCACAATTTGAGATTCACCCCAACCCTTTTTTTCAAAGTGGTGATGAATTGGTGCCATCAAAAAAACACGTTTACCTGTTTTCTTATAGTAAAGAACTTGAATTATTACAGATAATGCTTCCACCACAAATAAACCGCCTACAATTGCTAATACTAATTCATGTTTTGTAGCAACGGCTATTGCACCAAGCGCACCACCTAATGCTAATGATCCAGTATCACCCATAAAAACTGCTGCAGGAGGGGCATTATACCATAGAAATCCCAAACCTGCTCCAACTAATGCTGAAGTAAAAACTAACAATTCACCAGTACCTTTCACGTAATGCACATCTAAATAAGCTGTAAAATCAGTTCGCCCAACTACATATGCAATCACACCTAGCGTTCCACCAGCAATTATTACTGGCATTATAGCCAGCCCATCTAAGCCATCAGTTAAATTAACAGCATTAGCTGCTCCTACAATAACGATCATTGCAAACGGGAAGTAAATAATACCTAAATTTATAAGTGTATCTTTAAAGATGGGTAAAGCTAAATGCCGACTTAAGTCTTCTGAATGAAGCCTTTGGGCCCAGTAAACAGCAATTAAAGAGATTAATAAACCTAATAATATTCGCGCTTTAGAGGAAAAACCTTTAACATTATTTTTTGTTACTTTCAAATAATCATCAAGAAATCCAATTCCACCAAAACCTACAGTTACTAAAAGAACAATCCAGACATAACCATTATCAGAACGTGCCCATAATAAAGATGAAAAGAGCAAGGTTCCAAGTATTAAAACTCCTCCCATCGTTGGTGTACCAGCCTTTTCTATAATATGACTTGTAGGTCCATCCTCACGAATTGGTTGCCCATTTTTTTGCATTTTCCTTAATCGACGAATTAAAGGAGCGCCGAAAATGAATGATAAGATTAGTGCTGTGAAAAATGCACCTCCTGAACGAAATGTAATATATCTAAAAAGATTAAATGCATCGCCACCATCAGATAACTCGCTTAAAAAATATAACATTATTAAAACTCCTTCATTTGTGCCTAAACACTAACCTTTTTTATTGCTTCAACTATTTTTGAAACTTTTGTATAATTTGAACCTTTGACCATAATAGTATCATTTACCGCTATCAAACTTCCAATCTCCATAATTAATTCATCAATGCTCTCAAACCATTTACTTTCTTTATAATCTGGCAACTCATCCCACATGAAGCGCATTAATGGTCCAACAAGATAAAAAACATCGATTTCTTTTATTCCTTCAATTCTTGCAAGATCTGAATGAAAAAGATTTTCTTCTACACCTAATTCGCCCATTTCACCTAATATTGCAATTTTTCGACCTGAAGATTTGCTATTAGAAAGAACTTTAAGAGCAGCTGCCATAGATATTGGATTTGCATTATAGCTTTCATCTATCAACTCAATATTACCTAATCCAAATTTTATTTTCTTTCGCTCTCCCCTTCCCTTTGGCGCTTGCCAATTGGAAAAAGCTTGTGTTGTAATTTTTCGATCTGCTCCAACTAACTCAGCAGCAGCAAAAGCTGCTAATGCATTCATCGAAAAATGATCGCCTTCTGCACAAAAATCAAAATGTATATTTTGATCGTTTATCTTAGCTTTAACTGAAGTTTTATTTTTATGCCATGTACTAGAAACTAATCTAAAATCTGATTTATCCTTTTGTCCAAAAGTAACAAGATTAGCACCAACTGCTTTTACAGTTTTCAACAAAATCTGAGTCGTAGACAAATCATTATTAACAATTGCTGAATTTTTTGATGTTAAATTTTCAAAAATTTCAGCTTTTGCAAACGCTATTTCTTCAACATTTTTAAATGCTTTTAAATGTACAGGAGCAACATTTAAAACGATTGCAACATCTAATGCTGCTAATTTAGCAAGTGGTCGAATTTCATTTGGGCTATTCATTCCAATTTCAATTATGGCAAAATCTGAATTTTTTGGCATGCGTGCAAGTGTCAAGGGAACACCCCAATGATTATTATAACTTTTTTCAGCTGCGTGGGTTTTACCATTTTCTGTTAAAATAGTTTTCAACATTTCTTTAGTTGAAGTCTTACCTACGGAACCTGTTACACCAATAATTTTAGCCTTAGTTCTGGCGCGTGCAAATTTAGCCATACTCTGAAGAGCTCCAAAAACGTCTTCCACAACTAAAAGCGGAAAGTTTTCATTAACTCCATCCGGGACTTTTGAAACGAGAGCAGCTGAGGCCCCTTTTTCAAACGCAGCTTTTACAAATTCATGCCCATCGCGTTTATCTTTTAATGCAACGAACAAATCTCCAGGCTTTATATTTCTGGTATCAATAGATATTCCATCTGCAACCCAATTAATTTTAGAAATTCCGTTAGTTGCTTTTACAGCATCTTTTGATGTCCAGAGGTTCACGGCAGCAACTCATCTAAAGTAGAAACACTTATACTAGCCTGCTCTACATCATTAAAAGCCAAAATATCATCGCCAATTATTTGACCCGTTTCATGACCTTTCCCAGCGATTAATAGTGCATCGCCTGGATTCAGAGCATCAACACCAGTTAGAATTGCTGTAGCACGATCACCAATCTCAGTTGCATTAGGGCAGCCATGCATTATTGCTTTTCGTATTAATTCAGGATCTTCACTTCTTGGGTTATCATCAGTTACGAAAACAACATCTGCATATTTTTCCGCAGCCCTCCCAATTAACTCACGTTTGCTAACATCACGATCTCCACCCGCTCCAACTATAATTAGCAAACGCCCCATAACATGTGGCCGCATTGCTTTTAGGGCAGTTTCAACAGCATCTGGAGTATGTGCATAATCTACAAAAATAGATGCACCATTTGCACGCTTAGCAGCTAATTGCATTCGGCCAGAAACAGTCTTTAATTCGCTTAGAGTATCAAAAACATTATTTGGCTGTTCACCACAAGCAATCACTAAAGCTGCAGCCTGCAATATATTCATAGCTTGAAAATATCCAATCAAATCTAATCGAATAGATTTGATTTCATCATGCCATGAGAATAGTATTTGTTGGCCAGTGGCGTCAAAGTTACATTTTTTCAAGGTAAGATCACAATTGTGCTGTCCAACTGTAATAATATCTTGCCCACGCAACTTTGAAATTTCATGTATTTCATGCCCCCTTGCGTCATCCATATTAATAACTACAGATCCTTCTGGCGATAGAACACGCTTAAATAATCCAAGCTTTGAAGCAAAATAAGCATCAAAATTTTTATGATAATCTAAATGGTCATGTGTAAAATTAGTAAATGCTGCTGCAGTCAAATAAACTCCATCTAACCTTCTTTGCTCCAAACCATGACTTGAAGCTTCCATTGATGCATGCGAGACACCACTGTTTTCAAGATCATATAATATTTTATGTAATAAAGTAGGTTCTGGGGTTGTATGCGAAAGACTTATTGAAACAGCACCCTCGACACCAGCTGTTCCAATATTCACAGCTTTTTTGCCTAACAATTCCCAAATTTGTCTTGTAAAATTTGCGACTGACGTTTTTCCATTTGTCCCAGTTACAGCAATCATTGTTGAAGGTTGAGCGCCATAAAATCTTGCCATAATCTTAGACAGTTTCATCCTTGGATCTTTGGCAATAACTATGGGAATATTAATATTTCCTAATATTTTTTTTGCAATGGTAAAGCCTTCATGATCTGTCAGAATTGCAGCTGCTTCGTTATCTATAGCTGCCTTAACAAAACTGATACCATGATATTTAGATCCGGGCATTGCTGCAAATAAATAACCTTTTTTAACAATACGACTATCTACAGTGATGTTTGTTATAAAAGGATTATCTTGAAATTCATTTGAGGGAACCAAACCTAACTCATTTAGTCTTTTATATTTTGAAAAAGTTTGGGACATTTGCTGCCTCTTATTGACTGCTAATTGAAGTGTATGTCATTTTATTGTTAGGGACAATTGGGCGAAGATTAAGAATAGGGGCTACACGGCTTATTATCTCAGCAGCAACAGGAACCGAAGTATACCCAGCAGTTCTGCGATTTTTACCATATACTTCTATCTCCGGTTCATCGAGTGACACCACTAATGTATATTTTGGATCGCTGGCTGGAAAAATTGATGCAAAAGTCGCTATGACTTTATCATCATAATACCCTCCAGTTGGTTTTATTTTTTCAGCAGTACCAGTTTTACCAGCAACTTCATATCCTTCAACTTTTGCCATTTTGGCAGTACCATCTTTCTCACTTACAACTCGCCTTAACATAGATATCAGTTGTTGTGAGGTTTTCGGGGATATGACTTGCTCCCTGGATAAATTCCCAAAATCAATTTTTTTTATTGTTGGTTTTACCCTAAATCCACCATTTGCAACGATTGAGTATGCCGTTGCCAAATGTAATGGTGTTGCAGAAATTCCATGCCCAAATGATATTGTAATTGTTGAAGTGTCCGACCAATTTTTTGGTATTTGTGGTTTTGTCCGACTAGCCTCACCCAGCTCAACAGGAACTGCTTCAAAGAAACCCAAATCTTTTAAAGTTTTCTTTTGAGCAGATGTACCTGCAGCCAAAGCCATTCTAATTGTCCCAACGTTAGACGATTTCATTATTATATCTTCAACAGAATTAGTTGGTCCGTAATTTTTGTAATCTTTATAAGTTTTTCGATTCCATCTAAATGGCGTCGTATCAATAATGGTCTGTGGGTTTACCAACCCCTTTTCCAATGAAGTCGCAGCAGTAAAAATTTTAAATGTCGAACCTAATTCATACAGCCCCTGTGCAGCCCTATTAAATAATGGATTTTCAGAAGGATCCCCCAATATAGCAGCTCTAGGTCGATTATTAGGATCAAAATCTGGCAATGAGACAAGAGAAATGATTTCTCCAGTGTTTACATCCATTAATATTGCCGAAGCACCTTTTGCATTCATTAAGCGCATTCCATCTTTCAAAACTTGACGTGTTGCTGCTTGGACAGTCAAATCAATTGAAAGTTTTAATGGCTCTCCTTCTAAAGCTGGATCACGTAACATTTTATCAAAGTACTTTTCAACACCTCCAACACCTACAATCTCAGCAGCACGGACACCTTCTTCACCAAATCTCGTACCACCAAGAATATGCGCAGCCAATTTTCCGTTTGGATAAAGCCTCATTTCTCTATTACCAAAAAGTAAACCTGGCTCACCTAAATCATGTACAAGTTGCTGCTGTTCCGGGGAAACACTTTTCTTAACCCAAACAAATTTACGCTTATCACTACCAAAATTTTTAACAAGTCGTTCATAATCTAAGTCAGGAAAAATCTTATATATGTCATCTGCAGCTTTTTTTGGATCAATCATTAAAGGCGGTTGAGCATAAAGAGCTTGTGTAGACATATTTGTTGCTAAAATATTACCATTACGGTCAACTATATTAGCACGTTGGTTTATAATTTTAGAACCAGTATTATATTGCCTGACTTCTTGAACAGAACTTGAAGCTAACATTGCCATTTTTCCACCTATAGCAGAAAATCCAATAATAAAAATTAAACCAAGTACTAATAGTCTATTTTCAGCTCTTACTCGTGTTTTTAACTGTAAGGCTTGATTGCGCTTTGATCTCTCTTTTGCTTCAATAAAATCAGGATTTTTACCATTTTGGCGCGCAGAGATTATGTGAGCAAGTGGCCGTAAAGGTTTTCTTCTCATGGGAATTGTTTACCCCCATCGCTTGAAACTAAAACTGGTGAGCTAACTACCAAACTTCGCCTTGGAGACATTGGAATAACTTCTAATTCAGTAAAATGTTGTGCAGCCAAAGGAACTAACTTTAGCTTTATAAAATTTAAATCTGCTAGGTTAGATAATCTTTCAGGGCGATTTAAATATGCCCATTCAGCATTTAAAATTGATATCGCTTCTTTTTCATCAGCTACCAATCTATTCAATTCTTCTACACGTCGTATAGATGCTTGAGTTGTGTAGTTTTCAGTATATGCCCAGTAAGCCATTGTGATTACAATAAAAGAACATACGATATATATAAAAATTCTCATCAGTTTAACTGCCCTAAATTAAATTTTGGCAGCCCAATATCAAAAGCTGAAAATTCTCCAGCAACATTATCTAAACGCCTAGCCAAGCGCAATTTGGCTGATCTAGCACGAGGATTAGATCTAACTTCATCTTCAGTTGCTGTTATAGCTTTTCGCCCAATTTTTTTAAATGTGGCTACTTCCTCTACTAGCTCAGGCTGATATCGATTGCCTTTTGGGTTATTACCTGAACGTGCTTGAATAAACCTTTTTACAATCCTGTCTTCCAAAGAATGAAATGTGACCACTGCAAGTACACCACCTTCTTTGAGTATATTTTCAGCTGCCCTTAATCCAGATACTAATTGACCAAGCTCATCATTCACAGCTATCCTTAAAGCTTGAAATGTCCTTGTTGCAGGATGAATTTGCCCTGGCTTTGATCGGGGAAGACTAGACTCAATTACCTTCACTAGCTGAAATGTTGTTTCAAACTTTGAAATTTCTCTAGCCTTAATAATGTTGCGAGCAATTCGTCTTGACGCACGCTCTTCACCATATAAGTATATTAAATCTGCTAAAATATTTTCATCAACTGAATTTACAATATCAGCAGCAGTCATCCCTGATTGAGCCATTCTCATATCAAGTGGGCCATCCTTCATAAATGAAAAGCCTCTATTGGGTTGATCTATTTGCATTGAAGAAACACCAATATCTAATACAACACCATCAGCTGAATTAGCACCTTCACTTTTGACGTGATGATCAAGGTCTCCAAATGTTCCATGAATCAAATTTAAACGATCACCATAGTCACCAACCCATTTTTCTGCAGATGTAAAAACTTCAGGATCACGATCAATTGCATATACAACATCAGCACCTGCTTCCAAAATTGCTCGAGTATAACCGCCAGCCCCAAACGTACCATCAACCCATTTACCAGATATTGGTTTTACTGAGTCTAAAATTTGCGCCAATAGGACGGGTATGTGGGGGGATGAAGATGAATATTTGTGAGCTAAACTCATTGCCTATTCACCAATCGGTTTATTCAATACTTGACGAAGATCAAATCCTTCACCTCGCTCAGCCAATGCAATTTCTCTTTGATCAACGTACTCTTTATAAATTTCAGGATGCCACATTTGAAATGTTTTAACAGTTCCAGCAAAAACAACCTCATTAGTAATTTTTAACTTATCAATTAATAAAGGGCTCAAAATAATTCTACCAGTTTCATCAATATTCATCTGCAATGATTTTGTAGAATAGTTCATTTCCATTGCTGAACGATCGTTACCATAAGGCATTGCCTCAATAGCATTCTCAATATCTTCCATGGCCTGCACGGTATAACCTTCAATATATTTCTGTGATTTCCCGCCATAGGCAAGTACCAACTCAGGTCGCAAGCCTTCTGTCCAATCGGGATCACCTTGTTCAAGGACACGGCGAAAAGCTGCTGGGATAGAAACTCTACCCTTACCGTCCACTTTTTGAACGATTTCGCCTCTAAATCTACGCGTCACTATCGTAACCTCTTAATCCTTGGCCAATGCCATTAAAGTGAAACGGTGAACCAAGCTGCTGCCACTGCTTGATCCACCGCCATAGTCCTATTGGACCGTCTGGTTTATGGAATACCACCTGGGGGGGTGTCTGCTCGCATCCATCCAGATCTTACTTTTTTGATGGGGAGGTGCCTGTATGAAACCGTTTGGTATCCATGGATCTTGTTGTCCAATTGATACGCCCATCCTCATCATATCTTATTAGTAATTGATTTTATGAAACAATAAAAGGTATTTCTTGGGTTTTTATGGTTTTTTATGGGATTAGTTATAATACAATATATTAATTAGCACAATTAGTGCTTATATAAAAAATAGCCACAATATGTAGTTCCTGAAATATATCAATCATCAGAAGATAATTAATTAAAAGAGCAAAATTTTAGAACGTATAAGGAACATATAGTCAAAAGCCCATAAGAACCCAATTTATTTTAATTAACATTAACGCGGATGGCCTATAAGCCGGATTTTGTCGTGAGCGACCATTCATCTGCACATTATGTTACCATAATGCTCTAGCAACCACCCGAACCAGTTGGGGCTTCAGCTACCCCGCCCCTAAGGGCACACGGTTCCTACTTGGTTTTGCTCCTGACGGGGCTTGCCATGCCAACATTGTTACCAACATTGCGGTAGGCTCTTACCCTACCGTTTCACCCTTACTCACTTATAGTGAGCGGTTTTTTTTCTGTGGCGCTTTCCCTTGGGTTACCCCAGGCGGGCGTTACCCGCCGCCATTGCTGTAAAGAGTCCGGACTTTCCTCGCTTGCGCGCGGCCGCCCAGCCATCCGCTATATTCGCTTAGTAGATGAAGGTGAAAGGGTCAATAACCATTACAATTAATTATTGTTTGTTTTATTTGGCCAAGTTGTAGCAAGAGCAATGATCATCCCCATATCATCTTGAGATAAATCACCCTTTTTGTCTGGTAAAAACCTAAGCCGAAATACATCCAGCACTTTAGTCCACCCATCAGTATTGTCAGTCGGCGCACGATATCCAAATCGCTCTGCATTATATTTAAATATATCCCAATCCACTTGAACATTTAAAATATTTTTTGGCCAGATTGATAATCCTTTTTCCGAAAACCTTTTCCATGGAAAATTCATTCCTGGATCTGATTTACGCCCCGGGGCCATATCAGAATGACCTATGATAAATTTAGGTACTATTTGAGGCCTTCGCTTTAATATATCAAACAACAAGACCTCCAGTGAAGATAACTGTTTTTTATTAAATTTATTATCAATAGAAGGGCAATGATCTAATTCAATACCAATTGAATTAGAATTAATGTCATTTATCTCACCCCAAGAACCGCATCCAGCATGCCAAGCTCTATTTTCTTCATCTACTAATTGTAAAATAGTACCAAACTTATCAATTAAATAATGGGCAGATACTTCTGCTTTTGGATCTGTCAAGCGATTCAATGCATCATTAGAGTTTTGCATTGCAGTGTAATGTAATACTATTATTTTTGGAGAAATCCCTCCATGTCTGATACCAAAATTTGGTGAGGGATGCTGAATAATATTTAAGTCATGATCCATAAGAAATCTATCGGACTGGGATCCAAGTACAAGCAAACCCATCTCCATCAGCATCCAAAAGCAAAGCATCTCGTTTGGGGCCTCCTGTACTAAGAAAAGCCATTTGTGCTATTTCTGGTATTGAGTATTCATGACAATTATTACCGTTTTCATACCATATAGCTGATCGGCTATACACTTGCTCTCCAACCAATTGGCTTTGTGAAGCACTGTACTCAAGTAAATCCAAAGTTTTAGTTCGTTTTTTTAATGTAATTTCACGAATTTTATTTATGACTATCTCTTGCTTTGAGGCATCTTTACCACCCGGCAATGACAAAGCAGGCTCATATAAACCCTCTGGCGCCACAACAGATGAACTCTCTTCTAATATTTCAGAATCTTCATTAACAGCTTCAAGATTGTTAGCACTAACTTCTGGATTAAGAGTAGTTTCTATAATATTTGTCAGCGGCTTTACAATAATTGAACCAGCACTAACGGGTGCAGGAATTTCTTCACAACCTGCAAATAACATCACAAAAAATAAGCCAACTAAAATCCTATGCATATTACCACCATTTATTTGGTTTAAAATTAAATTTTGCACCATTTTCAAGAACTGATGCAATGTTTATCATTTCACCCTCTTCCCATGGACGACCAATTAGTTGCAGACCTAATGGTAAACCTTCAGAACTTAATCCAGCCGGTATAGATATTCCAGGCAATCCTGCAAGGTTAACCGTGACTGTAAAAACATCATTCAAATACATCTTTATAGGATCTTCATTTTTCATTTCACCAAGGCCAAAAGCCGCAGAAGGTGTTGCAGGAGTTAAGATAGCATCAACTCCAGTTGAATAGACATCATCAAAATCTTTTTTTATTAAAGTACGCACACGTTGAGCCCGGCGATAATAAGCATCATAAAAGCCAGCAGAAAGTACATATGCCCCAACCATAACCCTACGTTTAACCTCATCACCAAAGCCTTCAGCTCGAGTGCGAGCGTACATTTCATCTATGCCTTCTCCAGCTTTTAAAGTCGCTCGATGCCCAAAGCGCACACCATCATATCGCGCCAAATTTGAAGACGCTTCAGCAGGAGCTAAGACATAATATGCTGGCAGTGCATATTTCGTATGAGGAAGTGAAACATCAACAATTTCAGCCCCAGAATCACGTAACATTTCCGCTCCATCTTTCCAGAGTTTTTCGATCTCATCAGGCATACCATCTAATCTATATTCCTTTGGAATACCGATTTTTTTGCCTTTAATATCTCCAGTAATTGCTGCTTCAAAATTAGGCACTATAAATGGTGCAGAAGTGCTATCTTTAATATCATGACCTGAAATCGCATTTAAGAAAATAGCACTATCTCTAACAGTTTTTGTCATTGGGCCAGCTTGGTCAAGAGAAGATGCAAAAGCAATTATTCCCCATCGAGATACCCGCCCATATGTAGGTTTTAAGCCAACAATTCCTGTAAATGCAGCAGGTTGTCGAATTGAGCCCCCAGTATCTGTACCAGTGGCACCAAGACATAAATCAGCCGCAACTGCTGAAGCAGAACCACCTGATGAACCCCCAGCAGTTAGCTTCTTTTCAGATCCATCTCTTCGCCAAGGGTTTACTGCAGGCCCATAAACAGATGTTTCGTTTGATGATCCCATAGCAAACTCATCCATATTAAGCTTGCCAAGCATAACTGCCCCTTGGTCCCATAATCTACTTGTAACTGTACTCTCATATTGAGGCTTGAAATCTGTTAATATTTTAGAAGCTGCTTGAGAGTTAACATTTTTAGTACAAAATAAATCTTTTATACCTAATGGTATTCCACACATGTCTTGTGTGTTTCCCTTTGCCAACAATTCATCTGCTTTTTTAGCTTGTTCTCGTGCTAAATCAGGCGTTTTTAAACAATAAGCGTTCAAAGCATCTGAACCCTCAACAGCATTTATGCAAGACTCTGTTAATTCAAGGGATGTAATCTCCCTGTTACGTAATTTAGAACGCGCTTCAGCTATAGTAAATTTATATAAATCAGTCATCATCTATTCCATTACTTTTGGAACTGCAAAAAAACCTTCGCGAGAGTCTGGTGCGTTCTTGAGAATTTTATCAATTTGATCGCCGTCAGAAACGACATCAGTTCTTCTAGGGAGGGCCATTGGTGAAACTGATGTAAGAGCATCAACACCTTCTACATCTACCTCTAGTAATTGCTCCATAAACCCAACAATACCAGAAAGTTCTTGAGCTAAATTTTCTAATTCTTCTTCTGGTACTGCTATCCGAGCTAAATGTGCTGCGCGGCGTGCAGTTTCTTTATCAATCGACATGATTAAAATCCTGATCTTTTTATCTGGTTTCATTTAACGCGCTGATTGATTATACGCAAGGTTTTGATATCAATAATGATTAAATGTTAAATATTATTGTAGTAAAAAATTAATCTCTTTTTTCTTTAAAAAAATCTAAAAGTAATTTTTTACACTCTGTTTCAGAAATTCCATCATAAACTTCAGGTTTATGATGAGATTGAGGGTGATTAAAAATACAGGGGCCTTGACCAACACCACCAGACTTTGAGTCACTAGCTCCATAATATAAATTAGCTATTCTAGCATTTGATATTGCTGCAGCACACATTGGACATGGTTCAAGTGTTACATATAAATTAGCATTAATAAGCCGCTCAACACCTAAAATTGAGCACGCTTCTCGAATTGCTAAAATTTCAGCATGGGCAGTAGGATCGTTTAACTTCCGAGTATTATTTCCAGCAGATGAGATTATCTTACCATTCAATTCTATCACGGCGCCTACAGGAACTTCACCACGGCACGCTGCTTTTCTTGCCTCATTAAGAGCTATAGGCATAAATGATATAAAATTATTCATAATTCTGAATGCGCAAAAAATGCAGGTCTTGCAAGCAGTCTTTCATTACTCCATATGAGGAGCATGTCAGATGAACCACAAAGAATAGCGAAATACCTTGCCAGAGCAGGCGTTGCATCGCGTCGTGAAATAGAACGTATGATCGCAATTGGTCAAATTAATTTAAATGGCAAGATTTTAGATACACCAGCTATAAAAGTTACTAACAATGATGTGATATTAGTAAATGGCAAGCAAATAGGTGAAGCTGAAAAAGTGCGTTTTTGGAGATACTACAAACCAACTGGATTAGTGACTACAGACCGAGATGAAAAAGGTCGTGATACTATTTATGATTATTTTCCAGAAAATATGCCCCGAGTAATGACTGTGGGTAGATTGGATATTAACTCTGAAGGATTATTACTGTTAACAAATGATGGTGGATTAAAACGTAAATTAGAACTACCCGCTACTGGATGGCTCCGTAGATACAGAGTTCGCGTGAATGGAAACCCAACAGAAGAAATGGTTGCCCCACTCAGAAAAGGTATAATAATTGATCGTGAAAGATTTAAAGGCATGGAGGTTAGATTAGATCGACAGCAAGGATCAAATGCTTGGCTAACAATTGGCCTTCGAGAGGGTAAAAATCGTGAAATTCGCCGAGCAATGGATTATGTTGGCCTACGAGTAAATCGATTAATCAGAACTTCTTATGGCCCATTTAAACTAGACGATTTGAAGCCCGGTGAGGTTGAAGAAATAAAAGCTAAGACTATCAAAGATCAATTAGGTATATAAAATTTAGGTATAAAATTTTATATTATTTACCCAAACACCATTGCATTATTGCTTTTTGAACATGCAATCTATTTTCAGCTTCATCAAAAACAACAGAATTTTTACCATCCATTACTTCTGAAGTGACCTCTTCTTCTCTATGTGCTGGCAAACAATGCATAAAAATTGCATCTTTATTTGCCATATTCATTAATTCCGCATTTACCTGATAAGGCCTAAGAAGGTTATGACGGCGAGCTCTTGCTGCTTGATCATCATGCATTGATAGCCATGTATCAGTGACAATTAAGTCAGCTCCTTGAACCGCCTTTGAAGCATCTCGTTCGATCTCAACCACACTTCCATGTGATCTAGCATATCCAATAGCTTCAATTTCAGGATTCAATGCTTCAGGCCCTGCAAAAGTTAAATTAAACCCAAACTTACCAGCCGCATGTAAAAATGATGTGCAAACATTATTACCATCACCAAGCCATACAACTTTCTTTCCAGAAATAGACCCATGCTTTTCTTGAAAAGTCATTATATCTGCCATAATTTGACATGGGTGTGACCGATCCGTTAAGCCATTTATGACTGGAACACTTGAATACTCAGCAAGCTCTAACAATGTTGCTTCTGCATATGTTCTTATCATAATCATATCAACGTACCGAGATAAAACTCGCGCAGTATCTGCAATACTTTCGCCATGTCCAATTTGCATTTCCGCACCTGACAAAACCATTGTTTGGCCGCCCATCTGACGAACACCCATATCAAATGAAACTCTAGTACGAGTGGATGGCTTTTCAAATATCAACGCTACCATTTTTCCTGATAATGGTTTTTCAATGTCACTAGTACCATTCGAAAATCCAGCTCTTGCATTTTTTGTATTTTTTGCATGCTCTAATATTTCATTTAATTGATTCAGATCCGTTTTGTTAATATCTAAAAAATGTTTCATAAAGACGCCTCTAATTTTGATGCTGATGCACTCAATCGTGTAGTTGCTTCTTTTAGTTCATTTAACGAAATATTTAAAGCTGGCAATAATCGAATTACATTGGCTCCACCTGGTACGGTTAAAATTTTGCAATCATACCCAGCATTTACAACATCAATATTTGGGATGACACATTCAATACCCAACATTAAACCAGAGCCCCTTACTGACTTAAAGATTTTAGGGTGGTTTGCAACTAAAGCTTCTAGACTTTGCCTAAAGTTGATAGCTAAATAATTCACATTTTTTAGAAATTCAGTCGTGTTTACACGCTTCATAACTTCAAGACCAACAGCAGTTGCTAATGGATTCCCACCATACGTAGATCCATGAGTTCCCGCAGTCATACATTCAGCTGCTTCCAGGGTCGCAAGACAGGCACCTAATGGGAAACCACCTCCAATGCCTTTGGCAATTGCCATAATATCAGGCTCAACACCTGCCCATTCATGTGCAAATAGTTTTCCAGTTCGCCCCATTCCACACTGGATTTCATCAAAGATAAGCAAAATACCTTTTTGATCACAGCAATCTCGTAAACCTTTCAAACACTGATCAGGAACTGGTAAAATTCCGCCTTCTCCTTGAATCGGCTCAATTAAAATTGCCGCTACTGTTTCATCAATCGCCGACATCAATGCATCATGATCGCCAAATGGAATTTGCACAAACCCAGGCAATAGTGGTCCAAAGCCTTTTGTTAACTTTTCAGACCCAGCTGCAGATATCATTCCGATAGATCGACCATGGAAAGAGCCTTCAAAAGTTATAATTTTATTACGCTCTGGCATTCCTTTCTCAAAGTGAAATTTACGTGCCATTTTGATTGCACATTCCATACTTTCTGTACCTGAATTTGTGAAAAAAACAGTATCTGCAAAAGTTTCACTAACTAAAACATCTGCCAATTTTTTCTGATTAGGGACATTATATAAATTAGATGTATGCCAAAGGTTCTCAGCTTGGTTGTGTAAAGCTTTTACCAAATCTGGGTGCGCATGCCCCAGTATGTTAACTGCAATACCTGCGCCCATATCTAAATATTTTTGTGAATTTTCATCAATTAACCAACTTCCTTCACCTTTTATGAATGAAAGAGGTGCTCTTGCATAGGTTGGCATAACAGAAGTTATCATTATTTGACTCCTTGAAGAAAATTAAAAAATCTATTTGCGCTATTCATGTATTTAAGTCAATTCTACAAAAATTATGAAATATCAGTTTGATAATTCTTAAATCAAGGTTTCCATGCAAAATAAATTAAAATTATTAAATCTGAATAGCCAAGCTGCACTATTAATAATACTTGCTACTGTTTTTATAGCAGGCACTATGATTTTAGCAAAAAGCTTAGGGCAAGATTGGTTAGGTCAAGGTTTGCATCCATTTCAAATTAGTGCAGGCCGATTTTCTTTTGCTTGGATGGCCTTAGCAATCATTTTTTATTTTAAAAAAACCAAAATTAAATCCCCTAATCTAAGATTGCACGCTTTACGTTCAATATTGGGTTGGTGTGGCGTTACGTTAATGTTTGCAGCTGCTTCATTAATTCCTTTATCAGACGCAACTGCAATCAGCTTTTTGAATCCAGTTTTTGCCATGCTGTTTGCAATATTATTTTTAAAAGAAACGATTGGAAAATATAGATGGTTGGCAGCTATCTTAGCATTGATTGGTGCATTTGTTTTGCTAAGACCATCTATTGCTTCATTTCAACTTGTTGGTTTATTAGCGCTTTTTGCAGCCATTTTAATGGGTGCTGAATTAATTTGTATGAAAATAATTACAAAAACTGAAAACTCATTTCAGATTTTGATTATTAACAACTCAATTGGATTTATTGTCTCAATAACTGCTGCATACTTTTTTTGGCAACAACCCACATTTCATCAATGGATTGCTCTAGTTTCAATTGGACTGTTAATGATATGCGCTCAAGCTTGCTATATTACTGCTATAGCTATAGCCGATGCGAGTTATGTGGCCCCCTTTTCATATATGACACTTATATTTGTTACGTTTTATGATTTTATATTATTTAATCAATTACCTGATCACATAAGTTTAATAGGAATAATTTTAATTTTAATCAGTGCAATTACTCTTGCATGGCGGGAAAAAATTAATTTAAAGACTAAAATTTAATATTTTATAAAATGTGAGGTAGGGATTGTCCTCCTCAATCCTAACAGGTATGTTGTTGCGATTAATAATCCCCGAACAATAGGTAGATAAACGACTCACCTAATTCGGATATGCTTTGGAGAATTCAAATGGCTTGGACAGATGATCGCGTAGAGATCCTCAAAAAAATGTGGGGTGAGGGTAAATCCGCAAGCCAAATAGCAAAAGAGCTAGGTGGTGTTACAAGAAATGCTGTTATTGGAAAAGTACACCGTTTAGGGCTTTCAAATAGAGCGACAACAGCTAAGGCAACAACAAAAAAAGAACCAAGCAAAATAAAGTCGACTCCAACAACGGCACCTGTGATTTCAACGACTGAAAGTAAAATTTCCACCCCCAAAGCAACAAACATACCTCCACGGAAACCTATAATAAAAGCAGGGCAACCACTTCCTCCTCAACCTTCTGCGAATGAAATTTCAGCTGAGGCTCTGGAAAAAGTAGCTAAAATTGAGAAAAAGGCAAAAAAATTATCATTAATGGAACTTACTGAGCGAACCTGTAAGTGGCCCGTTGGCGACCCAGCAACTGAAGATTTTTGGTTTTGCGGCTTAAATGTTGAAACAGGGAAGCCTTATTGTGAGGCTCATAATGCCGTTGCATTTCAACCAATGTCTGCGCGACGAGATCGTCGGCGTTAAAATTGGAGCTTAATTCTGCTTAACATTCAAAGTTTTTCATTTCTTGTTAAATCATGATTCATTATAATCTTAAGTGTAATAATGACCACACTTTTAATAGTTGGTTCGATAGCGTTGATGCTTTTGATAAATTAGAAAAGACTAAAATGTTATCTTGTCCAGTGTGCGGATCAGATGAAATAAAGCGTGCAATAATGTCTCCCCAAGTAAGCTCTTCAAAGACAAAGCAAGCTGTTTCATTATCTAAACCGGCATCTGAGATTGAAAAAAAAATATCAGAAGCAAGAAAAAAAATTGAATCAGAATCAGAAAATGTTGGCAAAAACTTTGCCACCGAAGCACGTGCTATGCATGAAGGGGATTCTCCTGTACGATCAATTTATGGTGAAGCAAAAATCAAAGACGCTAAATCTCTAATAGATGATGGAATTCCAGTAATTCCATTGCCCTGGATTAAACGGCAAACAAATTAAAGTATAGTTTTGTAAAACTTTAACGCCTTGCTCTCATAAATACATTTAGGTAATTGGTAGTTTGAAACAAATGAAGGTTGGGCAAATTAAATGTCACGCTTAGTAATGAAATTTGGTGGTACTTCCGTAGCTGATTTGGGGAAAATTGCCAATGCAGCCTCAAAGGTTGCTCAAGAAGTTAAAAATGGCCATGACATTATTGTGATTGTTTCAGCGATGTCTGGAAAAACTAATGAATTAGTTAATTGGGTTAAAGAGACACGAGAAGATTATGACCAAGCAGAGTATGATGCGGTTGTTTCTTCCGGGGAAAATATCACCAGTGGATTAATGGCCTTAAGATTACAACAAATGGGTATTCAAGCAAGGTCCTGGCAAGGCTGGCAAGTGCCTGTTAAAGCCACAGGCCATCACGAAAGTGCAAGGATTGATGCAATTCCTACCGAAAACTTAATTAATTCATTTGATAGTGGGCACAAAGTAGCGGTTATTGCTGGCTTTCAGGGTGTAATGCCTGATGGTAGAATTGCTACTTTAGGCAGAGGTGGTTCAGATACTACTGCAGTTGCATTTGCTGCAGCTGTTAATGCAGTAAGATGTGATATATATACTGATGTTGATGGAATATACACTACTGATCCACGAATAGTTTCTGGAGCTCGGAAATTAGATAACATTTCATATGAAGAAATGTTAGAATTAGCATCATTAGGTGCAAAGGTATTACAGACACGGTCAGTAGAGTTAGCACGAAGTTATAAAATTCCACTTCGTGTACTATCAAGCTTTGAAGAAGACATATCTGAAAATATAGGCACTATGGTTTGCCAGGAGAAAGATATTATGGAAAATATTAAAGCAGTAAAAGGTGTAGCATATTCTAGAGATGAGGCAAAATTAACACTTGTTTCAGTAGCTGATCGCCCAGGCGTTGCTGCGGCTATCTTCGTTCCATTGGCTAATGCTGGTGTAAACGTAGATATGATTGTTCAAAACATATCTGAAGAGGGCCGAACAGATATGACCTTCTCATGCCCAGTTGATCAAGTAAATCGAGCAAAAAAAGCTCTTACAGGAGCGATGGACGCAGATTTAATTAACTATAAAGAACTAATAGCTGACACATTGGTCGCAAAAATTTCCATTGTTGGCAATGGTATGCGCAGCCATGCAGGGGTTGCAGCGCAAATGTTCGAAGTTTTAGCTAATGAAGGTGTAAATATACGCGTCATCACAACGTCAGAAATTAAAGTATCTGTTCTAGTTGATAGAAAATATATGGAATTAGCTGTCCGAGCATTGCATGATGCATTTGAACTTGAAAATGCATAAAGCTGAAAAAAATGGCCAAATACACAACAAATGACTCGCGCGATTTATTAAAACGACTTCGTGAAACCATGGCAGAAGATGCAGGTGGGCAAGCTCGTCTAGATCATATTGTTGAGATTGTTTCTAGCTCTATGGATAGTGAAGTTTGTTCAATATATTTGCGCAGAGACCGTTTAACTTTGGAGTTATGCGCTACACAAGGATTAAATAAAGCAGCCGTTCACCAGACAAGAATGCGAATTGGTGAAGGACTAGTTGGAAGAGTAGCAAAAACAGCGCAGCCAGTTAATGCTGAAAATGCAACGCAAACTAAAGGTTTTCGTTATATGCCTGAAACCGGTGAAGAATTTTTTAATTCTTTCGCTGGGATACCAATTCAACGTATGGGCGAGGTCTTAGGTGTACTTGTGGTCCAAGATCGTAAAGCTCGGAAATATTCGGATGATGATGTTTATGCTCTAGAAGTAGTTGCAATGGTAATCGCTGAGATGAAGGAACTTGGTGCTTTTATTGGAGATGGAGAAGCAATGTCTGCTCCACATAAAAGAGCTCATATGTTGACAGGAGGAATTGCGCAAGAAGGCTCAGCTCAAGGTGTAGTTCTTCTTCATGATCCTAAAATAGTTGTTTCAAACCTTATAGCAGACGATCCCGAAGAAGAAATCACAAGACTAACAGATGCTATGGACCAATTAAGGCTAAGTGTAGACGATTTATTGAGCACAAACCGTATTGGAGGGGGCAAAGAACAAACAGATATTCTAAAAGCATATCAAATGTTGGCTAACTCTAAAGGATGGATGGCTAGACTAGAAGCAAGTATAAATAGTGGATTAACAGCAGAGCTTGCAGTTGAAAAAGAGCAATCTTCTACTCGTGCTCGAATGGCAAGAGTTCCAGATCCATACTTACGCGAAAGATTGCAGGATCTAGATGACCTATCAAATCGACTTTTAAGATTACTAACGGGTCAAGGCCGTAATCCTTCTGATGCTATACCTGATAATGCGATTTTAATTGCTCGAAATATTGGACCCGCAGAACTTTTAGAGTACGGGAAAAAATTAAAGGCTGTTGTGCTTGAAGAGGGATCAGTAGGTTCCCATGCAGCAATAATAGCGAGGGCTTGGGCTATTCCAATGTTAATTCATGCTACTCACATAACTAGAGAAGCACTGAATGGTGATCCAATTCTAGTAGATGGAGAACAAGGCATTATTCATCTTAGGCCAACTGACGAAGTGCGGATTGCGTTCCAAGATAAGTTAGCAATGCTAACTAAAGCACAACAAAAATATGCCAAAATTCGCGATATACCTGCAAAGACTTTAGATGGCACAAAAATAAAGTTGCAAATGAATGCAGGATTATTAGTTGATTTACCAAGTTTAGAAAACTCCGGAGCAGAAGGCGTTGGGTTATTTAGAACAGAATTATTATTTTTGATGCGTAATGCTGTTCCCAAAAGAGATGAATTAGCCCAAACATATGGCCATGTAATGGATAGTGCAAAAGGGAAACCTGTAACATTCAGAACATTAGACATTGGCTCTGATAAAGTAGCATCATATATGAATCCAATGGATGAGCCAAATCCTGCGATGGGATGGCGCGCTATCAGATTAGGTCTTGATAAGCAGGGCGTCATGAAAATGCAGCTGCAAGCACTAATAAGAGGTGCTCAAGGTCGTTCATTAAGAATAATGTTTCCGTTTATTGCACAATTTAACGAATTTAGAGATGCACGTGAATTATTTTTTAAAGTATTAGAAAATGAAAAAAAAATTGGCCATACAATACCATCAGAAATAAAGATAGGTGCGATGCTTGAAACACCAAGTCTTGCTTTCGCTCCTGATCAATTCTTTGAACAATGTGATTTTATTTCTATTGGTGGTAATGATTTAAAACAGTTTTTTTATGCAGCTGATCGAGAAAATGAACGCGTTAGAAAACGATATGATACCTTAAATGTTAGTTATTTAAGCTTTATTGAACTCATAGCAGAACGTTGCAATGTTCATGGAACACCTGTTAGTTTTTGTGGTGAAGATGCAGGAAAACCCATTGAAGCTTTGTGCTTTGCAGCCATGGGTCTACGCGAATTGTCTATGAGACCTGCATCAATTGGACCTGTGAAAAATATATTATTAAAAACAGATTTAAATGAAGCGCGTAATGTAATTAATGAGGCGCGAAAATCAGGGGCTCAATCAGTCAGAGATCATTTAGTTGAATGGTTGCAGAATAAGAACTAGTTGTTTTATTAAGCTTTACTCAAATTTCTGAATTTGGCCATTAACGCCTTTAAATGCTCCAGACTTTAATTCTAGATATAAAAGTCTGTCGGGGTTTGTTGGCGGCGGAAAACTTAAGAAACCTGACTTCTTAAAGCCAAATTTTTGATAATATATTTCATCACCGATTAAAACAATTCGTGTCCATCCATCATTTTTTGCCAATTCAAGAGCAGATCGGATTAATTCTCCACCCACTCCTTCTCCCTGTCGAGTAGGGTGTACTGCGATTGGGCCTAATAGTAATGCTTTTGCTTTTTTAGAGCCAATTTGAATTGGCCAAAATCTAATTGATCCACCAATAATTCCATTAAGGTCTCGAGCAATAAGACAAAGCTCTGCAACAGGTAAAATGCCATCACGAAGCCTATAAGAACTTAAGGCCTCTCTTCCGGGAGCAAAAGATAAATCAAGAAGGCTTTCAACATCCCACCAATCATCTTTTTTTTCTTGTTTTATTTCGTACATATCTAATCGTTTTGCACTTCTTACACTAGTATTGCGGATAGCATGTCGTTAAGAATTGAGCAAATGTGAAAACTAGGACTAACCAGATGTTTTATACAACTGAACTGAACGACCATGGCTTAAAATATAATCCTTTTAAAGCTATAGTAGCACCACGACCAATTGCTTGGATTTCTACTATTGATAAAGAAGGTCGAAGTAATCTAGCTCCTTATTCATTCTTTAACGGAATGCAAGATAGCCCCCCTATAATTGGTTTTGGCTCAGGCCCATCAAAAATAGGCATTGACGAACCAAAAGACAGTTTGAGCAATATTGAAGCTACTGGAAACTTTTGTGTTAGCATAGTCTCTGAAGCTTTAAAGAACCAAATGAATATTTCTTCTGGTCATTTCCCACACAATGAAAATGAATATGAAATTGCAGGCCTCACTCAAACAAGCGGAGTAACAGTATCAGCACCTTTTGTAACTGAAGCACCTGTTTCTTTAGAATGCAAATTACACGATATCATTTCTTTACCCGGAACAAGCAAGTGGGTAATTGGATTAGTAACAGCTGTTCATATTAAAGATGAATTTATTATAAACGGTAAGTTAGATATTACAAAATATCGTCCAATCGCTCGATTAGGATATAAAGATTATGCAACTATAACTAAAGTTTATCAATTAGAACGCCCAAAATGAAAAAAGAACCTTTTGAATTATATACATTTGATGGTTTTTCTACAGGTAAAATAGCAATTTGCAGACAACCAAACTCATCAAATGATTTTCAAAAAATCAAAGCCTGGTGTGCTGATATAATAGTTACAATGACAACATTAGATGAATTTGAAATTAATAATTTTCCAGAAAAAATTTCACACTGCACAAAAACATGGATGCATTTACCAGTAAATGATTTTGACATCCCTATGGAGAATTTAGAGAAAGAGATTACACAACTATTGGAAATACTGAATTCAAACGGTCGCATATTAATACACTGTAAGGGCGGCCAAGGCCGTTCTGGAATGATTGCTATGAAATTACTTGTAGAACAAGGGCAAGACCCCCAGAATGCTCTAAATATAATACGAGAACATAGAATTTACGCCGTGGAAACAAAAAAACAAAAAATTTGGGCTAGTAACAGATATTGTAAGAGAACTAATTAAAGTTAAATTTTCAATAAGGTAATGAAGTAAATGATTATTGGTATTATTGGTGGCAGTGGAATTTATGAGATCGATAGCTTAGAAAACCCTCAATGGGTTAATATAGATAGTACTTTTGGAATACCATCAGATGAAGTCTTAATAGGATATATTAAAGGAATTAAGATAGTGTTTTTGCCCAGACATGGCAGAGGTCATATTCAAACACCGTCATCAATTAATTATAGAGCTAATATAGATATAATGAAGAGGTGTGGTGTTACAGACATTGTATCAATATCAGCATGTGGATCTTTCAGAGAAGATATGGAGCCTGGTGATTTTGTAATTATTGATCAATTTATTGACCGCACTTTTTTAAGGGAAAAATCCTTCTTTGGGCCTGGATGCGTAGCTCATGTCTCTCTGGCAAAACCTACTTGTTCACGGTTGGGAGAAATTTGCCAAAAAGCTGCATCTAATCAAGGCATCAAAGTACATTTAGGCGGAACTTACTTAGCCATGGAAGGGCCGCAATTTTCAACTCTAGCTGAAAGTAAATTATATAAAGATATCTGGGGATGTGATGTTATTGGAATGACTAATATGCCAGAAGCAAAATTAGCAAGAGAAGCAGAAATTTGCTACACTTCTGTAGCAATGATTACTGATTATGATAGTTGGCACCCAGATCATGGAGAGGTTGATATTGTGAACATTATAAAGACATTACGCTGCAACGCAGAAAACGCAAAGAAATTAATCACATATTTACCAGAACTACTAACTTCAAAGCGTTCAGCCTGCATCAATGGATGTGATAAAGCTCTTGAGTTTGCAGTTTTAACTCAGCCAAGCGTGCGTAATCCAGAAATGGTAGCAAAATTGGATGCAGTAGCTGGTCGCATTCTAAATAATTTACAAGAGGTAAATAATGGCAAATAACCTTAAAGAATATATCAGAACAATTCCAGATTTTCCACATGCCGGTATTCAGTTTCGGGACATAACAACACTTTTTAATAACTCTAAAGGCTTGCGAGATACAGTTGATCAAATGGCTGAAGCAATGGCTATTCATAACTTTGACCAAGTAGCAGGATTAGAAGCTCGGGGGTTTATGCTTGGAGCTGCATTGGCTTATAAATTAGGATTAGGATTTACTATGATCCGGAAAAAAGGAAAATTACCTGGAAAAACAATTTCTCAAGACTATGATTTAGAATACGGTAAAGCAACTTTAGAAATTCATGATGATGCTATTGAACCTGGACAAAAAATACTATTGTTTGATGATCTAATTGCTACAGGTGGGACAGCTGAAGCTGGGGTTAATCTAATTGAAAGACTAGGTGGAAAAGTAGAAATGGCCGCATTTATAATTGATTTACCTGAACTTGGCGGAAGAAAAAAAATAGAAAACCTTGGTATACCAACTTATGTATTATGCGAATTTGAAGGTTTATAAATAAGTATTTTTTAAGATAATAATACTACTTTTCTCTTAATACAGCACCTGGATTCATTATTCCATTTGGGTCCATTGCATTTTTTATCGCTCGCATGGCAATTAATTTGACTGGATCACCATATTTTTCTAAATCACCAACCTTTAAACGTCCAATACCATGTTCAGCCGAAACAGATCCACCAAGATCATTTATCTTGTCATGAATAATTGTCTTAATCTCTTCACGTAAATGGACATAATCATCTTTAGTTTTACCAAAAGGTGGAAAAATATTATAATGTAAATTTCCATCACCAAGGTGTCCAAAACAATTAATACGCAAATCTCCCAAAGACGCCATATATGTAGGCATTTCTTTAATAAACCTAGGTATTAAAGAAACAGGCAATGATATGTCATGATTAGATATAGAACCAATTCTTCTATTTGCTTCAGGTATATTTTCACGTAAGTCCCAGAATTCTTTTGCTTGCTTTTCAGACTGAGCAACCAAAGCATTACTAACCATACCGTGATTTAATAGTCCTTCTAAACTCTCAAGCAATCTATTTTCTAGGTTAGCACCCTCACCGCCTGATAATTCAATTAAAATTGACCATTCAGGGCAATCATCAAAAGGTATTTTCACGTAAGGACATACTTCCAATAAAAAGTTATATGACTGTTTGTGTATCAATTCAAAAGCCGTTATTGATGAGTCTAACTTTGATTGCAACTCAGCTAATACTTTAATTGCAGCGTTAGGGTTTGATACAACAAGAAGGCTAGTAACCGTTTCTTTAGGCTTAGGAAAAATCTTCAAACAAGCCGCAGTAATAATACCAAGTGTTCCTTCTGAACCAATTAATAAGTTTCTTAAGTCATACCCTGTATTATCTTTTCGCAACCTCTTTAATCCATTTAGAATACTACCATCAGGAAGCACGGCTTCTAGCCCAAGACATAAGTCTCTAGTATTTCCATAACGAAGCACTTGGACACCACCTGCATTAGTAGCAAGATTACCTCCAATTCGGCAGGATCCCTGCGAAGCCAATGCTAATGGGAACAATCTATCTATATCATTTGCTGCTTGCTGGACATTTTCTAATATAGCACCTGCTTCAACTATAATTATATTTTCGTCAGGCAATACATTTCGGATAGATTGCATCCGTTCAACTGATAATAATACCATATCTTTTTCAGATTTTACTGTTTGGCCACCAACCAAGCCTGTACCACCAGCATAAGGTATTACTCCGATATTATTTTCATTACAAAAACAAATAATTTCTGAAACTTGTTTAGTATTTTGAGGCTTAATCACTGGCATTGGGTTTGATTTGTAGCGACCCCTAGGCTCTTCAAGATAACTTTTTTCTGCCAAACTAATTAAATCAGATCCAAATTTAGAAACTAAAATATCAAAAATTTTATCCATTTTCTTTTCCATATAAATTACGCAATACCAGCTTCAGTTTTGCCACGTCTATCATTTCGTAAATTGGCATATAGCACATGACTTCTCCAACGCCCTGAAATCTGTAAATAACTTTGAGCTACACCTTCATATTTGAATCCAGATTTTTCTAACAAGCCTCGCGATGCAAAGTTATCTGGTAAAGTGGCTGCTTCAATTCTACTAATATTAATTTTAGAAAAACTATAGGCAACTACTGCTTTTACAGCTTCTGACATATATCCTAATCTTGCAAAATCTTGACCAATCCAATACCCAAGCGTGCCAGATTGTGATGGACCTCGACGAATATTATCTAACGTAATAGCTCCAACCAGTTGTTGACTGTCTCTTTTAATAATGAATAACGGAAGGCTACTTAGGTTTTTGAATGATTTATTTGCCCAATAAACCCGATTTTGAAATGCACGCTTTGAATAATAGTCTGGAGACCACACTGGTTCCCAGTTTTCCAAAAATTGTCTAGAATCTTGCCTTTGCTCTACCCATTGTAAATGATCTTTCATTATTGGTAATCTTAAAATACAATTTGGTGTTTCCAACGCTAGTGCAGATTTTTGCTTTCGAAATATCACTATCCCACCAAACGTTTCTCTAATTCACTAACATCTGGCGCATTTTTAACAGGTCCATATAATGCATAGGCAACAGAAGAATTACATAAGTTTTGTGCAAATTCTTTTACATGTTCTGCATTTACAGCATCAATTTTTGATACAATTTCATCTAAATCAGGAACACGGTTAAATATTAGTATGGTTCTAGCTAACCGCTCACAGCGAGCTGATGCGCCTTCTAAACCCATTAACATTCCAGCTTTCATCTGAGAACGTGAACGTGCAACTTCCTCATCAGTCATATCTGAAGCAGAACGCTTAATCTCATCGATTGTGATATTGGCAAGTCCTGAAATATCATTAGAACTCGTTCCTGAGTATATTGTCATCATACCGCTATCTGCAAATGCACCTGCAGAGGCATATATTGAATAACATAGTCCACGTTTTTCTCGAATTTCTTGAAACAATCGAGACGACATGCCCCCACCTAAAGCAGTCGAGTAAATTTGTGCTGTATATATATTATCGTCTAAATAACTTGCAGACTCAAATGAAAGTGCAAAATGAGCTTGCTCTAAATCTTTAATTACTCGAACTTCACCACCAATAAATTTAGAAGGTTCATTAGAAAATTTTGGAGTACGATTCAAATCCCCAAATAAAGATCTAGCCTCTTCAACCAACGCATCATGATCTACTGAACCAGCTGCTGATAAAACCATTTGCTCAGGCCCATAATGTTCAGTTACAAAATTTTGTAAATCTTCTCGGCTAAATGAGCGTACATTTTCTGTACTTCCAAGAATTGCTCTACCCATAGCTTGATCAGGATAAGCAGTATCTTGCAGCCAATCAAAAATTATATCATCTGGCGTATCTAAAGACTGACCTATTTCTTGTAAAATCACACCACGTTCTATCTCTAGCTCTTTAGGATCAAAAACTGAGTTCAATACGATATCTGAAATAACATCCAATGCTAAAGGTACATCATCTTCAAGAACACGGACATAATATGCAGTCATTTCACGACTTGTATACGCATTTATATATCCACCAACATCTTCAATCGCTTCAGCAATTTGCAATGCATTTCGTTTTTTTGTTCCTTTGAAAGCCATATGCTCAAGAAAATGCGCAATGCCATTTTGTTGAAGGCGCTCATTGCGACAACCTGCACTAACCCAAACTCCAAGTGAAGCTGATTTAAGGCCCGGCATTCGTTCTGTAACTATTCGAAAACCATTGTCGAGTGTTGTAACTCTCACATTGTTATTCATTTTATACCTTTTCGTATAATTGCTTCTAGAGCCTTTAAATCACCTGATACACGGGTCATTCTCTCATTACGTTCATATAGATCAGCCATGTGAGAGGGCAAATCTGGTGTTATTCCACATGCATTTGCTACTGCATCTGGAAATTTTGCAGGGTGTGCTGTCGCTAAAGTAATCATTGGTATTTGGCTTATCTGGCTTTCAGCAACATTTACGCCAATTGCGCTATGAGGGCATAGAACTTCACCCATATTATCAAAATATTTTTTGATAGCTTCAGAAGTTTCTGAATCAGAACAACACCCACTATCAAATTCATCATTCAAGAGTTTGATAGCTTCATCAGATAAGGTAAATGATCCATCATTTTTCAAAGCATCAAACAACTCAATTACTTTTGCACCATCACGTTTATATAAATCAAAAACTAATCTCTCAAAATTTGAACTAACCTGAATATCCATTGATGGACTAATAGAAGGTTTTACTCCTGATTTCGTGTGATTACCTGTTTTTAACGTTCTATGAAGTATATCATTTTGATTTGTAGCAATTATTAAGCGTTCAATTGGTAGCCCCATTTTTTTTGCAACGTATCCTGCAAAAATATCTCCAAAATTTCCTGTTGGAACAGTAAACGAAACTTTGCGATTTGGAGCACCAATAGCCACAGCAGAAGTAAAATAATAAACAACTTGAGCAAGAACTCTTGCCCAATTAATTGAATTTACACCTGCTAATTTTACTTCATCCCGAAAATCAAAGTCGTTAAACATATCTTTAAGTAATGCTTGGCAAGTATCAAAATCTCCATCAACAGCCAATGCATGAACGTTTGATTCATTAGGAGTTGTCATTTGCCTGCGTTGTACTTCTGATACTCTTCCATGCGGATACATGATGAATAGATTAACAGAATCTAGCCCTTTAAAGGCTTCCATAGCCGCTGAACCAGTATCACCAGATGTTGCGCCGACTATAGTAACCTTTTCTCCACGGCGTTTTAATGCAACTTCAAACATTTGGCCTATTAATTGCATTGCAACATCCTTAAATGCCAATGTTGGGCCATGAAATAGTTCTAATAAGAAGTGATTTTCTGATAACTGGACAATTGGACATTTAGCTCTGTGCGAAAACCCGGCATATGCTAGCTTAATAATTTTTTTAAACTCATTATCTGTAAATGTATCACCAACAAATGGCTTCATTATCTCAAAAGCAACCTCTTCATATGATTTAGTTGAAAATGAAGCGATTTTTTCTGTAGAAAGTGTAGGATATTTTTCAGGTACATATAGTCCACCATCACGCGCCAAGCCTGTAAGCATGGCTTGTTCAAAATTAAGATCAGGAGCTTTACCGCGGGTGGATACATACTTCATCTTTGCATTCCTAAACTGTTTTTTGCTTAATACGCCAAAGTAAGTAAATTGTCATCAGAAACCAAACTAATGCTAAAGAAAACCAAGTAATAGCATATTCTTTGTGATCATTTTGTATATTTAAAGAAATAGGAAGTGGCGTTACTTCTTCATAATTCTTCCAATTACCATTTTCTTTAATTTGAACTTCCTCAGCAACAACTAAAAAAGGTTCAACATTCAGTTCTCTAGCCATAATTGGTACGAATCTTGAGAACCAAATATTATTCACTATATCAGGTTTAGGTGTAAAGCTATCATCATGGTCATCTGGATAAGAAATATACCCTATAACTTTTGCTTTACCAGTTGGTCGTATTTCATTTTTTTGATCTTCAGGAATCCAACCCAGATCAACCAATATAGATACGTCATTCCATTCAAATTCAGATACAACCCGATATCCTAATCCATTCTTCTGAGGTGCATAAATATGAGCTTCATTATTCTTAATATTTCCATCTAAATAAACTCGGAGATAATTATGCGTAGAGGGTAATGATAATTTATAATTATTAATTAAGGAGAGCGGTTCACCACTAAGCCTTTCTTCTATTTTGGATATTATATCTTGTTTCCATTCTAGGCGCTGCATCTGCCAGACAGCAAGAGACAGTAAAACTGTAACACCAATCAAACCAAACATAATTGGAAAAATATTTTTTTTTGGCATTTTGGACCTCTTATAAAAAAGTAAAGCGTAGAAATCTCTTCCCACGCTTTAAATTAATTTATGTAATTAATAAACTTAACCACCCCAGATATACACTGCAGCGAATAAGAACAACCAAACCACATCAACAAAATGCCAATACCATGCAGCAGCTTCAAATCCAACATGTCGTTCTTGTGTAAAGTGGCCCTTTAACGCTCGAACCAAACATACTGCTAAGAAAATTGTTCCCACGACAACATGAAAACCATGAAAACCAGTAGCCATGAAAAAGTTGGCACCATAAACATTATCACGGAAACTAAATGCTGCATGACCATATTCATAAACTTGGAAGACTGTAAAAATCGCACCAAGTACTATAGAACCCACTAGCCCCCATACTAAACCTTTACGATCATTTTCATGTGCAAGTGCATGGTGAGCCCAAGTTGCAAAACAACCTGAACATAGTAAGATTAAAGTGTTAATTAATGGTAAGTGCCATGGATCAAAAGTTTCTATTCCTGCTGGAGGCCAAATACCATCCACAGCCGGTGACATAGGTCCCATTGGGTACATTGCATTCTTAAAAAAGGACCAAAACCATGCAACAAAAAACATTACCTCAGACATGATAAACATTATCACACCATATCTGAGTCCAATAACCACTACAGGCGTATGGTCCCCAGCATGTGAGTCGTACACACATTCACTCCACCATGCAAACATTGTGTATAGCGTCATTACAAAACCAATAATAAAAAGCCATGGTGATAATGGAATACCTCCCAATTGAATTGGATCCATTCCCCTTCCCAGATGATGAGAAGCAAATACAGCGCCTACAAGCATTGTTAGAGCAGAAAGCCCACCAAATAATGGCCAAATACTCGGAGTTAAAATGTGGTAATCGTGGTTTTTTTCATGTGCCATTTGTCGACTCGTCCCTTAACTTTCAGGCTTGTTTACTGTGGATTGCACTGAGCTTGCAAGACTTGCTTGATCAGTGGGTAAATCTGTCGCATGAAATGTATATGACAGAGTAATATTATTTACAAATTTAGCTTCTCGATCTTCAATAATTTCAGGATCTACATAAAATGTTACTGGCATTTGAACTGTTTCACCTGGTTGAAGAACCTGCATTTCAAAACAAAAACATTGAATTTTGTTAAAATAATAACCTGCTGAATATGGATACACATTAAAACTTGCTGTACCCGCTATAACTTTATCAGTTGGATTATGAGCTTCATAAAAAGCTAGGCCAGTTTCACCAATTCGAAGTGTCATTTTTCTTTGCGTCGGCTTAAACTCCCAATCAATGTTAGCGTCCAAAGAACCGTCAAACCTTACTGTGATTTTACGATTTAAGATTTCATTACTTTCCTCAACTGCAGTTTGAGTAACTCCCCCAAAGCCTGTAACTCTACAAAACCAATCATAAAATGGCACTGCGGCAAATGACATTGACAACATAAAGAAAACCAATGAAATCAATTTAAATGCAGTTTTATTTTTCGAATTTTTACTCAATTGATTTGTTCCAATTGGGGTCGCCTAACATGGTCGTAAGCTTCCATTGTTGCTCCACCCATCATTTTTGCCACTGTTATTGAAAAAACTAAAATCACAAAAGCAACTAAAATTAGTCCTAGCATAGAATTATTTTTTTTTCGAATCTTTCGAATTTCATCATCAGTCATTTAAAACACCTGTGGCCAAGCTATTAATCTTACATCATACGAACGAAATGATGCTTCAATAAGCAAAGCTGTAAATAAAAGGAAAAGGTAGAAGAGGGAAAATTTGAATACTTTACGTTCTTCTAGATAATTGTCTTCTATTGCAATTTTTTCTTCACGTTTGAATAATTTAAAAGCACCTAAAAGAAATAATAAAGATAGAATTATTGATAATACAAAATATACTGGACCACCAATTGATGTGAAAGCTAATCCAACAGAGAATGGTGTTAAAAGTATAGTATAAGTTAAAATATGATTTCGTGTACTTCTTTTACCATGGGTGACTGTAAGCATCGGGATACCAGCCTTTGAATAGTCTTCATTCATGAATAACGCTAATGCCCAAAAGTGCGGTGGAGTCCACATAAAAATAAGCATAAACATCCCAATTGCTTCATATGATATTGATCCTGAAGCGGCCACCCAACCAACCATTGGTGGAAAAGCACCAGCCGCTCCACCAATAACAATATTTTGTGGCGTAGAACGCTTGAGCCACATTGAGTAAACCACTGCATAGAAGAATATAGTAAAAGCAAGCAAACCTGCAGCAAACCAATTTGAAGCTAAGCCTAACATACCAACAGATAAAACAGACATCCAAAGGCCAACCAGCATAGCATTATTTGCAGAAACTTTACCTGATGGAACAGGACGACCTTGTGTTCTTTTCATTATGCTATCTATATCAGCATCCCACCACATGTTTAGTGAACCTGATGCACCCGCACCCAAAGCTATAAATAATACTGACGCGAATGCCAAAACTATATTCATAGAACCTGGGGCAACTATTAAGCCTACTGCTGCAGTGAATACCACTAGAGACATGACGCGAGGCTTAAGTAATGAAACATAATTACCAAAGTCTGGTTGATCAGACGTCGTCTTTATTGTCGCTTCTGTCATTTCAATTCCAAATTTTTAATGAGGTTTAAATATATCAAAAATTAATTAATTTTTTGAAGCTTCAACCTCTAAAACTTTATTCATGTTTGCATCTGCAACATGAACCACTCTAGGGATACCTGCATATTCTTTTATAGCCCCATCTAGCCAAGCATCATATTTATCCTGACTTACAACCTTCACTGTAATTGGCATAAATGAATGATCTTTTCCACACAACTCAGAGCATTGACCAAAATAGATACCTTCTTTTTCAGCTTTAAACCACAGCTCTGCTAAACGGCCAGGTACAGCGTCTTGTTTGACACCAAATGCAGGTATTGTCCAAGCGTGAATAACATCAGCACCAGTCACTTGAACTACAATTGTTTTATTTACAGGCACTACAACTGCAGCGTCTGTAGCTAGTAAATATTCATCAGCAGCATAACCATATTCTTCAAGATCAGCACGGTCTAACATAAAACTATCAAAACCAAACTCATGATCAACATATTCATGTGACCAGTACCATTGGTTACCGGTAGCTTTAATTGTTACATCAGCTTCAGGAATTTCCATCTGTTTGAAAAGTAGAGTTAAACTTGGTGGAATTAAACATAATAAAATTACAACAGGGATTAACGTCCAAGCTATTTCTATACCTGTATGATGAGTGAAAGATGCCGGATTAGGGTTTCGTTTTGCACTATAACGAAAAGCACAAATTAAAAGTAAAGCCGTTACAAATAATGATATTATAGTAATTACCCATAATAAAAAAGTATCGTAGCTTTGAATATCACGTGCAACTTCAGTAACTGGCGGCTGCCATCCCATCAAACCATCAACTGGCTTACCAATTGTTTCTAATGACCCCAAATTTTCTTGAGCCCAAGTGGTGCTGGCAAGTAATGTACTTGTTAAAACAGATATTGTGGCTGTTAATAGGTTTTTTACTCGCATTCGTTTCATCCTGTTTTAAAAAAATTCCAGTATTATGGAATCTTCGATTGTGTCTTTAGTAAGCTAAAACCATAATAAGGCAGAAAGAACAAGCTTTCCGTTTGCGGCATTGCGCCGCTTGTGCCAAATTGTCATCTTAAACATATAGGATAGTCTTAATGAGTAATGCGTCTACACCTTTTCGACCTTTCGAAGCTAATTTTGATTTTAATCAAGCATTAAACACCCTTAAAAATACTTTAAAGGGTGCTGAAGATGGGGAAATATTTCTAGAACGCCAAAGATCTGAAGCTTTAATGCTAGATGATGGCCGTATAAAAACTGCAAATTATAATGCATCTGAAGGATTTGGGCTAAGGGCTGTAAAAGGAGAAACTGTAGGGTATTCTCATTCAACTGAAATGACACAAGCCGCATTAGTTAGAGCATCAGAAACGGCTAAACTTGCTGTTGGTTCAGGTGGTAGCAAATTATCAAATGCACCAACACCTACTAATCAAAGATTATATAGTGATATTGACCCAATTTCAGATGCAGAATTTTCTGTGAAAATAGAAACCTTAAAAGAAATTGATAGTTTTGCTCGTGAATATAATAATAAAGTCGTCCAAGTATCAGCATCCCTAGTCGCAAGCTTACAAGAAGTTGAAATATTACGACCTGAAGGCACTTTGGTTCGTGATATAAGGCCAATGGCTAGATTGAATATCTCCGTAACGGTAGAAAAAGACGGACGTCGCGAAAGTGGGAGTGCAGGTGGCGGCGGTAGGCATGGCTTATTGCAATTAACCACTTCCGATAATTGGAAACCAAAAGTGGTTGAAGCAATAAGAATAGCAATGGTAAACTTAGAGGCCATACCAGCTCCTGCAGGACAATTTGATGTTGTATTGGGACCAGGCTGGCCTGGAATATTATTACATGAAGCAATTGGACATGGGCTTGAAGGTGATTTTAATAGAAAAAAATCATCAGCTTTTTCTGGATTAATGGGTAAAAGGATTGCTGCAAAAGGTGTAACAGTTTTAGACGATGGAACTATCCCAGATCGCAGAGGATCAATAAGTTTTGACGATGAAGGAACACAATCACAAAAGAACACTTTAATAGAAGATGGAGTTTTGGTTGGTTACATGCAAGACAGGCAAAACTCTCGCCTGATGGGTGTAGAGCCTACAGGGAATGGTAGACGAGAAAGCTACGCTCATGCTCCAATGCCTCGTATGACCAATACTTATATGCTTGGAGGCAATACAAATCCAAAAGAAATTTTACAAAATCTGAAGGATGGAATTTACGCTGTTGGGTTTGGTGGAGGACAAGTTGATATAACAAATGGTAAATTTGTTTTTTCATGTACTGAAGCGTATCGTGTCAGAAATGGAACTGTTGGTGCACCACTCAAAGGTGCAACATTAATTGGCGATGGTGCCACAGCACTTAAACACATTCATGCTATTGGAGATGATATGGCACTTGATCCTGGCATGGGAAATTGCGGTAAAGCAGGCCAGTGGGTGCCCGTTGGAGTTGGGCAACCTACATTAATGATTGGAGGGCTTACTATTGGTGGATCTAAAATATAAAATAATAAATAATTTTCATAAGCTTCGAGTAAAGTATTCTTTACAAAAATTAAAAAAATTATAAATTTTCAATGTGGCTGTTGACATTCACCTCAAGAACAACCGATGTTCCGCGCCCATAGACCTAGTTCATTTACCCTTAAAGGAACATCATGCCAGTTGTAGTTGTAGAGAGCCCCGCAAAGGCCAAAACCATTAATAAATATTTAGGTTCCGACTATACGGTATTGGCATCTTATGGCCACGTAAGAGATTTGCCTCCAAAGGATGGTTCAGTAGATATCGATAATGAGTTTGAGATGAAATGGGAAGTTGCATCAGACTCTAAAAAACATCTCAAAGCGATCGCGGACGCATTAAAAGAAGATAATAATCTGATTCTAGCTACCGACCCCGACAGAGAAGGTGAAGCTATCTCATGGCATTTAGAAGAAGCCCTGCGAAAACGAAAAGTTATTAAAAAAGATACTCCTGTAAGTCGTGTGGTATTTAATGCGATTACTAAAACTGCTGTAACTGAGGCAATGAAAAAACCTCGGGCAGTTGATATGGAGTTAGTTGAAGCATACTTAGCAAGAAGAGCGCTAGATTATTTAGTAGGCTTTAATTTATCTCCAGTATTATGGAGAAAATTGCCAGGAGCAAAATCTGCAGGCCGAGTACAATCTGTATGCCTTAGATTAATTGTTGAGCGGGAAATGGAAATTGAAATTTTCAAGCCTAGAGAATATTGGTCAGTTAAATCTGTTTTAAGAACCCCACGTGGTAAAGATTTTGAATCTGCTTTGCGAATTTTGGGTGGAAAAAAACTTGATAAATTTGATATAAACAATGAAGTTTCTGCAGATTTAGCAGTTCAAGCAGTTAATTCTCGCGACCTAGTCGTAACCAATGTAGAGGCAAAGCCAGCAAATAGAAATCCATCAGCACCGTTTATGACTTCGACATTACAGCAAGAAGCGAGTCGTAAATTTGGTTTTGGAGCTCGCCAAACTATGAGCACTGCTCAACGTCTTTATGAAGCAGGACATATAACTTACATGCGAACTGATGGCATAGATATGGCTCCAGAAGCAGTAATAGAAGCCAGAGATGCAATTAAAGCCAGATATGGATCTAGCTACATACCGTCTGAAGCACGTATGTATAAAAACAAAGCAAAAAATGCCCAGGAAGCTCATGAATGCATTAGGCCAACAAACATGGAGGTTTCGGCAGAAAACTTAAATAAATTAGAAGCAGATCAAAGAAAACTTTATGATTTAATTTGGAAGCGTACTTTAGCCAGTCAAATGGCTAGCGCAAAAATGGAACGAACAACAATTGATATATCATCAGAAGACAATCAAATTGGGCTGAGGTCTACAGGCCAGGTTGTAGTATTTGATGGTTTTTTAAAAGTTTACGAAGAAGGTCGTGATGATGAAGTTGTGGACAATGACGATAAAATTCTCCCTCAACTCTCCATTGGAGATTTAATTGAAAAAATAACAGTAAACCCATTACAACATTTTACACAGCCACCTCCACGTTATACAGAAGCAACTTTAGTTAAACGTATGGAAGAACTAGGTATTGGTCGGCCATCAACATATGCATCTATTGTTACAACCATTCAAACTCGAGAGTATGTTAGAAGAGAAGGTAATAGATTAATTGCAGAAGACAAAGGTAGGTTAGTAATTGCCTTTTTAGAAAATTATTTCAGACAATATGTTGGTTACAATTATACTGCTAGCTTGGAAGAAGAATTGGACAGCGTTTCAGCTGGAAAAGAAAATTATAAAATTGTTTTAGGGCGTTTTTGGCGTGATTTTTCTGCAGCAATACAGGAAACTGCTGAATTAAGAATTACAGAAGTACTAGAAAAAATTAATGAAGTCTTAGAACCACACCTTTTCCCAATAACAGAAAAAGGTGGAGATCCAAGACTTTGTCCAAATTGTGAAATTGGACGTTTAAGTATGAGAACTGCGCGATCAGGTGGAGCCTTTATCGGATGTTCAAATTATCCTGAGTGTCGCTACACTCGCGCATTTGGACCCCCAGGAGCAGAAGATTCAAGCGGCATACCTCCTGAAGGAAAAAACTTAGGTGAACATGAAGGCGATAAAATATATGCATTTAAAGGCCGCTTTGGACCATACGTTCAAAGAGGAGAAGTTTCAGAAGAGAATAAGAAACCACCCCGACAATCAATACCAAAAGATTGGCCTCCTGCAGATGTTGATTTAGAAAAAGCGTTACGGTTATTGTCACTTCCACGTCAAATTGGACCTCATCCTGAGGATGGGATTATGGTTTGGTCTAATATTGGGAGATACGGTCCATATCTTAAACATTCCCCAAGTACTTCTGATCGTGGAGGCACAAATGCAAACTTAGCCGATATTGAAGAAGTCTTTACTGTTGGCATGAACCATGCAGTTCAACTTTTAGCTGAAAAAATTGCTAGCCGTGGTGGCAGAGGTGTTGCAGCAAAACCAATAAGAGAACTTGGTGAACATCCCGATTCAGATGGACCAATAAATATTATGAAAGGCAAATATGGGCCTTATGTAAAATGGGAAAAAATAAACGCAACAATTCCTAATGAAATAGAGCCTGAAGATTTAACATTAGACCAAGCACTTGTCTTAATTAATGAAAAAATTGCAAAAGCACCAAAAAGAAGAAAAACTGTAAAAAAGAAACCACCTGCAAAGAAGAAAGCTACAGCTAAGAAAAAATAATTAACAAAATAAATATTATTGTCTAATTAATTGGTCTACGCTCAACGACATGCCCATAGAGCGTCGTCATTAAGCTGGCAGATATCATGACCACAATCCATTGGAAAAATGAGGTTACAAGAACGCCTATTATGTTACTGGGTGCTAATATACCAGATATAATCCCTATACTAAGAATCATTGTTATAACAATAGCTGCTAGGCCCCAGATTTCATTTGATATATCTTTTGTTTCTCTAAATGATTTGCGAATGGACATTGTTTCATCCAAGGCGATTGAAGGTAAAACTAAACCTGCACGGAAAAATAAATAGTAAAAAGAAATAAATAATAAAATATTAACAATTGGTAATATTGCGACTAAACCTAGTCCGTTTATAAATATATTTAACATTGAAAAAGGAATTATGAGTATAAAGATTACCGATGAAATTATAGCAATAGTTTTTATAGAATACTTCAAAACCCGTAAATTATTCCATATTGGGAATAATTGATTACCGCTCTCTTCAATCAGGATAAAGCGATGCCAAGCAATAGCTATCCATGACATTGCAATAAAGAAAATAAAATTGCCTCCAAGTAATGCGATCATTTTTTCTGAAGAGAAATTTAATGCCATTAATTGATCTTGCCCACTGTCATTAGTTACAGTTTGAAATTGAGGCGGACCAATTATCAAATCACCTGTTAAAAATACATTTAATGCTGAGCTGGCAAATACAGCAGCTACAAAGATGGCACCCGAAATACGAAATGCCTCTTTTAAGTTATCTGAAACAATTAAAACAGATCTTCTAAAAATTTTCCAAGATGCCAACATTTTTTATCCATTAGTATTTATATTTCACATATTGCAATAATACAATAATTACCAACGAGAAAGTTAAATTCTAATTTTAATTATTAAGAAAAATTAGAACGTAAAAAAAACAAAAAAAATAGAAATAATTGTTGGCTTAATTCATAAATTGAGCCATTTTAGATTAAAGGAGATATTTATGTCAATTACTGCAGTATTAGTTTTATTTTCAATTGTTTGGTTCATCGTTTTATTTCTGCATTTACAAATAAAAATTAAAACTCAAGGTGATACTGGAAATGTGCTAAAAGGTACCCACGCATCTTCACCTATAGATTTTAGTATGAAGAAACGCATAATTAATACAACTTTAATATCAATCCCTATTAGTGCTTTAATTATTTTTATTATATTATCAGGTATTATTACTTTAGATATGTTTGATTTTTACAATCTAATTGAAAAGTAACTCTTTTCTTTCTTAAGAAAGGAGCGTATCGCGGCCATAAATCAAAAAAAGGAATAAATTATGGCTGCTCTTTCTGAAGGTGATATAGTTGTACTAGTATCAGGCTCTCCACGTTTTGTTGTTGAGAGTATACAAAGTACAAAAGTAAGTTGCGTCTGGTGCAATGAAGGTCAAATTCATAGAGATACTTTTGATATGAGTATTCTACGAAAATGGGAAGCAAACGATACTGCTCCATCTCGTGGTGGAGACCGTGGTGGCTTTAAAGGTGGCGATCGTGGTGGTGACCGCGGTGGTTTTAAAGGTGGTGATCGTGGTGGTGATCGTGGTGGCTTCAAAGGTGGCGATCGTGGGCCAAAGCGTGATTTTGACAAAAAAGATAAGCCATTCTTTAGAAAAGACTGATAATATCAAATATTAAATATTATATTTTAAATTACTATTCCTATAAATTAATTTGAACTTTTAATTTATAGGAAATAAAATACAAAGTAATTATATATTAATGATTTCAAACTATGCCTCGATTTAATTTCTTGAAGCATAGTTTTTTATTTTTGAAATGACTTAATCTTCTTGAGGCAAAATTCTCAAATTTAGTTCACGTAATTGCTCATTTGAAACTTCAGATGGACCGCCTAACATTAAATCTTCTGCTCTTTGATTCATTGGAAACATTATTACTTGTCTAATGTTATCCTCATTAGCTAACAACATAACGATCCGATCTATACCTGCTGCGCAACCACCATGGGGGGGAGCTCCATAAGTAAATGCATTCACCATTCCTCCAAATCGCTTATTAACTTCTTCATTTGGATATCCAGCAATTTCAAATGCTTTATACATAATTTCAGGTTTGTGATTTCTTATTGCACCAGAAATTAATTCATAACCATTACATGCCAAATCATACTGATATCCCAAAATAGTTTCAGGGTTTTCTGCATCTAATGCTGCCATACCACCCTGAGGCATAGAAAATGGATTATGGCTAAAATCTATTCTGCCAGATTCAGAATCTTTTTCATACATTGGGAAATCAACGATCCAAGCAAACTCGAAGCTATCTGAATTTGTAATTTTTAGTTCTTCTCCAATAACGGTTCTGGCCCGCCCTGCAACACCTTCAAAAGTTGCAGGTTTTCCAGCTAAGAAAAATGCTGCATCACCTACTTCTAGACCTAATTGTTGGCGAATTGCTTCAGTTCGCTCTGGACCAATATTTTTCGCTAATGGACCTGCAGCTTCTAATCCTTCACCTTGATCACGCCAAAATATATACCCCATACCAGGTAAACCTTCTTGCTGCGCGAATTTATTCATACGGTCACAAAATTTACGTGATCCACCCTTTGGTGCTGGTATTGCCCTTACTTCAGTGCCTTCATTTTCTAATAATTTAGCAAAAATCGCAAAGCCTGACCCTTTGAAGTGTTCAGATACAATCTGCATCTTAATTGGATTTCGCAAATCTGGCTTATCTGTACCATACCAAAGAGCAGAATCTTTATATGAAATTTGTGGCCAATCTTTTGTAACAGCGCGCCCACCACCAAATTCTTGAAAAATACCTTTTAATACAGGCTCAATAGTATTGAATACATCTTGTTGTTCAACAAATGACATCTCTAAGTCTAATTGATAAAAATCAGTTGGGGAGCGGTCAGCACGTGGATCTTCGTCTCTAAAACATGGAGCAATTTGGAAATATTTATCAAAACCAGCAACCATTATCATTTGTTTAAACTGTTGAGGCGCCTGTGGAAGTGCATAAAATTTACCTGGGTGCAATCTTGATGGGACTAAAAAGTCACGCGCTCCTTCAGGAGATGAAGCAGTAATAATCGGCGTTTGGAACTCATTAAAACCCTGAGCATCCATTCGATTGCGAATAGATTTTATTACATTTGACCTTAAGATAATATTATTATGCAAAGTTTCTCGGCGTAAATCTAAAAATCTATATTTTAAGCGGGTTTCTTCAGGAAAATCCGGCTCATCAAAAATTTGAAGAGGTAGCTCTTCTGATGAACCTAATATTTCCATATCATTTATGAAAATTTCAACTTCACCAGTTGGTAATTTTTTATTAATCAATTCTGGCGCACGAGCTTTTACTACCCCATCAATTCGAATACACCATTCAGAACGCACATCCTCAAGTTCTTTAAAGACTGGGCTATCTGGATCGGCTAAAACTTGTGTAACCCCATAGTGATCTCGTAAATCTATAAAAAGTATTCCACCATGGTCACGAACACGATGAACCCACCCAGACAGGCGAACAGTTTGCCCAACATGATTGGCATTTAAATCAGAACATGTGTGTGTTCGAAAAGCTTGCATTTTAGTCATCCTTTAGGATTGATATGTCGCGATTGGTACATTGTATTGGGCATCAAATGTCAATAGAAGATAATAAATTGGCAAAAATATCTCTCTAATTTTAATATTATTACTCAAAATAATTTACGTATGACAAATTGGATAATTTTATTACGCTCAAGCATGATACATAAATCAAAAATTCAATAATTTACTTGGTTCTTGATTTATATAAATGATTTAATTTTAATATTATTTTCTGCCAAAATACTTTTAATATTTCTTGCCATATCAACAGCATTAGAATTATCCCCATGTATGCATATAGAATGAGCATTCATTTTTATAAAATTACCGCATACTGTTGGCATCTCTCCTGTTTGAAAAAAATGCACTAATCTATTTATCGCATACTTAGTGTCAGTAATTAGCGCCCCCTTTTCTCCTCTGGGAACCAAATTGCCATTTTTATTATATCCACGATCTGCAAATATTTCACTAAATGTTTTTAGGCCCGCATTTATACCTGCTGTTTCAAGCATTGTCCCAGATACAGCTAATAAAGAAAGGTTGGGAAAAGATGACTTTATAGCACGTACAATTGCTTCGGATACATCCATATTTTCAGTAGCCCAATTATTAAGTGCCCCGTGTGGTTTAACATAATAAACTTTTGCATTTATTAATCCAGCCACACCGACTAAAGCTCCCACTTGAGATGCTATTAATTGTTCAATTTCTAATATATTTAAAGGGATTTTTCGACGCCCAAATCCTTGCTTATCATCAAAGCCAGGATGAGCACCTATTACAACATCTTTTTGAGACGCAAGTTTAACTGTATCATACATAACAGATGCATCACCGGCGTGACCTCCACATGCTATATTAGCACTGCTAACAATATCTAGCATTTTAGCATCTTCGCCCATATTCCACGAACCAAAACTCTCACCTAAATCAGCGTTTATATCAATCAATTTCATTTTGAATCCCTTGAATTAACATAAGCATGCTAATTGGAAATTAAAAATTTACAAGTTTGTTTAATAATATAAACATTTATAAAGTTTTATAAAATCTAACATAAAAAATATTATTATATTCTGGAACAAAGTGTTATTTAATAATGTCAAAAAAATTTGATTATATTATAATTGGTGCAGGTTCTGCTGGTTGTGTTATTGCAAATAAATTAAGTGCAAATACAAAATATAACGTCTTACTAATAGAAGCAGGCGGTTCAGATAAAAAATTTTGGATAAGAACTCCTATTGGTTATGCTTTCACATACAATGACGCCAGAGTTAATTGGAAATATAATACTCAACCTGATAAAAATTTAAACAATAGATCTTCATATTGGCCCCGTGGCAAAGTAATTGGAGGTTCCAGCTCAATAAATGCAATGGCTTACTTCCGAGGATTGGAAAACGATTTCTCTGATTGGGAAAAGGCTGGCGCTGAAGGATGGGGCTGGAAGAATGTTTTAGCTAGTTATAACGCTCTAGAAAATCATATTTCAAAAAAAGAAAATTACGGGAATGGGCCGATCTGCGTTAGTGATTTAAGTGAACAAATGCATCCTTTCTCAAAACACTTTATGGCAGCTGCAAGAGAATTAAATTGGCCTAAACCAAACAATACCGCCATATCATCTGAAGGTTTAGGCTATGTTCATAACACTACAAGAAATGGTAAACGATTTTCATCAGCAGATGCTTTTTTACATCCAGCAAAAAAAAGAAAAAATTTGCACATAATAAAAAATGCAATCGTTGAAAAATTAATTATAAATAATTCACAATCTGATGGCATAATTTATGAAGTGAATAATGTAAAAAAATGTGCATACGCAAATAAAGAGATTATTTTATCTGCTGGTGCAATAGGCTCGCCTCAACTACTTCAATTATCTGGAATAGGCCCTGAAGAAATATTAAAAAAAGCTGGTGTAAAACTAGTTCATCATTTGCCAGAAGTTGGCCAAGGGTTACAAGATCATTTGGCTATAACTAAATATTTTATGACTAATGAAAGAACATTAAATTCAGATATTGGTAATTTTGTAGGCAAGGTTACTGCAGGCTTAAGATACTTGCTTACAAAATCAGGACCTTTAAGTGTTCCTGTTAATCAAACAAGTGGATTTGTTCGCAGTAGTGTAAAATCTATTGTTCCAGATCTTCAGATTTATGCAAATCCAATAATATATTCAACAAATAATAATGGAAAAACATATGTAGGTAAAAAATCAGGTTTTTTACTTTCAGCCCAACCTTCAAGATTTTCAAGCAGAGGCTCAATAAATATCCAATCTTCCGATGTGAATATACCACCTTTAATTAATCCAAATTCACTTCATACTAAATATGACAAATTAATGGCAATAAAGGCATGCCAAATGATACAAACTATTGCTGCTACAAAAGCAATGGAATCAGTTACAAAAAAAGCTTGTGATCCTAATTTTTCAAAATTTGATAACGATGCATTATTAAATAATTTTCGTGAATTAGCTTCAACAGTTTATCACCCATGTTGTACCTGTAGAATGGGATTATCTCCATCTGATTCAGTAATTAACAGTCGATTACAAGTACATGGAATAAAAAAATTGCGCGTCGTAGACGCGTCATCATTTCCAAATATTACTTCAGGAAATATAAATGCACCAACTATGATGCTAGCATATCGTGCTTCAGATATTATTTTAGAAGATAATTTATAACCATATACTAAAAAGTTATTAAAATTTAGTGTAGGTTTTGTTGTAAAAGATTTACAAAATACACCACAATGCTAGATCTATGAGTATGAGCGGAAAATTAAACATAATCAAACTTAGTGTCGGATCAGATAATATAGAAATGCTAAAACAATGGCAGGAAGAAAGACGTTCTCAGTTAGATATTAAACACTCTCTTCACATCACAAGAATGTGGCCAAAAAGAGAAGCTGAGTTACTTAATGGCGGCTCAATCTATTGGGTTATTAAAGGTGCCATACAATGTCGTCAAAAAATGATTGGCTTTGATGAAATTATTGGTGCAGATGGAATAAGAAGGTGTGGATTTAAACTTGATCCAGAACTTACACCAACAACAAAAGCTTTAAGACGCCCCTTTCAAGGTTGGCGCTATTTAAAGTTAGAAGATTGTCCTTCTGATCTTTCTGCAAGTCGAGAGTCAGATGATGATTTACCAGAAGAAATGCAACAATCTTTAGCAAGACTTGGTGTATTATAAAACTTTATAATTTAGCTATATTTATACAACTATATGATTATCTATTAATCTAACATTATCAATATAAACAGCAGCAAATATTCTGCATTCATCTTCATTAGTGCGTTCTATTAACTTTAATGAATGGGAATTGCGGCATTCAATATAATCTATTTTATCAATACCAGAATTTAATAAAATTTTTGAAGCTAGATCACATTCGACTGATGAGCAACCACCAGCGGCAATATTATATGCTGCCTTTTGAAGAACTGAGCTTAAATTTTGTGCGGTTTGAAGTTGTGAAGAGTTAAGATAACTATTGCGCGAAGAAAGCGCTAAACCAAATTCATCCCTTACAGTTGGAACACTTACAATATTTGTTGGAATATCTAAGTCAGATACCAAACGTTTAATAATTGCTAATTGTTGCCAGTCTTTTTCACCAAAATATACATTATTAGCAGATGCTTGATTCAAAAGCTTAGTGACTACCTGAGTTACGCCATCAAAATGTCCAGGCCGTGATGCCCCACACATTATATTAGTCAGCCCAGAAACAGATACTTTAGTAGAAAATCCTTTAGGATACATTTCTGATATATCTGGAATAAAAACAGCATTTCCACCTGCTTCTTTAATCAACACGCAATCAGCGTCTTGTGTCTGAGGATATATTTCAAAATCCTCTTCTTCAGTAAATTGAGTTGGGTTTATAAAAATACTAACAATAACTCTGTCACATTTATTTGAAGCAAATTTTACTAAAGATTTATGCCCAAGATGTAATCCTCCCATTGTTGGCACCAATCCGACAGTTAACCCTTCAGACCTCCACTGAGCTACTAGTCTTCGCATTTCTGCGATCTTTTTAAGAATATTTAACTTAGTCAAAGTATTAAGTCTTTCCAACCCATTTTTTTACACAAGTCATTTTTTTGGCTATCTAACCCTGACCAATCAGCGTTTTTGGATGCAAATACGCTAGCTTGAGATTTAAGCAAAATTCCATCACTTAACATTTTCAAATGGTTTGCCTTTAATGTGGCTCCACTAGATGTAATATCAGCTATTGCTTCAGCAGTTAGATTAGCAACAGTTCCTTCCGTCGCACCTTGGCTATCGACCAATTGATAATCTGCTACACCAAAATTACGTAAACCTTTTCTAACTAAATTATGATATTTTGTTGCAATTCTAAGCCTAAATCCATGTTCATGACGAAATTGTGCAGCAACAGCGTCAAGGTCATGTAAACTATTAACATCTATCCATACATTTGGTACGGCAATAATCAAATCAGCAAAACCAAAGCCCATTTCTTCAACAATATGAATTTGTGTTTGATGTAACGGAAGCTTTTCATAAATTAAATCAGTTCCAGTAACTCCTAAATGAATTCTCCCTTTTGCAAGTTCTTTTGGTATTTCACCAGCAGATAAAAGTACCAACTCAATACCACTTACACCACTTATACTACCTGTGTATTCACGTTCTGATCCAGTTCGTTTTAGTAATAACCCTCTTTTTTCAAACCAAGAAATTGTATCTTTTTGCAATCTACCTTTTGAAGGAACACCAAGCTTTAACATTTTTCGCCCCCCCTAATAAAAGCGTCTGGCCTTATAACTCCACCAACTGCTGGTATTTCACGCCCTGCACCTAGTACAGCCGTAAGAGCATCATAGCGACCACCACTAGCAATAATAGTATCACCATCGGAAAAGCTGAAAACAAAACCGTCATAATATTCCATACTTGTTAATCCATAACTACCTTCAAAAGGTAATTTATCTACATTAACATTTCGTTTATTTAATGCTTCCAGCCTGGCTTCAAAGCCAGAAATAGCCTTTGCCATATTTGGTATTATTTTTTCAAATTCTTCAAAAACTAATAATGCTTCAGAAGCAGTTGCTTTTAAATTTAGAATTTTATTTACTACACTTGCTTCTTCAATTGAAATTGGAGAAGTTTTAGCATCATGCCGAAGTGCAGAAATCCGAGAATATATTTCATTTTCAGATCTTAATCCAATAAATTTTCCTGCATCTTTAATAGCTTTTTGCAAACCTTTATCAGAATGTTTTGAGTAGGAATTTTTTTTATTGTTTTCATTATTAATTTTTGAAAATAACTCCATTAAACTTTGAAATCTTTTAGGTCTCCATAAATGCCGCATGAGTGCAGCTTTTCTCAAATCAGTAGTTTTTAAGCCAATAACTGCTGTTAGCAATAATCCCACATCTCCAGTTGAAGTTTGAAGATTATTTGGAAGAATATCATTAAAAATAGAGAATACTTCGGCATCACTCTTTGCAGGATTGGATCTATCAAATACTTCAAAACCAACTTGGATAAATTCCGTTTCGCGTTTAGAGCCTGCATCCTGCATACGCCAAACTGGTCCATTATAAGTGTAGCGAGCAGGTTCAGCTCCCTCTGACATGTGTCTTTCAACTATTGGTACAGTAAAGTCTGGACGCATCATTCTTTCACCCATTACAGGATCATTTGTAACATATGCACGAGACCTAATATCTTCTCCATATAAATCTAGAAGTGTTTCTGCTGAAAGTAAGCTGTCTGCTTCTATCAATAAAGCCCCTGAATCTATAAAATATTTTTCTATACGCTTTGCTTCAGATCTTATTGCTGCGCGACGCTCATTTTGCATTACATAGAACCTTCTGAACGAGCTATCATTTTTTTTACTTCATCAACTAGATCAGTGCGCTTTATTTCCATTTGTGCAGGCTGAGATTTCCATTCTTCAGTGGTTTCAATTTGGCTTGATAGCCTTGCTCCTAATGCCAAATCTTTTATTTGAACTATTCCACTTGCTTTCTCATCACCGCCTTCAATTACAGCAACAGGACAGCCACGTTTATCTGCATACTTTAATTGATTTCCAAAGTTCTTAGGATTTCCCATGTACATTTCTGCACGAATTCCCGCATTCCTTAATTCAGAAACCATTTGTTGATAATCAGCTAATCGGTCACGATCCATTACTGTTACAACGACAGGTCCTCTTAATTTATAAAGCATTCGCCCTTTTTCTCGCAAAGCTGCCAGTAAGCGATCAACTCCAATTGAGACACCTGTTGCTGGAACTTCTTGGCCTGTAAAGCGTTTAACTAAATCATCATATCGCCCACCTCCAGACACTGAACCAAATTGTCGCCTTTGACCTTTTTCATTTAATATTTCAAAAGTTAATTCAGCTTCATAAACGGGGCCTGTATAATAAGCTAAGCCTCTAACAACAGAAGGATCAATTTCGACACGGTCAGAACCATATCCACCTGCTTCCATGAGTTCACCAATCATTTCTAATTCAGAAATACCTTGTAATCCAATCTCTGAGTTGCCAACTGCTGTGCGTAAATTTGAGATTGTTGCTGACGCATTAGTTCCTTTTGAAGTTAGAAAAGCCAAAACAGGAGCTATTTGCATCTCAGATAATTCTACACCATCAATGTAAGCACCAGATGCATCAAGCCGACCAGCACCCAATAATTGACTGACACCTTCTATGCCAACTTTATCAAATTTATCAATTGTTCTTAATACATTAGCTCTTTTAAAATCATCAGATACTCCAGTCGCCTCTAGGACTCCATTTAATACTTTACGGTTATTTACTCGAACTAAATAATCTCCCCGTGGAATTCCCACAGCCTCCAGTGTATCAGATAGCATTGAACAAATCTCTGCATCAGCTGCAACACTTGGAGCCCCAACAGTATCAGCATCACACTGATAAAATTGTCTGTACCTACCTGGACCAGGCTTCTCATTGCGCCATACAGGTCCCATTGCATATCGTCGGTAAGGGCTTGGTAAATCATTGCGAAATTGTGAATAAACTCTAGCTAATGGGGCAGTTAAGTCATAACGTAAAGCCATCCAAGCATCGTCATCATCTTGCCAAGAAAATACACCTTCATTGGGACGATCTACGTCAGGTAAAAACTTTCCAAGTGCCTCAACTGTTTCAACTGCTGGGCTCTCGAGAGCATCAAACCCATACCTATGATATACTTCTGTAATTTGAGTTAACATCAAATTACGTTCAGCTACATCTGTTCCAAAATAATCTCGAAACCCTTTTGGTGGAATAGCCTTTGGCCGCATTATTTTTTTCTTTTTATCTTTAGCCATAATTTATTAATCCTTGTGTTAAGCTATCTCTAACTTATCGTGTAATCTGGGGCAAGCGAGCCTTGTCAAATTTAACGTAGAATTGTATTGATTTTGTATGGATCAAAAAGAACGAATTATCGAAATAGAAATTAAATTGACTGAAGCCCTTAGGTTATCAGAAGAGCTCTCAGATATTGTAGCCCAGCAGGCCAATCGACTGGACGTTGCAGAACGTCGCATTCAGCTACTAATGGAAAGAGCCGCTCAAGATGAAGCTAACTCAGCTAGTGGGATATCTATTAATGATACTCCACCACCTCATTGGTGATCTGATTGCTAGAATTCTAAAACTTCCAACACACCATCAATGTGTTTTATTGCACCTTTGATTTGTGTATTTACAGGATAAGAATTTTTAAGGGCAATTTCAACTTCACCAGGCAATTCGGGATGTGATAAAATTAAATGCACTGGGCCTAGTGCACGTTTAGGAGCGTCTTTTGATATTTCATTCAAACGGGTTGCAATTGACTCAACCGCTTCTTCACTAGAAACGAATATTTTTAAACCCATTGCAGCTGCATCTTGCACAGATATATCAACTGGCTGAGCACTTCTGACTAAAAGCTTTAATTGATCTGCATCAATATTAGCCTCTACAGTTAGAGTTACATTTTGGCCTACATCAAAACAATCAGCAAATTTCTCTAATACATCTGAAAAAATTGTCACCTCAAATGCTCCTGTAGGATCTGTTAACTGTGCAAAAGCAAAACGGTTTCCCTTAGCAGACTTTCGAACTTGTTTTCCCGATACAGATCCAGCAATTTTTGCAATAATTTTTCCACCTTGTGCTTTTTGTTCAAGCTCTTCCAAAGTTAAAATATTTTTACGTTTTAATGCTCCCATATAGTCATCTAGTGGATGGCCAGATAAATAAAAGCCAATTGCTTTATGTTCTTCAGACAAGCGCTCAACGGGCAACCAGTCTTCAGGCATAGGCAATCTAGGCGCTGGCAAATCTTCACCTGAATCTCCAAAAAGGCCTCCTTGAGAAGAATTCATTTCCTCATGTGTTGCTGAAGAATACCCAACCAATGCGTCCAAACTTTCAAAAACTTTTTTACGATTGCTATCTAATTGGTCAAATGCACCTGCTCTCACAAGCATTTCTAATGGACGCTTCCCAACTCTCTTCAAGTCAACCCGTCGTGCAATGTCTATTAAATCAAGAAATAGACCACCATTCTTTCTTGCATCCGTAAACAATCGCATTGCTTCTGAACCCACATTTTTCAGTCCACCTAATGCATATGCAATCATTCCATTATTTACACTAAACAAGGACTCTGACCTATTGATGCAAGGTGGAATAATTTGTATTTCTAATCGCTTTACTTCATCAAAATATACATGAAGTTTATCTGTTAAATGAAGGTCGCAATTCATAACTGAAGCCATAAATTCAACTGGATAATTAGCTTTTAGCCAAGCTGTTTGATATGATACAACAGCATATGCAGCAGCATGTGATTTATTAAATCCATAGTTTGCAAACTTATCGAGCAAATCCCAAACCTCTTCAGCTTTCTTTGAATCTACGCTATTTTTTGATGCACCTTCGAGAAATTTAGGCCGCTCTTTATCCATTTCTGATTGGATTTTTTTACCCATTGCACGTCGCAATAGATCAGCACCTCCAAGTGAATACCCAGCCATTTCTTGAGCAATTTGCATAACCTGCTCTTGATAAACAATAATCCCTTGAGTTTCCTCAAGCAAATGGTCAATGGAAGGGTGCATAAGTTCCCTATCTGCACGCCCATTTTTTACATCACAATATTGTGGAATATTCTCCATTGGTCCGGGTCGGTATAAAGCAACTAGCGCAACAATATCTTCAATACAATTTGGCTTCATTCGCCTCAGTGCATCCATCATTCCACTAGATTCAACTTGAAATACAGCAACAGTTTTTGCACTTGCATATAACTCAAATGTAGCCTTATCTTCTAAATCAATTGCATCAATATTAATATCAACACCACGTCTTTTAATCAAGTCAACAGCGCCCTTCACTACTGTAAGTGTTTTTAAACCTAAAAAATCAAATTTAACCAAACCAGCTTGTTCAACCCATTTCATATTGAATTGTGTAGCTGGCATATCTGATCTAGGGTCTTGGTATAATGGAACAAGCTCATCAATTGGCCTATCAGCTATAACAACCCCAGCGGCGTGTGTAGATGCATTTCTTAATAATCCCTCAACTTGTTGAGCATATTTAAGCATTCTATCTACTACTTCTTCTGACTTTGCCATTTCTCTTAACTGCGGTTCTTCTGCTAATGCTTTTTCAATACTTACCGGTTTAACGCCCTCAACAGGAATTAGTTTTGAAAGGCGATCAACCTGGCCATACGGCATTTGAAGAACTCTTCCAACATCACGAATTGCTGCTTTTGAAAGCAATCCCCCAAAAGTGATTATTTGACCAACGCGGTCACGGCCATATTTCTCTTGAACATACCGAATAACTTCTTCTCTCCGGTCCATGCAGAAATCAATATCAAAATCTGGCATAGATACACGTTCTGGATTTAAAAATCTTTCAAACAGTAAAGAATAACGAAGCGGATCTAAGTCGGTAATTGTTAAAGCATATGCAACCAATGATCCAGCACCTGAGCCACGGCCTGGTCCTACTGGGATATCATTTGATTTTGACCAACGTATAAAGTCTGCTACTATAAGAAAATAACCAGGGAACCCCATACCTTCAATAATATCTAGTTCGAAATTTAACCTATCTTGATAAACCTTTACACTCGAAGCATGAGGAATTACGTCTAATCGCTTTTGCAATCCATCATTAGCTTGCCGTCTTAATTCTTGAACCTCATCTTCAGCAAATTTTGGAAGGATTGGGTCACGTTTGTATACTTTAAAAGCGCAACGTTTAGCTATCTCTATAGTATTATCAATTGCCTCAGGCAAATCAGAAAATAATGCAATCATCTCTTCTGAAGATTTAAAATAATGTTCTGGAGTAAGCCTTCGTCTATCAGCTTGTTGATCAACATAAGAGCCTTCAGAAATACATAATAATGCATCATGTGCAGCATACATTTCACGTTTTGGAAAATATACATCATTAGTTGCTACTAATGGCAAACTCAAAGAATACGCCATCTCTAAAAAGTACTTTTCAGTTTTCTTCTCTTCTAATGTATATTTTTCTTCATCACTTCCATGCCTTTGTATTTCAACATATGTGCGATTAAGAAAAATCTCAGAAAGGTGTTTTAATAAAATTTTTGCCTTATCAATATGATTTTCTTGCAACAATTTACCAATAGGACCTAATGCGCCGCCAGTAAGACAAATTATTCCCTGATTATATTTTTGTAATTGTGCAGTTGTTATATGTGGAGCTTCCTCACCAGACTCAAGAAACAAACATGAATTCAACTTCATTAAATTAAGGTAACCAATTTCAGATTGGGCTAATAACACAATAGGTAATGCTTTTGGATTTTTATCACGAGGATTATCAGCTGTCATATAAGCTAAATCCACCTGACAACCAATTATAGGTTGCACACCCTCTGAAGAAGCCAATTCTGAAAACTCTAATGCGCCAAACATGTTATTTGTATCTGTTAATGCAACAGCTGGCATGCCTTCATTTGAAACAACAATTGGTAATTTTTTAACATGCATTGCTCCCTCTAATAAAGAGTAAGCAGAGTGTAATCGCAAATGTATGAATCGGTTTATGTTTTTCATTTTTTCATAGTACATCATACATTACAATGTCGGAACAACAAAGGAGACTAAATGTGAGATTTAGATTAATTTTTTACTAAATAAATAATATCTGTGACCTAACGTTTTTAATGTATTGAGAATGATCAAGTGTTAAAAAGTAAAAAAGATTTAAGGAATCGAAATGTTTGATGCTTCAGAAAATGATTTAAGATTTGCGATTCAACACGCACTTGGAGCAGAAATACATAAACTTATTTCCGAAATACATGATATCTCAAATGATACCGTAGATGCAGTTTTATACGAAGCAGCAAAATTTGCACGTGATGTCATAGCTCCTTTAAATCATTCAGGCGATCAAGAAGGATGTAAATGGATACCAGATAACTCAGTTAAAACTCCAAAAGGTTTTAAAGAAGCATATAAAGAGATGAGTGAAGCAGGCTGGTGCTCAATAGAAGCTTCAGAAGAATTTGGCGGACAAGACTTATCAAAAATAATTTCTGCTGCTGCAGCAGAAATGTGGCATTCTGCAAATATATCGTTTTCATTATGTCACTTATTAAGCCAAGGACAGATTCACGCTTTGGAGAAATATGGAACCCCACAACAAAAACAAACATATTTACCAAAATTGATCGATGGCTCATGGACTGGAACTATGAACTTGACCGAACCTCATGCTGGAACTGACTTAGGTTCTTTGAAATCAATGGCATTTCGTCAAGGTAATCATTATCTCATTAAAGGACAAAAAATCTATATCACATATGGTGAACATGATATGTCAGAAAATATTATCCACCTAGTTTTGGCTCGTGTTGAAGGAGCACCAAGTGGAATAAAAGGTATCTCATTATTTATCGTTCCTAAATTTTTAATAAATGTCGATAGTTCATTAGGCGAAAAAAACGATGTAAAATGCATTTCTATTGAACACAAATTAGGAATAAATGGGTCACCAACAACTGTATTACAATTTGGTGAGAACCAAGGTGCAATAGGATTTTTAGTAGGTGAAGAAAATCAAGGTTTATCTATCATGTTTGCAATGATGAATGATGCTCGGTTTGGCGTCGGAGTGCAGGGTTTATCAATTTCCAATCGTGCGTTTCATCAAGCAAAATCTTACGCTGCAGAACGTGTTCAAGGAATACCGCTAGATAGAAAAGAAGGTGATAGCATCCATCATCATCCGGATGTTATGAGACTTTTATCTTCAATGCGTTCAGAAATTGAAGCTATGCGTGGTATCATGTTTTATACAGCAGCCGCAATTGATCTTTCTAAAAATGAATCTTCTGAAAGTAAATTTTGGTTATCACGATCAGAGTTAATGATTCCAATTATGAAAGGATGGTTGACAGAAAGATCTGTATCAATTGCATCAGATGGGATCCAAATCCATGGAGGAATGGGGTTCATCGAAGAGACTGGTGCAGCACAACACTACAGAGATGCTCGAATATTGCCAATCTATGAAGGAACAACAGCCATACAAGCAAACGATTTATTACATAGAAAAATACTTCGTGACGAAGGATCTTCTATTTTAGAATTAATAAATGAAATCAAACTTGAAGCTAAGGTAATAAATGAAGCAGATATTAATTTAAACTTTAGCTCAAAGCAGCTTTTAGATGCTGCTAATTTAGCAAATGATACCATTAATTATATTGTAGAAAATAAAAAATTATTACGCCAACTAAGTGCCGTTTCAGTACCAATTCTAATGATGATGGGAACACTTTGTGGAGGATGGATGACGCTTAGATCTGCAAATGCTGCATCAAAGCAAAAAAACACTGGTAATTGGAGTTTAACATTTTTAGATGCTAAATTTTCATACACCAATATTTTTGCATCTCACTGTTTACCAAATATTCAAAAATACCATCAATTAATAAAAACTGGTGGGGAACCCATAGAATCAATTACCCCTGAAATGCTTTGGCAATAAATTTTGTTAGCGCTATCAACTATTTTAAATATTTAAAATAGTCCTCTAAAAACGAAATTTGTCGTGAATCTGTGTATTTTCGTCGCGCAATAAAGCCCAAATTTATTCAACAAATATTTACCTTTGTCATTATTGGGTTATTGGTGCAATCTAACCTACGGATTCGTTGTTTAATCAACAGAATTTAAAAAGTCGCAATAAGCGATAGACTTGCAACAACACGGGAGATCGCAAGATGAAGATTACAAAAACACTCACAGCTATGGCTGTTGCACTTGCTGCAACTACAGGCACATCAGCAATGGCATTAGATGAACTAGTTGTTGGCTACTTCATGGAATGGCCAACTGCTAACCAATATGCACAACACAACAAACTATATGATGAAGCATTAGGCATCCCAGTAAAGTGGGTTTCTTTTGACGCTGGTACTGCAATGTCTGCTGCAATGGCATCTGGTGATGTACATATTTCATATTCACAAGGCGTGACACCTTTTCTAGTAGCGACTGCTGCTGGGCAGGATTTACAAGTTATTGATATCGCTGAAACTTATTCAGATAACAATAATTGCGTTGTACGTTCATCACTTGAAATCGATGCGGATAACACAGCTGAATTAAAAGGTAAGCAAGTTGCTTTACCAATCGGTACAGCTGCTCACTCTGACTTTTTAGCACAAATTGGTCACTTTGGTTTAGCCGAAAGTGATTTCAAAATTGTTGATATGACACCAGTAGATTCTGCAGCAGCTTTTGCATCTGGTGAATTTGATATGGTTTGTGGATGGGGTGGACCTTTACGTCGTATGAAAGAGCACGGAAACGTATTGCTTTCAGGACCTGAAAAAGAAGCTGTATCAGGCGTTATTTACGATGTAACTTCAACACCTAGTTCTTTTGCTGAAGCAAATGCTGATGTTGTAACTACTTTCTTAAAAGTGACATCAGACATGAACGCAATGTATGCTGAAAACCCTGAGCCAATGTATGAAGCAATTTCTATTGAAGCTGGTATGGATATGGAAGGCACAGTAGCAATTTTAGGCGTTATGGCTTTCATGTCAGCTGAAACACAGCTGTCTGACCAGTGGATGGGTAAATGGTTAGCAGGCGATTTAAAACGTCAAGCACTTGCTCTAGAAGCAGCCGGTAAAATCACAGCATTAGACGATTATGATGCTTTGGTTAACACTACATATTTAGCAGCTGCAGCGGCTCAATAATTTAATTACTCTTTGGGCGTGACAAATGAATTGTCACGCCCTTTTTACAAACTTTATTTATGGACACATTAATGTCAGGCTTGAATATAAATGATGTTTCGATGACTTTTGAATTACCGAATGGTGGTTCTGTAGAAGCTTTAAAAAACATTAATCTTAATATCCAAAAAGGTGAGCTAGTTTCAGTGCTTGGCCCTTCTGGGTGTGGTAAAACTACTTTATTAAACATACTTGCAGGCTTTTTAGCTCCAACTGATGGGATAATAAATCTTAACGGCGAAGTTGTTAAAAAACCAAGTTCTGAACGAGGCATGGTGTTCCAACAGGGTGCTTTATTCGAGTGGATGAATGTTTCAAAAAATATTGGTTTTGGACCTAAAATGAAAGGTACTCCCCAATCTGAAATTGATGAAAAAGTAACTGAATTATTAGATATTGTTGGCCTACAAGATTTTGCAGATAAAATGATTTATGAAATGTCAGGCGGAATGCAACAACGTGTTGCTTTAGCAAGATGTTTAGCAAATGACCCTGATGTTATACTTATGGACGAACCGTTGGGAGCATTGGACGCTTTAACTAGAGAAAAAATGCAATCATTGGTGTTAGATATATGGAAAAAGACCGGTAAAACCATTATTTTAATTACACACTCTGTTGAAGAAGCATTATTATTGGGTGAACGTTTAATCGTAATGGCTCCTCGTCCTGGAAGAATACATAAAGAATATAATTTACCCTTTGCTGAATTAGGGGTTGGCGCTGATCTACGCGAAATAAAGCGACATAAAAAATTTGGCCCTACACGTGATGAGATTCTCAACATGATTTGGAATATGGAAGAAGAAATTATGGGAAGAGCGGAGAGCTAGTATGATAAATTCAATTACACCTATTACTGCTTCGATAAGTAATTTTTTTTGGTTCAACATGCCTGAGGGTAGTGAGGTTGCCGGTTTATTATCCACGACAATTTGGATGGTCTTTGGAATTGCTATAATATTCATAATCTACATGATATTTAGTGCAGCCAGTTGGGTTATTCACAAATTCTTCATTGATAGTCGTAATAAAGCTAAAGGCTATACAAGTTTAAAAACAGTAACCTTTGGCGATGAAAGTGCTGTTGTTGCAAACAGATTTGCTTCTGTTGCATCTGTAGTTGCAATCTTCTTTTTTTGGGGACTAGCAACTGGATCCAGCCTACTAGGACCAATCCAATTGCCAGCACCATTTTTAGGTAAAACTAGTTTTGAGTATACCGCAGAAGATAGTTACGGAAAAAGAGACAAAGGTACTGTAAATTTACTGGTACACACTTTTAACGATAAACCAAAGCTTGAAAAAGCTGATAATTCTATGTCAGGTTTTGCAAAAAATAGTGCAATAAAAGTACGTGAAAGACGGACAGCATTACTTTCCGCTAAAAAGATCGGCGCAAAAGAAACTGAAGGTTTTAATATTATAGAAATTAATGGCCAGCCAATATCTAGGAATGAAAAAATTAACTTTGGTAATGGTGAAGTTTTATTAACTTCTAAAGGTAGCATGCAAATTCGTCCTTATGCAGGAATGACAATGGAAGCATTATATTTACCAGCGCCAGAAGACGTTTGGAAAAGCTTCTTGAAGCTCAATAAAGAAGGTTATACGAATGTTGGACTATGGGAAAATGTGTTTTGGTCTTTAATTCGAGTAATTTTAGGTTTTTCATTAGGATGCCTATTTGGTATTCCTCTAGGATTTGCAATGGGACTTTCAAATTGGTTCCGTGGGTGGTTTGATCCAATTGTAGAGTTTATGCGACCAGTTCCACCACTCGCATTAATTCCATTAATCATCATTTGGTTTGGAATCGGGGAGCAAGGAAAAATAAGTCTTTTATTCCTCGCTGCTCTTTGGATTATGACCATTGCTGCGCGAGCAGGAGTTTCAGGTGTTAATATTTCAAAAGTCCATGCAGCTTATTCTTTAGGCGCTACAAAAAAACAATTACTGCTCAAAGTAATATTACCCAACTCACTTCCAGAAATATTTACCGGTGCAAGAGTTGCAATGGGAGTTTGTTGGGGAACAGTGGTTGCTGCCGAACTTGTTGCTGCCGAAAAAGGTGCTGGTAAAATGATTATTGCAGCTTCTAAATTTCAATTAACAGATATTGTTATTATTGGTATTATTATTATTGGAATTATTGGATTTGCAATCGAAGTATTAATGCGCAAAGCGGAAAGCCGACTAATACCTTGGAAAGGCCGTGGCTAAATTTTAGATACCACCCTTCAAAATTGAAGGGTGGTAAATTTAAAGAAAAATTAAATATTTATTTTTTGTAACAAGGGTAGTAGTTTTGACATGTCTGGACCATGCTCCACCCCTGTTAACGCTTTACGAAGGGGCATAAATAAAGCCTTACCTTTACGTCCCGTAACTTCTTTTATTTCAGAAGTCCAAATTTTCCATGTATTTTCATCAAATGTACCTACCGGTAATAATGATTTTGCAATACTAATAAATTCTAAATCTTCTTTATCAATCAATGGCGTTACACCTTCAAAACATATGCTCCACCAATTTTTAACTTCTGCTTGAGTATTAATGTTATCTCTTACCATTAGCCAAAAATCTGGAATTTTATCAGCTGGAATACCTGAATTTAATAAAAATTCTGATACAACAGAGACATCTAATCCAGAAATATATTTTTTCGAAATTGGGCTGATATCATTTAGATCAAATTTCGTAGGTTGAGCTCCAAAATTAGAAATATTAAAATTCTCAGTTAAATCTGATAAATTATCAAATAATTCTATAGGTTCGCTTGAACCTAATCTGGACATATATGATAATATTGCCATTGGCTCTAATCCATTTGCACGTAAATCTCTTAAAGATAATGTGCCTAATCTCTTTGATAAAGGTTCACCTTTGGGTCCAGTTAGTAATGAGTGATGAGCAAAACTTGGGACATTACCATTCAAGGCTTCAATTATTTGAATCTGCGTAGCGGTATTTGTAACGTGATCAGATCCACGTACTACACTAGTAATTCCAAAATCAATATCATCACAAACAGATGCCATTGTATAAAGAAATTGACCATCTCCACGAATTAAAACGGGGTCAGAAACTGATGCAGCATCAATAGATAGATCACCTAATATACCATCTTTCCAATTTATACGCTCTAAATCTAATTTAAATCTCCAATGCCCCTCACGATTTAATCTTAGACTCTGGATTTCTGCGTCTGACAGTAATAAAGCGGATCGATCATAAACTGGAGGTTTGCCCATATTTAATTGTTTTTTACGCTTTAAATCTAACTCAACAGGAGTCTCAAAACATTCATAAAGACGACCAGATTTACGTAATTTTTCAGCACTATCATTATATTGATCTATTCTATCTGATTGTTTTTCCACTCTATCCCAATGCAAACCTAACCAAGCTAAATCTTCTTTGATTGCATCCGCATATTCATCAGTAGAGCGAACTGGGTCTGTATCATCTAATCTAAGAATAAATTCACCCCCATTTTTACGTGCAATCAAATAATTAAATAATGCAGTGCGTAAATTTCCAACATGGATATAACCTGTTGGACTTGGTGCAAAACGTGTAGTTTTCATTATAATCTCTTTTACTGTTTGAATTTCAATAGCCTGAATTTCTAGAGAGTCCAAGGGTCATAAATCATATCAAATATTTTCAAATTAGTTTATATATTTATTTATTATCTCGCCATCTGTTTGCAATAGGATAACGCCTATCTAACCAAAAAGCTTTTAGCGATAATCTTGCCCCAGGTGCTGATTGGAATCTTTTATATTCTGAAATGTACAATAAGTTCTCCACGTGTTTCACAACATTTCGATCATATCCAGCCGCAACACAATCAGCAACAGAAGCATCATTATCCATAAGCATCTCTAGAATTCCATCCAAGATTTCATAATCTGGCAAACTATCTGAGTCTTTTTGGTTATTTCTTAATTCTGCAGTTGGTGGCTTATTTATTATTTCATCTGGAATAACGTTACCTTTTGGACCTTTCATCCATGAAAAATGATTTTTATTTCTCCATCGACATGTCTCAAAGACACGCGTTTTATAAAGATCTTTTATTGGATTATACCCACCAGCCATATCCCCATAAATAGTTGAATACCCAACCGATACTTCAGACTTATTTCCAGTAGTCAGTAGCATTTCATTAAACTTATTTGATAAACTCATTAATAATAGTCCACGAAGCCTGGACTGTATATTTTCTTCAGTTGTATCTGGTTCTAGACCATCAAAAATTGGTTCTAATGTGCTTAAAACAACGTTGAAACTTTCTGATATTGGTATTGTTTGTATTTTAGCTTCTAATGAATTAGCACAATTTGTAGCATCTTCTAAACTGTTTTTACTGGTATACTCTGAAGGTAACATAATCAAACGTACATTATCAGAACCTAAAGCATCACAGGCAATTGCTGCGACAAGTGCGGAATCAATACCTCCAGACATTCCAAGAAGAGCTTTTTTAAAGCCAGTCTTTTCCATATAATCTCTTAATGCTAACACCATTACATGATAGTCCTGCTCCCAATGATCAGGATATGATGACTTTATACCTTCTTCAGCGACCCAGCCAACTGATGTTCTTTTGAAAGTAATTGTTTCAATTTTTTCTTCAAATAATGGCATTTGAAGTGCCAATGCACCATCTGAATTAATTACAAATGAGCCTCCATCAAAAACCTGATCATCTTGCCCACCCACAAGATTTAAATATGCCATTGGAAGTTTATTTTCTACCGCTCGACTTACCATTAGTGATATACGTTTATCGAACTTACCTCGATAATAAGGTGAACCATTAGGGCTAATTAAAATTTCAGCTCCAGTCTCCTCCAATGTCTCACAAACGTCAGAAAACCATGCATCTTCACAAATTGGGGATCCAATTCTGACACCATTAACAACATATGGACCGTGAATTTCACCACTACTGAAAACGCGTTTTTCATCAAAAACTTTATAATTAGGTAAATGATGTTTGCAAATTTGCGTTAAAATTTTACCATTTTGCAAAATAGCATATGCATTATATACTTTATCACCGTCACGCATTGGAACACCTATTCCAACTGTGGGGCCATCTGAACACTCTTCAGCAAATTTACTCAATTCTCTCTGAGCATCTTCGACAAAAGCTTTTTTTTGGACTAGATCTTGAGTTTGATAACCTGTTAAAAACATTTCAGGCAGAACTAACATATCTGCGCCTTCTTTACGTGCTAAAGAAAATGCATGACGAGCTTTATTTAAATTACCCTCAAAGTCGCCCACACATGCGTTCAGCTGAGCCATAGTAAGTTTAAATTCTTCAGTCATTATTAGTCCTTTTGAATATTTTAATATAATTTATATCTAGCAGAGTTTACAATCTTTAAAAGTGCACAATTAAAACGATTGCCCCTAGTTTTACTTAGTTTTAGAGTCTAATGAGAATAATAATACTTCGCTACGATAAATAGGGATAATCAATGTCGACAATCAAAACAATAATAGTTTGTATCACTTTGAAAGCTTTAGCACTTACAGCTACACCTATTTGGGCTGAAAATGAAGTAATATTAAAACAATATGATGATGGCAGCGTTTATCAAGGTACATTTAGAGATGGAATTAGACATGGTATAGCTTCTTATATTTCATCAAATGGATTTTCTTACACAGGCGATTGGATTGATGGTGAAATTGAAGGACAAGGAGAAGCAAAATATCCAAATGGTTCAATATACATTGGTCAATTCTCTAAAGGCGAACCTAATGGTAAAGGTAAAATAAAATTTAGAGATGGCGGAAGCTATGAAGGCGAATGGTTCAATGGAAAAATCATTGGAAATGGAACCGCTAAATATGCTAATGGATCTACTTATGTTGGAGAATTCAAGGACGCTAATCAGCATGGTAAGGGCATACTTACAACACTTTCAGGAACTACATATAATGGTGAATGGTTGTATGGAAAGCAAACTGGAAAATCAGATATTACATATAAAGATAAAAGCATATTCTCTGGTAGCGTTCTAGATGGCAAACGATATGGTTTTGGCGAAATCAAATATATTAATGGCACAACCTATGTAGGAGAGTGGATTAACGATAAATTTTCAGGAAATGGCCATTTGAAAATGGTTAATGGTGAAAATTACAAAGGAAGCTTTCTTGATGGAAAACGCCATGGATTAGGAAAAGTTAATTATTCTAATGGTGATATCTATCATGGTCAATTCAAGAAAAACAAACGCCATGGTAATGGAATATTTACAAGTAAAAATGGTCATATAATAGATGGCGAATGGCGGAACGATATTGTTCAGGGAAGTGCTAAAACTACTTACTTGGATGGCTCCATATACTTAGGAAAGTATTTAGCAGGTAAGCCACATGGATATGGAAATTTAAAGTATTCTGATGGCAGTATTTATTCAGGAAGTTGGGTAAATGGTAGAATAGAGGGAAATGGTAGAGCAGTTTTTGCAGATGGTTCAATCTACATTGGCAATTTCAAAAATGCAAAAAACCATGGTAATGGAAAGATTACTTACCTTGATGGTCATTCTTACGATGGTGATTGGTATGAAGGTTTAAAACAAGGAATTGGGTTAGAAATCCAACCCGACGGATCGACATATAATGGATCTTTTGAATCAGGACGCCCACATGGAAAAGGCGAATTAAAGTTAACAAATGGTTTTCGATATATTGGTGATTGGACTGATGGTGAGATTACTGGACTTGGAAAAGCAACCTATAGTAATGGGAATATATACTCTGGCTACTTAAAAAAAGCTCAACCACATGGCGTTGGGAAAATGATTTACACATCAGGAAGAGTCTTTAAAGGTATATGGGATACTGGAAGGGAAAAAACTCCTCTTATGTGATTCAAATTAGTAAAAACCTTTTACCATTCAACTTTTTTGCCTGCCCAATCAAAAAAATTACCAGTATCTTCTTGAGATAAAGAATTAATTACATTCAAGATATTCTTTGCAGCTTGATCTGGTGAAACACTTGGGTGATTACCAACGTATTTCTGAGTAAGATTAGTCTTAACAGTGCCAGGATGTAAGGCTATGCAAATTGATTCCTTAAACTTATTTTTAATTTCTAAAGCCGAAGTTCTTATTATTTGATGAACGGCAGCCTTAGAAGTACGATAACTAATCCATCCACCTAAATTATTATCACCGATTGATCCAACTCTTGCAGTTAGAATAACTAAAATACTTCTACGTTCTTTTGGTAATAATTTATGTAAATGTTTAATTAATAAAGCTGGGCCTAATGTGTTTATTTCAAAGTGCGCTCGAAGATTTTCTGGTGTCATTTGTAAAATTGTTTTTTCAGGCCCAATACCATTAATTTCTAATGCACCAGTGGTTACAAAAATTAATTCAAACTCTCCATCTAAACTTTCAAAAAGGTTTTTAATACTATCTTCATTTGTAATATCTAGGCCATCATCAGAGCGTGAAATTTTTACGATGTCAGTTATTCCATATGCAACATTTATTGCTTCAGGTAGAGCTGATCCTATTCCACCTGAAGCACCTATTATTAAAGCTCTGCTAGTTGAGTTGAAAGTATGATTTTCATTCATTTTAACATTGTATCTTTTATTGCTATAATATGGACAGATAGATTTTTAATTATAAAAAACCACTTAATTAAACTTTTATTATAAGAATTGTTTATTAAGGGTTCCAATCTTGATTAAATCAAGTATTATTAAATTATGGTAAATGTAAAAACAATACAAGCTCCTGAAGCAATCATGAATAATGCACTTCTGGCATTATCAGCACTCTTATTACTGAGCTTCCTCTGAGCGTTCATCTTTTTGGGCGCAAAGCTCAGGGGATAGACAATGCGCCAAATAATCTTAAAAGAAAATAAAAAACTATAGCTCTATTTATACTGCCGCTAATATATGAATAAATATAATATATTTAAGCATCGAGTATAAAAGATTAGAGACGAGGTATAAAATGACAAAACAAGATCGTGTATTAATATTTGACACAACACTTCGTGATGGTGAGCAATCTCCTGGAGCCACTATGAGCCATAATGAAAAGTTAGAAATTGCAGGAATGCTTGATGAAATGGGTGTTGATATCATTGAAGCTGGATTTCCAATTGCATCGGAAGGTGATTTTAAAGCTGTTTCTGAAATTGCATCTAATACAAAAAATGCGCAAGTCTGTGGTTTATCACGAGCAATATATAAAGATATTGATAGATGTTGGGAGGCAGTAAAAGGTGGAGTGAATCCTCGTATCCATACATTTATTGGAACAAGCCCTCAACATAGAGCAATACCCAATCTGTCAATGGATGAAATGATTGACCGAATACATGATACTGTAAGCCATGCCAGAAATTTATGCCCTAATGTTCAGTGGTCACCAATGGATGCAACAAGGACTGAGGAAGATTACTTATGCCGAACAGTTGAAACTGCAATAAAAGCAGGAGCTTCTACAATAAATATCCCAGATACAGTTGGTTATACGGCCCCATCTGAAAGTGCTGATATAATTCGAATGCTTCTAGAAAGAGTGCCTGGCGCTGACCAAGTTATATTTGCGACCCACTGCCATAATGACTTAGGAATGGCCACAGCAAATGCCCTTGCTGCTATAACTGGTGGCGCTAGACAAATTGAATGCACAATTAATGGATTGGGTGAACGCGCAGGAAACACTGCATTAGAAGAAGTTGTGATGGCATTAAGAGTTCGTAACGATATAATGCCCTTTAAGACGATGGTAGACTCAACAAAATTAATGAATATTAGCCGCAGAGTAGCAACCGTTTCTGGATTTCAGGTGCAATACAATAAGGCCATAGTTGGGAAAAATGCTTTTGCTCACGAAAGTGGGATTCACCAAGATGGCATGTTGAAATCAGCCGATACCTTTGAAATTATGCGACCAGAAGATATTGGATTATCAGAAACAAATTTAGTCATGGGTAAACATTCAGGTAGAGCAGCATTGCGCTCAAAACTAAAAGATCTTGGCTATGATTTAGGTGACAATCAATTAAAAGATGTTTTTGTCAGATTTAAAGCATTAGCTGATCGCAAAAAAGAAGTTTACGATGATGATTTATTGGCATTAGTTTCAGATGAAGGAACCAATGCTGCAAATGATACAATTCAAATAAAATCGCTTGAAGTAATTTGCGGTACAGAAGGTCCACAAACAGCTTCTTTAGTTTTAATTATTGATAAAGATGAGCATAAACATAAAGCAATTGGTGATGGCCCAGTAGATGCAGTATTCAAAGCCATTCAAGCACTATTTCCTCATCAAGCTCAATTGCAATTATATCAAGTGCATGCAGTGACTGAAGGTACGGATGCTCAAGCAACTGTTTCTGTTAGGATGGAAGAGAATGGAAAGATAGTAACTGGGCAATCTGCAGATACTGATACTGTTGTAGCAAGCGCAAAAGCTTATGTTAATGCTTTAAATAAATTATTAGTCCGTCGTGAAAAAAATGCACCAACTTGATATCACTAATAGATAAATTATTTTTTCTTTTAGAATAGTATAAATTGTAAGCATTAATTAGCCTAAAGGTCTCTTATTGAAGTTGAACATGAAGTCTATGCTTTTAATATAAGCTTTGACTAAGTATGATTTAATAAATGATTAATCCAAAATAAGGAAAAAGAACAAATATGTTTGGTTCAATAAGAAATATGTTTACTTCTGATATGGCTATAGATTTGGGAACAGCCAATACATTAGTTTATGTTAAGGGTAAGGGTGTAATATTAAATGAACCATCTGTTGTTGCTTATACAATTAAAAACGGAAAAAAAGAAGTGTTAGCAGTCGGTGAAGATGCAAAGTTAATGTTAGGACGAACACCTGGTTCAATCGAAGCTATAAGACCTATGAGAGATGGCGTTATTGCTGACTTTGTTGCTGCAGAGGAAATGATAAAACATTTTATACGCAAAGCAAATGCAAGATCAAAAATATCAAAACCGCGTATTATTGTATGTGTTCCTTATGGTGCTACACCAGTGGAAAAGCGTGCCATTCGTGAAAGTGTATTGCGTGCTGGTGCAAGAAAAGCTGGATTAATAGCTGAGCCTATAGCAGCCGCAATTGGCGCCGGAATGCCTATAGCAGACCCTACTGGTTCAATGGTGGTCGATATTGGTGGTGGAACAACAGAAGTGGCTGTTTTATCTTTAGGTGATATTGTTTATGCGCGATCTGCCAGAGTTGGTGGGGACCAAATGGATGATGCACTCATAAGCTATTTAAAAAGACATCAAAATTTATTAGTTGGAGAAGCAACAGCAGAACGTGTGAAAAAAGCAATTGGAACTGCTAAAATGCCAATTGATGGTAAGGGTAAATCAATTAAAATTCGTGGTCGAGATCTATTAAATGGCGTTCCTAAAGAAATTGAAATAACACAAGCGCAAGTAGCTGACGCATTATCTGAATCAGTTCAACAAATTGTTGAAGCTGTAATGACAGCACTAGAAAGCACTCCACCCGACTTAGCAGCAGATATTGTAGATCGAGGTGTTATGCTTACTGGAGGTGGAGCTTTATTAGGAAACTTAGATCTAGCACTGCGTGAACAAACTGGCCTATCAATTTCTATTGCAGAAGATTGTTTAAACTGTGTCGCTTTAGGTACAGGAAAGTCATTAGAGTATGAAAAACAACTATCTCACATTTTAGACTTTGAAGCCTAATTCAATTCTACTTGGAATAACAATTGATAGATAAAAAACACGACGATGGAAAATTTATAAGACCACTAGCTTTTATAGGGATAGCGGCAATTATAATAATATCATTTTCTTTTTTTATATTATGGCGAATTGATAATCCACGTGCAGAACTTATTCGAATAGCTGTTATAGATAAAATTGTTCCCAACTTAGATTGGGCTATCACACCTGCCACAAAAGTATCACAAATGGCACAGAATTTCCAAAACTATAAACGCCTTTATGATCAGAACCAAGAACTGCGCAATGAGTTGCAGAAGATGAGATCATGGCGCGAGGCAGCATTACAACTTGAACAAGAAAATGCACGCTTGTTAGATTTAAATAAAGTTAAATTAAACCCAAAATTAAATTATGTATCTGGGAAAATACTAGTAGATAGTGGCAATATTTTCAGACAATCTGCTATCATAAATTTAGGCTCCTTAGATGGTATAGTAGAAGGTTGGGCTGCAATGGATGGCCTAGGGTTAGTTGGGCGTATTTCTGGTGTTGGTAAAAAAACATCCCGAGTATTATTTCTAACAGATACTTCAAGTAATGTTCCAGTATTAATTAAACCATCTAATCAACGTGCTATTTTATCAGGTGACAATAGCATTCAGCCAAATTTATTATTTATAGAAAATAATAAGCAAATACAGCCAGGTGATAGAATACTTACATCAGGTGATGGTGGAGTTTTTCCAGCTAATTTACTTATAGGCCAAGTATCACTTAATAACTTAAACCAATTTAAAGCCCAATTATCTGCAAATTTTAGTGGTTTAGAATATTTAAGAATTATAAGGCATTCACCTAATGCAACAATTAATCAACCAAGTCGCTTGATTGGTCCGGCCTTAACAAAGGCTGAATCTGATGATTAAATCATACAAAACAAAAGTGCTCTTAAACCAATCTTTATATTTTTTAATATTTATTCTTGGTCATTTTATTTTATTAGCACCAATTTCACTTGTTCCTGTAAATATATTGTTACCTGAAATTATGTTACTAATTACATTAGTATTAATAATCCGTAATCCAGATTATGTACCAATTTGGCTTATATTTTTAGTTTTTATGCTAAGTGATTTTTTACTTACTAAACCGCTTGGCTTAAATACTTTTATAACAATAATCATAACAGAATTTGTGAGGCGTAACCGTCCAGCTTTTATAGAAATGTTATTTTTTAGTGAATGGTTATTAATTGCAATTATATTATTACTGGCAAGTATATCGAAACAAATATTACTTATATTTACACTTTCAGAAAGACAGAATTGGATTAATATATTTCCACAAATTGGGGTCGATATATTGATTTATCCTATTATTGTAGGACTTGTAAGAATTATATTTAAAGTAAAAAAATCTGAAGAAAGCATCTCGTATTCCATAAGGAATAGATCATGAATCGGCCAGTTAAAACTCCTAGACGATTCAGAAGGCGCGCAATATTATTAGCTGGAATGCAGCTAGGAATAGCAGGTACACTTGCTTGGCGCATGAACCAATTAGGGGTTAAAGAAGCTGATAAATTTCGGCTGCTTGCCGAAGAAAATAGAATTAACATTCGGCTACAACCACCTGCTAGAGGCATAATATATGATCGAACTGGGAACACATTAGCATTAAACCGGCAAGTCTACACAATTGAAATTATACGTGAACAAGCAACAAATCCTAAATCTGTACTTTATCGTCTTGCAGAGTTAATTCCCCTTTCAGAAAAACGTATTTTAGAGGTGTTAAAAGAGATATCCATTAGAAGAGCTTTTGTGCCCGTGACAGTTGCTACTGGACTTGAATGGGAGCATATAGCAGCAGTATCTGTAAACTCACCATCTTTGCCAGGAATTATACCAAAGCTAGGATTAAATAGGAAATATCCTATTGGAGCAGATTTTGCACACATAATTGGATATGTGGGTCCAGTTAGTGATTATGATTTATCCCAAATTGACGACAAGGATCCCCTCCTTCTTATTCCAAGATTCCAAATTGGAAAAAATGGCATAGAAGCTAAAGTTGAGAAACCACTCCGTGGTAAGGCTGGTTTTAAAACAATCGAAGTAAATTCAGTCGGCCGTGTGATGCGAGTGTTAAAAGACAAAGCCGGATTACCTGGAGTAAATTTACAACTAACAATTGGTCATGATTTGCAAAGGTTTGCTACAGAGCGTATGCAAGGTGAAAGCTCCGCTGCTGTGGTTATGGATGTGAACAATGGCGATATATTAGCACTTGCTTCAGCACCAACATTTGACCCCAATAAGTTTGTAAACGGAATATCAGTCCCTGACTGGAAAGCTCTAAATGATAATAAATATAGACCATTAGCGAATAAAACAGTTCAAGGCTTATACCCTCCTGGCTCAACATTTAAAATGGTTGTAGCTCTGGCAGGGCTAACAGATGGAGTAATAAACGAAAGTGAAGGGATTCATTGCCCAGGCCATAAAGACATAAACGGACGTAAATTCCATTGTTGGCGAAGAGGCGGCCACGGAAAAGTAACTCTAAGAGAAGCATTACGCTATTCTTGTGATGTTTTCTTTTATGATATTGCAATAAGAGTTGGAATAGAAAAAATAACAAAAACTGCCCGAAAACTTGGGCTTGGTATAAAACATGATTTGCCCTTGCCTGCTGTTCGTACTGGATTAATGCCAACAAAACAGTGGAAGCAAAAAAATAAAAACCAAGATTGGTTTATAGGCGACACAGCCAATGCAGGGATCGGGCAAGGCTTTGTGCTGACATCTCCCCTTCAGCTTGCTACAATGACTGCTCGATTAGCTTCTGGATTAGCAGTTCAGCCCCGACTACTTAATATGATTGATAACCAACCTACTTTTATGAGTGGAGCTCAAAAATTAGATTTTAGTCCTAAACATTTAAAACTTATTAGATCTGGCATGTATGATGTTTCAAACCATCCTAAAGGAACTGCATATAGCTCTCGTTTAAATGAAAAATATAAAATAGCGGGAAAAACCGGCACAAGCCAAGTTAGATTTATTAGTAAAAAAGAGCGTGAAAATGGCGTTACTAAGAATGAAGATCTTCCTTGGGAGCGACGTGATCATGCATTATTTGTAGGATATGCTCCATATAAAAATCCACGTTATTCAATATCTGTAATTGTTGAGCATGGAGGTGCTGGATCAAGAAAAGCAGCTCCGATAGCTCGTGATATAATGGAAAAAGTATTAACTTTAGGTAAAAACTCTTACGAACCATTACCAGATCAAAAGCGTTCTAATAGAAAAAATATATCTGGAAGAACAACATGAGTTTTATTACTGAAGAATACAAAGGCATTCCAACAGGGTTTCGTAAAATTTTATATTTCCATTGGCCTTTGGCTTTATTACTAATTGCAGTCAGTTGTATTGGTTTTTTAATGCTATTTTCTGTTTCTGGAGGAAACTTTAGCAAGTGGTCTGAACCTCAAATTATCCGGTTTTGCGTAGGCTTTATAGCTATGATCATGATAAGCTTTACTCCAATTTCAGTTTGGCGAAGCATGTCAATATATGCATATTTAATTAGTCTAATATTACTTTTTTATGTAGAATATTTTGGAATAACAGGAAAAGGTGCACAAAGATGGATTGACTTAGGCTTTATTAGACTCCAACCAAGTGAGTTTATGAAAATTGCTTTAGTTATGGTTTTGGCACTTTATTATGATTGGTTAGATGATCAAAAAGTATCTAAAATACGCTGGCTTATTCCCCCAATATTATTAACTACAATACCAATGGTCCTAGTCCTAAATCAGCCAGATTTAGGAACAGCAATTTTATTAGCAAGTGGAGCAGCAGTTGTAATGTTATTAGCGGGGGTCAGTTTGTGGTATTTCATGGCTGGAATAAGTTCGATTGTCGGGTTAGTTTATGCAGTCATATTATCAAAGGGTACAGATTTTCAAATCTTAAAAAACTATCAATATCAACGAATAGAAACTTTCTTGGATCCAAGCTCAGATCCTCTTGGGACAGGCTATCACATTACACAATCAAAAATAGCACTAGGATCTGGCGGTTACTCCGGAAGAGGATTTATGCAAGGCACCCAAAGTCAATTAAATTTCCTGCCAGAAAAACATACAGATTTCATTTTTACTACCTTTGCTGAAGAGTTCGGATTTTTAGGTGGAATTATTTTATTATTTTTATACATTCTAATAATTTTTTGCTGTTATTTAACAGCCATGCAAAATCATAACAGATTTGCTGCCCTTTTAACTTTAGGTATTGCCGCTACATTCTTTTTCTATTTTAGCGTCAACATGCTCATGGTAATGGGTTTAGCACCAGTGGTTGGAGTTCCTTTACCACTCATCAGTTATGGAGGTTCTGCAATGCTAGTCTTACTAGGTGCATTTGGCTTAGTGCAAAGTGCACATATACATAGGACAAGATAATGATTAATATCTTTTACGCAGGTAATTCTGAAGAGTGGGATGAGTATAAATTACACTTAAATCAAGCTTTAGATAAATTTAATATAAGTTATAGACTAACAAAAAATCTAGAAAATCCCTTAGATATCGATTATATAATCTATGCTCCAAATGGTGAACTGCAAGATTTTACACCTTTTAAAAATGTTAAATTAGTTCAAGGCTTGTGGGCTGGCGTTGAAGTTCCACTTGCAAACAAATCCCTTACTCAACCATTAGCAAGAATGGTTGAGCCAGGGTTGAGTTTAGGCATGGCAGATTATGTTATGGGACATGTATTACGATATCACTTAGGTACCGATAGATTCCATAAAGCAACGCCTGGTGAATGGTTAAGTGAAAATATTCCGCCATTATCAAAAAGTAGATCCGTTGGAATATTGGGTTTAGGTGCACTTGGTATGCACTGTGCAAATAAATTATCTGAATTTGGGTTTAAGGTTTCTGGGTGGAGTAGAAATGAAAAAAAACACTCAAATATAAAATGTTTTTATGGCACCAGTGGCTTAAATAAAATTTTATCATCATCTGAGATATTAGTTTTATTACTCCCAAATACAAAAGAAACGAAAGAAATTATTAATAAAAAAAATATAGAAAAAATGCTTGATGGTGTTTCAATTATTAATCCTGGTCGTGGAACACTTATTAATGATGATGATTTAATAAGCGCTTTAGATAGGGGTAAAATTAGTGGTGCAACTTTAGACACATTTTACATAGAGCCTTTGCCAAAAAAGCATGCCTATTGGTCACATCCAAACGTATTAGTTACACCTCATATTGCATCAACAACACGTATTAATACTGCATGCGAAATTGTTGCAAAAAATATCCATCGAGGTGAAACAAAAAAACCATTTATGTATCTAGTAGATAAACTTTCTGGTTATTAAATTAATATAGGCGGTTTATTAGGGTTTAGACCAGGAGCAGTTGGATGATTTTTTTCTTCTGGTTTAGGTAGATCAAATCTAAGACCATATTTAGCTAATTTTGCACATACTGGATTTTTAGCATCTAGAAAAATTACATCCAAAATACCAGCTTCAATTCCAGAAAAAATTAATGTTTCAGAAATTGCATTAGCAATAGCCTCCTCAGCTTCAGCTTTTGCATTTATAAAAATGATTACTGAAGATTGCATATCATTATCATATTTTACTTCGGCTAAATAGGCTATGTCAGCATATCCAATCATAGTTGCTAGTTTAGAATCCAAAGCGCTAATAACAACTTCAGGGAGAGTTCTTGGAGAAAAAACTTCTTTTATTTTTGCTTTTGATACAGTTGGCCCATTGGAAATGGTTTCAGCCATCCATGATATTACATTAGGTGGTAATATAATAGATGAAGGCGCAACTGCTAAATTTAGCCCAAGGCTTATATTTTTTTCTGTTATCATAGAAACTATAGACCGACCTGATAAAGCTGCAAAAGGGACAATTTTATTAGCAAAGTCTGCCAACCTGTCTTCTTTGTCAAAAACTAAAGCAACTTGTTGTTCCTCAACCTCGAACAAATCTGGTTTTATATTTATTCCATCAGATTCTGCTTCAAGTAACATAAATAGTTCACAATCAATTAACCGCTCATAAAACCTTAGTCGAGCAGTGTCATTGCTTTCATCTGCTTTCATGTCTGCATGCGCAATATCAATGGGGGTCATGTAATTGATCCTAAAATAATAAAATATTAATTATTTAACTAAAAAATATAACAAACAAAGCAAGTCCTAATAATGATGCAATGGATATAACCATTGCTCCAGCAGGCCAACTCGCTGCACGCGGGCTATCTGGACCATGACTGTGATGGAATCTGCTTAGCAAACTTTCAAAAATAGAAACTAGAAATATATTAATTAACTTAAAGCATGCAGTTAAAACAAAGCTAACATACAATACAATTGATGGAATTAATTTTCGATAAATAATATCTGTGTCAAGATTAACTGCTCGAATTTCAGGCGGATGCAATCCTCGCCTATAAATAATTGCAAAGGCAAGTAAAGCAAATAGTAATAGTTGTAATTGTCCTGCTATATGTTCCATTGTATATGGTTTATAATTTACGTCATAAGGTAAAATTGAGTAAAGATAGTTTGGAAAAATTCCAATAAATATGCATAAAAAGGCAGTTATCCCCATCGCTAAGAGCATGTGTAAAGGTGCTTCTTTTGGACGTCTACCACTATCATGAGCAAAAAATGTAAAGAATGGTATCTTTATTCCTGAGTGGGATAAAACACCTGCAGATGCAAAGACTAGTGCTAGCCATATATAAGTGTAATGTTCATGAGCTACAGCAGATAAGGTAAGCGATTTTGTAATAAAGCCAGAAAATAGAGGAAAAGCTGATATAGAGGCTGCACCAATTAAACAAAAAATCGCTGTTTTGGGCATAGTCCTATATAACCCACCTAGCTCCGATGCCTTTGACGTTCCCGTTCGATACATTACAGCACCTACTGACATAAATAATAGAGCTTTGTACAAAATATGTGCAAATGCATGGCTAGCTGTACCATTTAAAGCTAATTCTGTGCCTATTCCAACACCAACCACCATAAAGCCAAGTTGGTTATTTAATGAATAAGCTAACACTCTTCTTAAATCATTTTCAATCTCAGCAAAAAAGATTGGAAATAGTGCCATTACAGTACCAATATAAATTAAAATTTCCGTTCCTGCAAATCCACGCGCCAATGCATAAACGGCTAATTTTGTTGTAAAAGCAGATAGTATTACCGTTCCTGTAATAGTTGCTGCTGGGTAACTATCTTGTAACCAATTATGCAATAATGGAAAAGCACACTTCATACCAAAGGAGATGAAAATCAACCAAGTGGCAATCGAACCAAGTTCCATAAGCTCAAAAGTAATAGAGCCAGTGTCATAATAGTACAAAGCAACTCCAGTAATTAATATAACACCTGACATAATTTGGATGATTAAATATCTCATACCAGTCCAATACGAACCTTCAGTTCTACGAGCCCATATTAAAAAAACAGAGGCTATTGCAGTGCCTTCCCAATAGAAAAATAATGCAATCATATCACCAGAAAGGGCGGCTCCTATAGCAGACCCTGCATAAGCCAACGCAGAAACTTGCTGAATCGTATCGCGCAAATGCCATGCAAATAAATTACCTAAAAATGCTGCAAGGCAAAAAATAAGAACAAATATTCGAGATAAGCTATCAAGTCTCATTAACTCTAATTCAAAGCCAAAAAATGAAATTTGTGAAAAGTCTCCCATTCCCAATGTCCAAATTTGGATAGCTGCAATTATAGGTGTACCCAATAAAACAAAATTTCGGGCTAGTCCTTGTGGTAGAAACAACAATATAAATGCTGAACTAAAAAATAAAAAAGCTGTAGGAATTTGATGTAAAAGATCAAGCATTATGATCGATCCTTTGAATTTGATCTTCTGGATATTTTTCAGTGTCTATAGATTTCTCTTCATAAAAGCCTTCACGTACTTTAACTATTTTTCTTAATAATGTTGCCACAAAGATAAGCCCTGAAAAAACTATAAATCCATAAAGTGCATAAAAGCCTTTATAATTTTCTATAGCAAAATAAGCATGTTTTTCATAAGTCCATTCAAGTCCAAAACAAGCAATACATAATAATATCAAAATATAAAATATTTTTTGACTACTCCCTGGTTTATCAACCCAAGAAATCCATCTGCCAAGTAAAGGATAATTTTTTGTTTCATCTTTAAACTTTTTCATAATTCAACTAGCCACCTATCTTTGGACAATTGGGGTTAAAAAATCTTGCAACACACCCGCATAGAAAAACAAAAAGATACATCCAATAGCTGTAATCGCAGGAGGCAACCAACACAAAATAGGAGCTTCGTTGTATCCTTTAAAAACTGATCCTTTAGTAGGAGCAAAAAAAGCTCGACCGACAATTGGCATTAAATAAGCTACATTTAATAATGATGATAGCATTAAAACTGCGATAATAATATAATGCTCTTTATTGATTGCTGACATTATTAATAAAAACTTTGGCCAGGAACCACCTAATGGTGGTAAGCCAATGATAGATAATGCGCCAATAAAGAATGCAATAAATGTTATAGGCATTGCGCGCCCCAATCCAGACATTTGAGATATTTCAGTTTTGTGATATTTTACATAAATTGCCCCAGCACACATAAAAAGGGTTATTTTACCCATTGCATGCATAGCTATATGCATACCACCACCCAATGCCCCCATAGAATTAGCTAGGGCCATTCCAAGAGTAATATATGATAATTGAGATATTGTAGAATACGCTAATCTTTTTTTAAGGTTATCTTGGTACATAGCAATTACTGAAGCAGCAATAATTGAATATGCAGCTAACCACATTAACCATTCCGATGCGCCGGTACTTGAAAGAAAATCAATTCCAAATATATATATTCCTATTTTCAACATAGTAAAAACCCCAGCTTTTACTACAGCTACAGCATGTAAAAGTGCCGATACTGGTGTAGGGGCAACCATCGCAGCCGGTAACCATTTATGAAATGGCATTAATGCTGCTTTTCCAATACCAAAAGCATAAAGTGCTAATAGAATTGGAACTATCCAACCTGCAACTTTACCTTCAAGAATACCTCCTTGTGTAAAATCTAAAGTTCCAGTCAATACATATGTCCAGATAATCGCAGTTAATTGTAATACAATCGATGTGCCAATTAAAATTGATAAATATAAACGAGCACCTCGGATAGACTCTTTTGTTCCCTTGTGAGCAACTAAAGGATAAGTTGAAACTGTTAAGATTTCATAAAATAAAAATAGTGTGAACATATTTGACGCAAAAGCAATTCCAATAACTGAAGAAATTGCTATGCAGAAACATGCGAAGAAACGTGCATGATGCTTTTCATTATTACCACGCATATATCCAACACCATAAATATGCGTTAAAATCCATAATCCAGATGCAATAATTGCAAACAAAAGACCTAATGGTTCAACACTAAAAGCTATATCTACTCCAGGAAATATATTTAAAAGACTAGTTGCTTGAGTGACACCATTCCCAACGTTTGAAAGTATCATTAATACGCAAGAAAACGTTAATATCGCGCAAATCAATGTAAAAATATCACGGATATCTTTTGAACCAGCAAAAGCCATATTACCTGCCATTGCTAAAATAGGTAGCAACATCGCACAATAAATAGCATTGGTTGTATCCAAATAATAAAACTCCATCAGTTTGTCCCTAAATTTAAAACAGAATCTGACATGCCCATAGATCCACCAAGTAGATTAAGCGCTGCTTGATTGGCAAAATCATATAAAAGATCTGTAGAAAAACCAAACCAAACACATGATCCAGCTAATATCCACATTGGTATAATCATCATAACTGGAGCTTCTGATATAGGAATAGATAAATCTGGCTCTCGAAGAAATAATACCTCAAATAACCTCCACACATAAATGACTGCTAAAAGCGAAGACAAAACAACACTAAGGGCAACCAATAAATATAAACTATTATCAGAACTACGCTCTAGTGCGGCTTGGATCAGTAACCATTTAGATAAGAAACCAGCAGTGCCAGGCACACCGATTAAAGATAATCCACCAATAACAATCGCACCCGCTGTAATTGGCATTTTACGCCCTACTCCGGAGATTTGAAGATAAAAGGAGCTTCCTGTACGTAAAACAAGCGCACCAGCACCCATAAACAACAATGCTTTAGCAAAACCGTGATTAAACATATGTAATAAAGATGCTGTTAAACCTGTTTCATTCAGAATAGCTATTCCAAGTAGCATGTAGCCAACTTGGGCTATTGATGAGTATGCTAACATCTTTTTAAAATTTATTTGAAATGCGGCGACAATAGATGCTGAAAACATTGCAATTATAGCTAATGGGAGAAAAATAATTTCAAGTGTATTTTTTGCAAATGCAAAATCTGGATGATAAACAGAAAATACAAATCTCATTAGTACGTAAAGTGCTGCTTTGGTTGCAGTGGCTGACAAAAATACTGTTACTGCAGAAGGTGCAAACGTATATGCTTTTGGCAACCATAAATGAAGCGGAAACATAGCTACCTTAAGTCCCATTCCAACAATAATAAAAGCAAATCCAGATCTTACAGTTCGATTAGCACCTTGATCAGAAATTCTATCAGCTAGATCAGCCATATTTAAAGTACCTGTTGCCATATAAAGCATACCAAGACCAATAACAAAAAATGTAGCACCTATGGTTCCCATTATTAAATAGTCATAAGCAGCAGTTAATGCACGCCGATCTTTTGATGCCCCTTGTGCAACTAGGACATATGTGGACAGAGACGAAATCTCTAAAAAGACAAATACGTTAAACGCATCTCCAGTTGCAACCATCCCCAACAAACCAGTGAAACAAAGCATCCAACAGGCATAGAATAAGCTATGATCACGAGTTCGAATTTCATCTTTTACTGATGTATATGCAAAGGGCAAAACAACAGCCCCGATCATACTAATCAGCGTTAGAACAAAAGCATTAGTCGCATCAATTCTGTATTCAATACCGAGCGGTGGAGCCCATCCACCAAGTGAATATGTGATATAACCCCCTTCTCGCACACTCAACATTAGTATTATTGATATAATCAACGAAATAACCGATGAAATAAATGCTAATGGCCAAGCCAATCTACGGCTCCCAATCAAAACAATTATTGGAGCCGCACAAAATGGCACCAAAACCTGAAGTAATGGTAAATGATCTATAAGACTTCGCGTTGTGTGTTCAGCTACATGAGCAATATTTGCCATTAAAGCATACCCTTTGAAATATCATCGTATTTCATATTGTCATCTCGTGTCATTTTTTGTTCAATTTCTAAAATTTCTTCTTCATCAATTGTGTTAAAACTTTCTCGTATACGAACAATTAAAGCTAAGCCTAATGATGTTGTGGCAATACCAACAACAATAGCTGTCAAAATTAAAACATGCGGTAATGGGTTTGAATACAAATTTTCTTGCAACGCATCTTTATCAACATGGTAATTTGAATCCATTGGAAAAATCGGGGCTGTACCACCCGTAACTTTTCCAATTGAAACATAAAACATAAATACTGAGACTTGAAAAATATTTAAACCAATAATTTTTTTTACTAAATTAGTTTTATCTACAACTATAAAAAGCCCAGTCATCATTAAAACTATGAATAAAAGATAATGTATATGACCAGCTAAAAATTCAAATTCAAAAAATTTATTCATTTACCATTCCTCATCTGACATAGATGGAGGTCTACCAGCAAAAGCGTAGTATATTGCAACCATTACACCCGTGACTGTAACGCCAACGCCAAATTCGATTACTAATAAACCCCAGTGCTGGCCATGAGTTGGATGTAAAGGAGAGAAGGCATCATAATCTAAAAAATCATACCCTAAAAGCATAGTAGCCACTCCAGTCCCCGCATAGATCAACACACCAAGTGCAAGTAATTTGTGGACAACCCATTCAGGGAACACTTTTTTAGCAGATTCCAAACTAAAAACTATACCATAAAGTATGAAAGCAACTGACATTATAACTCCAGCTTGGAAACCGCCACCAGGTGAGAAATCACCATGAAATTGAACGTATAATGCAAAGAGTACTATAGTCCCAACCAATAGCTTGGTTACAACGCGGAGTATTAAATGGTGAAAAATCATATATCTTCTCCATCATCATCACGCCGACGTCGCAGTCCAGATAATAGAAGCAAAACTCCAATTCCCGCAGTAAAGACAACAGCAGTTTCTCCAAGCGTATCGAAGCCTCGATAACTACCCAATATTGCAGTTACAACATTTGGAACATCAATATCTGATGGTGTTCGTGAAAGATAATCAGGACCTACATGAATTTGAGCTGGTGCATCAAGTGAACCAAATGCGGGCATATCCAAAGTGCCATAAATTAAGGCAGCACCTGTAATACAGACAACAATTAAAGGGACAAAAGCATTATGACGTGATTTCTTTACTGCTGGTTTAGTTAATGCGATCGTTCCAAGCATCAAAACTGTTGAGATACCTGCACCAACTGCAGCTTCTGTAAAAGCAACATCAACTGCATCGAGGGTCACAAATAATAATGCTGACAATAAACTGAATACGCTTGAAAGCATCACAACTGCAAAAAGTCGCTCCATGCGGACAATTGCCAAAGCCGTGAGAACTAGCATTGTAAATAATACTGTATTTGTAAAAGTATCAATCATCCATCATTACCTGATATTTTTTGCTTTTTTTTGGTTGGTTTAATCCCAGATACTAATGCAGCATTAGCAACGGCATGTGAGGATGTAGGACCAGTAATAAATAAAAATACACCTATCAAAAATAATTTAAAAGTTATTAAATTAAATCCGGAATGAATACCCATTCCAACTAGAAGTAAAATTACCCCACCACTATCAGTAACTGAGGCTGCATGTAATCTTGACCAAAAGTCAGGAAATCGTAAAGATCCAAGCGCTCCGATAATAACCAATACACTTCCCAATAAAATTGAAACCCAAGCGATTATTTGAAGCATATCATTCAAAAAGTTCATTTTTTTGACTCCCTTTTTATGAGAACATCTCCAATTGCTCGGTAACGGAAAAACTTCAAAATTGCGATAGTAGCTACAAAATTTATCAATGCATACAACAAGGCAATATCAAGAAAATCAGGTCGGCCACTTAAAAAGCCAAGTACTCCAATAAATAAAACAGTATGAGTACCAAAAGAATTAGTTGATAATACTCTATCGTATAGAGTTGGACCTTTATACAATCTAATCAAAACCAAGATCATTGCTATAAATAATAAAATAAGTGCAATTAAAAAAACCAAATGAGGCATCGTACCAATCATGATGTTACATTTCCCTCGATTTTAGAAATGCGGTTATTCATTTCAGCCAATGCTTCATGGTCAGTTGGTAAAAAAGTTAGTGCATGAACTAGAAAATGATCTTCTTCGACTTCAACTGAAATAGTCCCAGGCGTTAGGGTTATAGAATTTGCAAAAATAGTTTGCCCTAAATCACTTTTTTGAGAAAATGGCACCTTGAACATATTTTGATTTATTCCCATTTTTGGTGAAAGAATAACTTTAGTAACAGTCCAATTAGATTTAAAAATTTCTAATAAAAACCAAATGCAATATTTAAAGAGCTCTATTGGATGTAAATGTACTTTTAGGCTATCATATTCTGATGCATTTTCCATTCTCCGAACAATCCAGACTGCAAAAATAGATGACCCAACTCCCAAACCTAAAGTTAATGTTTTATCTATACCAGACATTAAATACCAAAGTAGGAATAAAAATATTGCTGTTAAAATAGACCGTAACAAATGAATTCCTTTCCTTTTTTTGCAATTTAAAGTTTTCCCAACTATGAGCAAGTCTCTAAAGCCTAATTATGCATAAATAATATATTTTTTTGATATAATTTTGATTATTCATGCATCAAAATATAGTTCAGCTTGTGAAATTAAGTATAACACCATATTTGTAGATTTAAATTGAGAAAAGAATTACACTGATGCAAAAAATAATTGAATTAAATAATTTTGAAATTTCCAATGATAGTCCATTAACTATTATTTCAGGACCATGCCAATTAGAAAGCGTTGATCACTCTTTAATGATAGCAGAAAAACTTATGGAAACATGCCATAAGTTTGGAGCAAACTTTATATTTAAAGGTAGTTTTGACAAAGCAAACCGCACTTCTATGAGCGGTAAAAGAGGCTTAGGCATTGAAGAAGGCTTGCAGGTTATGCAGGAAGTTAAGCTAAAGCTAGGATGTGCAACAATTACTGATGTTCACACTGCCGAACAATGCTCAAAAACTGCTGAAGTTGTAGATATTCTGCAAATACCTGCATTTTTATGTCGACAAACGGATTTATTATTAGCAGCGGCAAAAACAGAAGCAATTTTAAACATAAAAAAAGGCCAATTTTTAGCCCCATGGGATATGCATAATGTAATAGAAAAAGCATCCTCTACAGGGAATGAAAAAATAATGGCATGCGAAAGAGGGACAAGCTTTGGATATAACACACTTGTTGCTGATATGCGTGGATTACCTGAAATGGCCCGAAACGGAATTCCAATTATAATGGATGCAACACATTCTGTTCAGCAACCCGGGGGCAAAGGTGGTTCTTCAGGTGGTCAAAGAGAGTTTGCACCAGTAATGGCAAGATGTGCTGTTAGCCTAGGAATAGCAGGGGTTTTTATTGAATGCCACGAAGACCCAAATAACGCTCCTAGCGATGGACCAAACATGATTAAATTAAATCATATGCCTAGTTTGATTCAATCACTAATGGAATTTGATATTTTAGCAAAAAAATCTCCAATCAGATTATAATTAAAAAAGCTTAGAGAATACAAATAAATACACGCTATATCTTCTGGTTTTGAGCCAATCATCAAAACTGAATATAGTTTTGGTGAATATTACTAAAAATTCAATGCAGATTGTATGGAGAATTCTCATACTTCTTGCCCTGCAGCCCAACCAGATGACCAAGCCCATTGAAAGTTGTATCCGCCTAACCAGCCAGTTACATCAACCACTTCACCAATGAAGTACAAACCCTTGACGGATTTACACTCCATTGTTCTTGAATTTAACTCATCAGTATTTACTCCACCCAATGTCACTTCAGCCGTCCTATATCCTTCTGATCCGACTGGTTTTATTCTCCATTCATGAACTGCATCTGATAATTTTTTCAAAGAAACGTCCGATTGGTCACCAATATTTCCATTAACATTAGCCATTTCAGTTGCAAATTGTGCAACCGCAGAAGGTAACATTCCGTTTAGTGCGTTATGAATAGCTTGCTTTCCGTTTTTCTGGCGTTTAATTTTAAGAGAACTAAGAACATCCGTATTTCTAAGTAAGTTAACAGAAATCTCATCGCCTTCTCTCCAATAGCTGCTTATTTGTAATATACTTGGCCCAGATAATCCACGGTGAGTAAATAAAAGGCCTTCATCGAATGATACATTATTGCTGCAAACACTTGCCTCAACTGAGGTTCCAGACATTTTTTTTATTGGAGGCAGTTCTTGTTGAGCAAATGTAAGCGGTACTAATCCAGGTCGAGTTTCGACTAAAGACAACCCAAATTGCTCAGCCGTCTTATATCCAAATCCAGTAGCGCCCATTTTGGGAATAGATTTGCCTCCTGATGCTATAACAAGGGACTCACACGTTACAAAACTTGTACTTAATTCAATTTCAAAACTGAGAGACCTCTTTATATTATTAACAGAAGTATTAAGTTCTAATACAACACCTGCATCTGACATCGCTTTATTTAGCATTTCTAAAATATCTTTTGAAGAGTTATCACAAAATAACTGACCTAAGGTTTTTTCATGATACATAATGCCACATGACACAATCCAATCGATAAAATCCCACTGAGTATATCTAGAAAGGCATGAAGCCATAAATCTTGGATTCTTCGAAATAAATTTATCATATCTAATATCTAAGTTGGTAAAATTACATTTACCACCCCCAGAAATCCTTATTTTATCGCCTGCAGACGATGCATGGTCTACGAGCAATACGGTTCTGCCTCGTCTGGCAGCCTGTATAGCACACATCATACCTGCAGCGCCTGCACCAATAATAGTTACATCAAATTTTCTCATATTTTCCAAGTAGAAGCATGGAAGATACAAAACAAGAGAAAATTGCTATTTTTTGACTTGCACGATAATTAAAGTCAGCGTAAACAGCGTCCACGTTGGGTCGTAGCATAATGGCAATGCACCGCTTTTTGGTAGCGTAGAGTATAGGTTCGAGTCCTATCGACCCAGCCAAGAAATCTTTAAATAAATATAAATATAAATATAAATATTTATCTAAGCTAGCCAGATTATAATTCGCTTTCTACTTTAATAATGGCTGCTTCCAATATATCAAACATTTCATCAATTTGTTTTAAGGTTATGATCAAAGGCGGGGAAAAGACCGCCATATTAATAAGTGGACGAACTAAAAGTCCCAACTCCTCACATGCTTGATCAATTTTTGACCCCAAAGAGCGTTCCGCTTCTAAATCTTCTGCCTTACATTCAATGCAACCTAGTAAACCCATTCCACGTGCATCCCCTACAATATTATATTTCATCAAATCTTGTAAACGCTTCTGAAAATGAGGTGACACATTGCGCACGTTTTCTAAAATGCGTTCGTTTTCAAAAATTTCAATGTTTTTTAATGCTGCAGCACAAGATACTGGATGAGCAGAGTATGTGTACCCGTTTGTAAAAGCGGAAGGTTCTTCACCCTGGCTTGCTATCTCCAATATTCTATCCGAAATAATACAAGCACCCAGAGGTAAATATCCCGATGTTAGCCCCTTTGCACATGTAATCATATCTGGAATAATTCCAAAAACTTCCTCAGATGCAAACCAATGTCCTAAACGGCCAAATCCTGTAACAACTTCATCCGATATGTAGAGTATATCATTTTCTCGGCAAATCTCCCAAGTTCTTTTTTGATAGCCTTCTGCAGGAACAATTACCCCGCCAGAGCTCAAAATAGGTTCAGCAATGAAAGCACCGATTTTTTCTGCGCCAATTTGTTCTATCATCAATCTCAAATCTTCTACTTTAGCATCGCACCATTCTTCTATACTCATCCCATTTGGGCGAATATAAGGATTCACATCTGGTAAAAAATGAACAAGATTTGTTGCAAAATCAAAATGGGATTTATCTCTTTCCTTTCCAGTTACAGAATGAGCTAAATAAGTAGATCCATGATAACCTTTTTCACGAGCAAGTATTATTTTTTTTTCAGGAAGGCCGCGTCGGTTATTAAAATATTGCATTGTTCTTAAAGCTGTATCAACCGCTGTAGATCCGCCTGTTGTAAAAAATACATTATTCAAATCACCAGGCGCCATATCTGCTATTTTTTTAGATAATATAGCTGAAGGCTGTGTCGAGTTAGTAAAAGGCGATGTAAATGGTAATTTGAGAACTTGATCTGCAATTGCGTCTGCCATCTCTTTGCGTCCATAGCCAATTTGGCTACACCACATCCCGCCAGGACCATCTATATATCGCTTTCCATCTCCATCCCAAAAATAAATGCCATCAGCAGAATCTACAAACATATTATCATAACCTCTCCAGCTATCGATTGCAGCCCAAGGATGAATCTGATGTAGACGATCCCATTTTTTGAGTGTTTCTAGATCAGGTGTATTCGAGGTCGTTAGTGTAATAGACATTCTTTAAACCCTTTTAAAAAATTTAATTGTTATCTTTCTTGTTCTGCAAGCTTTTGATCCAATAGATCACGTTTTTGTTGACGAAACATTATAAGTGCGGCAACCGCGATGCATACAGCAACCACAAGTATAATAATCGTTGCCAATGCATTAATATCAGGACGCAATCCAAGGCGAATGCGTGAGAAAATTAAAACTGGTAAGGTATTTGCACCAGGCCCAGAAACAAAACTCGCTATTACCAAATCATCAAGTGATAAAGTAAATGCAAGTAACCAGCCTGAAATCAGTGCAGGTGTAAGGCGTGGAATCGTGATTGCAGTTAATACTTTGAAAGGCTTAGCACCAAGATCAGACGCAGCTTCTTCTAATGATTGTCCCATTCCAGTTAACCTGGCCTGAATGGTCACGGCAACATAAGCCATTGAAAATGTAATGTGTGCAATTGTAATTGTTACAAAGCCACGGTTTTCTGGCCAGCCAAAAAGTTGCTTTAATGTGATAAACATAACTAAAAGTGAAAGGCCCGTAATTACCTCAGGCATAACTAATGGTGCAACTAGCATTCCACCAAACAAAGTACGGCCTCTAAATTTACCAAACCTTACCATCGACAATGCAGCCAACATTCCAAGTATTGTTGCAAAGGTTGCGTTCACAAGTGCAATTTTTAAACTTATATTGACTGCAGCCCAGACCTCTTCAGACTCAAATAATACTTTATACCATCTAGTTGACCAACCACCCCAAACAGGAACTAATTTAGAGTAATTAAACGAGTAGACCACGAGAAGGATCATTGGAATATAAAAGAATGCCATTCCAATCGTTAACATTATAGTTAAAAATCTAGAGCGCTTCCCATACATAATCTATTTATCCTCCGCTGCTTTGCCCTGATAATACTGAAATATTATAATTGGCAAAACGAGTAAAAATAGCATTGCAATTGCAACTGCTGAAGCAACAGGCCAGTCAGTATTTCGAGAAAACTCGTTGAATAAAACACGCCCAATCATTTGTACATTACCACCACCTAATAAATCTGGAATAACATATTCACCAGTTGCAGGTATAAAGACCAATAACGACCCGGCTATAACGCCAGGCATTGTAAGAGGAAGTGTAACCTTAAAAAAGGTATTTATTGGTTTTGATCCAAGATCAGCAGCTGCTTCATTTAAGCTTCCATCAAGTTTTTCCATATTAGCATAAAGTGGTAAAATCATGAATGGCATATAAGTGTAAACTATTCCGATATAAACGGCAAATTCTGTATATAGCATTCTAATTGGTTCATTAATAAACCCTAAAGAAATAAGTAGATTATTAATTGTTCCCTGATCAGCAAGTAATCCCATCCAGGCATAAACACGCAACAAAAAAGAAGTCCAAAATGGCAAAATCACCATGAAAAGTAGAATTGGTTTTGCAATAGGGCCAGAGCGAACAATTCCGTAAGCGATAGGATAACCTAATAAAAGGCTAATTATTGTTGCTGTTGAGGCGATCTTGACCGAATTAAAATATGTATCAACATATAAGCTATCATTAATAATATAGAGGAAATTATCAAATACAATTCGAACGGTCATTATTCCGCCATCACTCCAGTCCACCATCTTTGTAAACGGCGGACTTGCAATTTTTATTTCAGCAAGACTAATTTTAGCGACTATAAAAAAAGGGAACAAAAAAAACATCAACAACCAAATAAATGGTATAATTATTACTACTGTCCTCCAATTTTCTTGGAGACGTCGCATAATACTGTTTATAAAAGAATCGTGTTTTCCAGCGTTCATGCTGTTCTCATTTTTAATTCTAATACTCATGAATTTAGTAACATCGCACTTTCAGGTTCCCAACTCAAATAAACCACATCTTCCCAAGTAATTCCACGCGCTTGGTTCATTGGCCTACTTTGATTTGGGGCCGATACATCTATAATTTGCCCATTTTCTAGACGAACTTTATAAATCGATGTTTCACCCAAATATCCAATTTCCTCAACAACACCTTTTATATGATTTCCATCTAACTTTTTCGTAATAGTTTTAGACAAATGAATCTTTTCAGGACGAATGCCTATCCATATATTTTTTCCTTCTGAAACTGATTGCCCATAATTTACGATCAATTCACCAACATCAGTAGAAACTGTAACATGTCCAGCTTTGCTATTTATAACTTTTCCCTCAAAAATATTTGCAGAACCAATGAAGTCTGCAACAAAACGAGATTCAGGAAATTCATAAATTTCTGTTGGTGTGCCAATTTGTTTAAATTTACCCATATCCATGACCGCCATTCTAGAGGATAGGGTCATTGCTTCTTCTTGATCATGTGTCACCACTATAAATGTAACACCAACTTGCTCTTGAATGTTAGCTAATTCAAATTGGGTTTGTTTACGTAATTTTTTATCAAGTGCCGCCAATGGCTCATCTAACAAAAGTAATTTTGGTTTCTTAACCAATGCCCTTGCCAATGCAACTCTCTGCATTTGTCCTCCAGACAGTTGTTGTGGCCTACGTTTTATATACCCTTCAAGTTCAACTAATTTCAAAATATCGTTTACACGATCAGAAATTTCAGTTTTTGAAATTTTGTCTTGCTGTAGGCCAAAAGCAATATTCTCACCAACAGTCATATGTGGAAACAATGCATAGCTTTGAAACATCATGTTTGTTGGTCGTTCATACGCAGGTACTTGTGACATATCTATACCGTCAATACTTATTGTTCCTGACTCTGGAAACTCAAAGCCTGCAAGCATTCTTAATAGTGTGGATTTTCCACAGCCAGATCCCCCTAGGAGACAGAATAGCTCACCCTGATATATATCCAGATCAATATTATCTACAGCAGTAATTTCACCAAATTTTTTTGTTAGACCCCTAATTTGCACAAATGGTTTATTTTTTTTACCATTTTGAGAAATTGCGCTGTCTAATATTAATCCATCTTCCAATTCAAACTCACCATATTACATAAGTGGATAAATAAACGGCAGCAGTTATACTACCGCCGTTTTAAAATAAATATTAATTGCCTGCTTTAAAGTTAGTCCACGTCCTAGTCTGAAGTCGTTTAACTTTTGGAGGCAGTATTGCTGTTGTATACATCTGATCTACCTGGCCAGACGTTGGAAACGCTGCAGGGCTTGATGTTACTTCTTCATCTACCATAGCTTTGCCTGCAAGATTTGCAGTCGCATACCATGTATAATTACTATCCGCAGCCGCAACTTCAGGGCGCATCATGTAATTTAAGAAAAGATGTGCATCATCTTTGTTACTGGCATCTGCCGGAATAACCCATCCATCAATCCATAACTGTGATTTTCCTTTCCCTTCTGGAAGAAAGAAATCCAATACAACACCAGTATCTGCTTCGGCTGCTCCAGACATAGCCAGTAATCCATCAGGACCCCAAGTAACAGACACACAGAATTCTTTCTGAGGCATTTTTTGATACGCGTAGTTGTCGAATGTTTTTATATGAGGGCGTACTTCAGCAAGCATTTCACCAACTGCTGTATAATCATCACGATTAGTTGAGTTTGGATCAAGACCCATATGTGCTAAAGCCATAGGAATAATATCTCCAGGTGAGTCAAGAAATGAAACCCCACATTTAGAAAGCTCTTTCATATGCACTGGGTTAAAAATCATATCCATAGACCCAATTGGTGCGTCAGCATATGTAGCTTTTACTAATTCTTCGTTGTAAGTAACCCCATGAGTACCCCACATGTAAGGTATAAAATGCTTATTATCTGGATCCCAGAGCTTTGCTAGCTGGCCCATAATTGCAGGATCAATATTCTTAATTTGATCCAGTTTTGAAATATCAAGTGGCGAAATAATTCCTGCCTTAATCAAACGAGCAGTATCACCTCCAGAATGACTAACAACATCATAACCACTACTACCTGCAAGTAATTTTGCATCAATCGCTTCAGCTGAGTCATACGCATCATAAATTACTTTTATTCCATATTCATTTTCAAAATTGGAAATTGTATCTTCTGCAATGTATTCGCCCCAATTCGTTACGTTTAAGACACGCTCTTGTGCCCAAGCCGAACTAGTCATTAGCGAGCCAACTGCTACAGAACAGGCCAACTTCAAAAATTTGTTTGTTATTTTCATAATGAGTATCCTTTTCCTAAATATTTTTTTGTTAATTTTGCGCTTAATCCTTTTAGGATCAAAATATTAATCACAACTAAATTTAAATGAAGTTAAAAGAATTTATCTTTTTAATTTTCCAGATTATTTAAATTGTACTTTTCTCCCTAAGGCAACGCTATTCCAAACAAAGCTTCAGAGTCAAGTTGACTGGTCAGTCAAATAGTTTACCATTATTACTGTTATCCCAACTAATCAAAGGTACTATTAATTAGTAACTTATGTTTCAAAGATGGTGATAAATTGAATACCTTACTATATGTCTAGTGACGGATGTGACGATGGAAAAGAATATAAAAAATTTCAGAAGCCCCCCAAAAAACTGGGACAGATCAGGACTGCCAGGCTGGACATATCATAGCTCTGCACTGCTTGATTTGGAAATAGAAATATTCAAAACACATTGGCAAATTGCTTGCCATATTTCAGATATACCCAATATGGGTGACTTTAAAACATTTGATCTTTGTGGTGAAAGAGCGATAATATTGCGCGATAGTAGTTTAGAATTAAGGGCGTTTCACAATATTTGCAGACATCGCGGTTCAAGATTGGTGGCGAATGATCAAGGTACTTGTAAAAATGCTTTAATTTGCCCTTTTCATGGATGGGTTTACAATCTTGATGGTACTTTAAGAGGAGCATCTCAACCGAAATCTTTCCCACCGTTAGATAAAAATGAGTTTTCTTTGCGCACTGTTGAACATGAAATTTGGAATGGTTTTGTTTTTGTTCGCTTTAAGAAAGGGCCACAACCATCCGTAAAAAAATTATTAGCTAAGTACGAAAAAGAAGCAACAGGCTATAAAATGTCTGAACAAATACCAACAGATGGATTTTGGACTGAAACCTCTCCAGTAAATTGGAAATCCATTCGTGATGTTGATAATGAAGGATATCATGTAGCGATGGCTCATCCTGCCCTCCAAGACCTTTATGGATCAAATTATTATGATGAGTCTTATATAAATGGTGTATCGCGCTCCGAAGGAAAGTTTACAGCCTCCAAGGGCCGTCATTGGGGTGTACGTAATTATAAAAAATTCTCAAAACCTCATAAAGATCTACCAAAAGAGTCTGAACGAAGTTGGGTTTATTACGGAATATTTCCAAATTCAGTAATTGCAATGACGCCGGAAACATCATTATTCTATCAAGAATTTCCCATATCAACGAATGAGTCTATAATTCGAAGTGCCACTTATCGCTATCCTAATGAAGATAGACAGCAAAAAGCTGCTAGATATTTGGCAAGTCGTATAGATCGTGAAACAGTTGTTGAAGATCAACAACTGACTATTTGGTCAAATGAATCAATGACATCAGATGCATTTGATGGGTTTTATCTTTCAGATTTGGAATACGGCGTTCGCACTCATCATGATCATTTACGAGCAATACTTCCTATTTATAATATTAAAGAAATACCCAAAGAAAGCGAAATTAAAGACTTAAACACATCTCTTATAAATGCTCAGGAACAATGAATTCAAATCATCACAATCCAAACGAAATAGGAATTCAACAAGCACTTCTTAATTCCAAAATAGGCAATCCTGGCTCAGGCTATGCAAGATACGGGGCAGCAATGTATTTCTACAATCAAGGCAAATTATCAGCAGCCATGCTGGAAATTTATAGACGATGTTGCAAATTTGATAATGAAGATCCTGTTGACTTGGCTAGGTTTGAAAAAATATCTAATTCTAAAATTAAGTTATGAGAAAAATTTTACTATGACTTTGGCGTCACTTAATCCAGATATTGTCGTGATAGGCGCAGGTACCTCTGGCCTATCATCAGCTAAGTCACTAAAAGATTTTGGCTATTCAGTAATTGTAATAGAAGCCAATTCAGATGTTGGAGGAAGGTGTATTACTAATAATTCTATTTTTGATACACCTTTTGACCTTGGTGGATCTTGGCTACACTCAGCTGCTACAAATCCATTAGCAAATATTGCTATTAAAAAAAATGCTAAATTACATAAAAAAAATTGGTCCCCAACTTGGGTTCACTCAAATGGTAGAGATCTATCTCCACAAGAGACTAAAGAATACAGTCAATATATTGAAGATATGTGGAAGAATATAAACAATATTGGAACACGAAAAGACGATTTATCAGTTGAAAAATTAATTCCAAAATCAAAATGGAAAGACATTGCAAAAAACCAGATCTCTCTTATGTTGGCGGCAGATCCAGACGTAAGTTCAGCACTTGATGTATTTCATTTTACAAATACAAAAGGCGACTGGTTAATTGAATCTGGTTTAGGCACATTCATAAAAAATATTTATTCAGATATCAAAGTTTTTGTTAATTGTCCGGCCTCAAAAATTGATTATTCAAGTAGTGGTGTAAAGGTTGAAACTCCACAAGGAATAATAAATGCGAAATATGCAGTTTTAACTGTCTCTACAGGTGTTCTTGCTCGTGAACAAATCAAATTCTATCCAGCCTTGCCTCCAAGAAAACAAGAAGCCATTAATCTTCTTCCAATTGGATTACTGAATAAGATTGGGTTAGAGTTTGATCCCCGATGGAAAGGTGCACATCAAGGTCAAAGTGCTGATTATCTCATTGGTGAAAATGATTTTTGTTCAATCGAATTTGGTTTTTATGACAGTAATATTGCTGTAGGTTTTGTGGGTGGACGCTTTGCTGAACAGTTAGAAATGGATGGTCCAGGTACAGCAACTTCTTTTTGTTTGGATAGTTTGAAGGCTATTTTTGGAAATGATATAGTGAAGTTTATACATAAAACAACTGAAACTGCTTGGAAAAGTAACAAAAATACGCACGGTTCATATAGCTATGCAGTGCCTGGTGGTCATGGCGCGCGCCAGACACTAGCAGAACCGTTAGATGATCGATTGTTTTTTGCTGGCGAAGCAACGATGTCAAATACTCAAGCAACAGTACATGGGGCATATCTAAGTGGAATAGAGGTAGCAGAAAAAATCTCAAAAATTGACAAATAAAATTAATTGCAAAAAGAAAGTAAAAGAGGACCACATGGAAAAATTAAAGCCAATTGCATCAGAAGATAGGCGTGTTGTTAATATAAAAAACGCCGATTATGTACCCTTTATAAGCAATGGTATAGAGGACGGTTCTGTTTTGCAATTAGGTGATAGTAAAGCACTTGGAAGTGGGTTTCACATATACCGAATGACACCTGGTCAAACGACAATTGCACATAAACATCAGAGCGATGAAGAGTTTTATATTATCGAAGGTGATCTAGTAGACCATGACGGAACCAAATACGGTCCTGGTGATTTAGTTTGGCTTAGGAAGGGATCAGAACATACATCATACTCCCCTAATGGTTGTTTAATCGTCGTATATCTAGAATTAGATTCCTGAAATTAAATTCTTAGGCATCCGTTTTTTAAGTATTAGAATACTCATAATAAAAACACATATTTCAGAAACTGGTAGAGCATAAAAGACTGCCATAAAGCCAAATAAATACCAAAAGAGCAATATTAGTGTAACTGGAAAAATAATCGAACGCGCCAATGCTATTAAAGCTGACTCTTTGGCACATTGCATACCTGTAAAATAACTTATGAAAGCTATATTAGCACCTGCAAAGATTAACATGGGCCAAACAATTGAAACTATTGAAATTGCCAATTTAGATATATCTTCTTCGCCGTCAGGCAAAAAGATACTTACCATTTCCTTACTCCAGAACAATAATAATAACGTTACCAAAACTGCAATTATTAAATTTGAAGCAATACCCATCTTAAAAAAAGTAAAAATTCTTAATGGCTTTTTAGCACCAAAGTTCACACTTACTAATGGAGATATTCCATCCCCAACACCATAAAAAACTAACAATGAAAAATACATTAGATAATCTACTACTGTAAAAGCAGCGACCCCCATTGAGCCTACATTTGAGATTAGTATCCAATTAAAAACTAAAACAATTAATCCAGCAGAGGTTTCAGTTAAAAATTCTGAGAAACCATTAAATGCAGCCCGTGGGATTTCTCTCCATGATCCAGTTGGCATAATAAATTTGATTGAACCAAACTGCCCAATAAAATGAGGAAGAACAACCAACATACCTATAACAAAAGCAAGGCCAGTTGCTAGTGCTGCACCACCAAGCCCTAAGCCCAATCGAGCAACAAAAATATAATCAAGTAAGATATTTGCAATTGTTGTACTTAATAATCCAAAAAAAGCATAGCTAGGTTTGCCATCTATTCGTAAAAAGAAGCTCATCAAAACAGCAAATCCAAACACAGGATAAAACCAAGCAATGTTCTTTAAGTACTCGACACACATACCGACTGTGTCATCTTTTGCGCCGAGTGCGTAAGAGATATACTCAGGAAAATTATACGATATTATTGACAATAATATCATAGCCATAAATACAATCATAAATGCCTTAGAAAAAATATCACATGCATTATTAGGTTTATCTTCACCTAAATATTTGCCAGCAATTACTGCTGATCCACTTGCAAACATTAATATGAGACCCCAGACAATAGTAATAAATGGCATTATGAGGTTTACAGAGGCAAGAGGTATTGCACCAACAAAGTTACCAATAAAAATTCCATCGATAACAATTGCAGATGAAATTGCTATCATTCCAAATACAGATGGAAACGCAAAGCGAAAGAATTCTCGACTTGGTCTTTCATTAATCATCTTATAGTTTGATGTTTGTTCTCTCAAAAAATTCTCTTTTAATTTGATTGAATTTTTAAATAATAAACAACCATCAAATATTATAATTATTAGTATTAATGAATAAATATTAACTCGTAGCTTTTATTCAGGATAATGTAATGTTTTAACTTCTTGGAAATCCTCAATCCCTAGTATACCACCCTCTCGACCATTACCAGATTGTTTATAGCCACCAAAAGGTGAGCCATAATTAAAGCCTCCTCCATTTATATGAACCATGCCTACTCGTAGTTTATTAGCTATGCGTTCTGCCCGTTTTAAGTCACCAGACTGTATATAGGCTGCCAATCCATAAGGTGTATCATTTGCAATTTCAATTGCTTCTTCTTCGGTGTCAAAAGGAATGATAGTTAAAACTGGACCAAATATTTCTTCTTGAGCAATTGCCATCTTGTTATTAGCATCAGAAAAAATAGTTGGGCGAACCCAATACCCTTTATCGAATCCATCAGGCTTTCCAAGACCCCCAACTAATAATGTTGCTCCTTCTTTAATTCCTTTTTCAATCATTGCCTGAACGCGACCATATTGTATCTCACTTACCAGTGGACCAAGGTGATCACCTTCTAATAATGGATCACCAACTTTAACTGCTTCTCCCACACTTTTTGCTATTTTTAAGACTTGTTCATAACAACTTCTTTCGACAATGAGCCGTGTAGGCGCATCACAAGATTGTCCAGTATTTATATAACACTCTTCAATTGAACCCAAAATACGCTCTTCAAGATCACAGTCAGAAAAAACAATATTAGGTGATTTTCCACCAAGTTCTAACGCCACACGTTTGATGCTATCTGCAGCGTCTTTGGACACAGATGAACCCGCTCGTGTAGAGCCTGTAAATGACATCATTCCTATGTCTGGGTGCTTAGATAGGCTAGCGCCTGCTATTGGCCCATCCCCCTGTATCATGTTAAAAACTCCAGGAGGAAAACCTGCTTCATGTACCATCTCAGAATACATTACTGATGAAAGTGGCGTAAATTCAGATGGCTTAAGAACGCAGGTACATCCAGCAGCCAAAGCTGGGAGAACTTTCAACGCAATCTGGTTAACAGGCCAATTCCATGGGGTGATTAATCCACAAATACCAACAGGTTCACGTACTTGTATATCACCATTGGCAAGTTTTTCACGTTCAACTTGATTTATTAATGCTTCAATATACCCCTCTAAATGGCCAACAGCAGCATCAGCCTGCAATTCTAAAGACATTGTAATTGGCGCACCCATTTCCAAAGAAATAACTTTAGCTAATTCTGGCAATCTCTTTTTAGAGATATCTAATAATTTTTTTAATAACTCTAATCGTTCCTCTTTCGAGGTTTGAGAGAAGTTTGGAAAAGCTGATTTTGCTGCTTCTACTGCGAAGTTTACATCTAATTCATTTGCAAGAATTATTTTTCCAATATTTTTTTCGTTGGCTGGATTAATCACATTCATTGTAGTTTTTGAAAGAGGTAAAACCCATTCACCATTAATATAATACTTTTCCAAATTTGACATTTTTTACCCTTTAATTAATTTCAAATTATTTTATCAATAATTAATTTCGATAAATGTATTTGTCCTTCACATGCAAAGCATTTTACATACATAAAAACCTGATCACTCAAACTATTGAATAAAGTATTATGAGAAAACAGTCAAAAATATTGACAACACTAGAAAAAAATATCCAATTATTAAAAACTTTAGAACCTCAACAATATTCAATTATTGTAATAATTACTTTAGCCTCTTTAAATTAATTTTGAGATACAATACCAATCATTCAAATAGCTTCTCAGGTATTTTGGTTAATTTTTTTATTATTTATATACTTGATTAAATACTAGAATAAGCTTCAAATCATTACATAAAAAGGATAAACTAATTGGCCCGTGATCCAAGATACGATATTTTGTTTGAACCACTAAAAATTGGTCCAGTAACTACAAAAAATCGTTTTTACCAAGTCCCACACTGTACTGGAAGTGGCTGGCATAGGCCACGCACGTTAGCCGGATTACGTGAAGTTAAAGCGGAAGGTGGATGGGGCGTTGTTAACACAGAATATTGTTCTATTCACCCGTCAAGCGATGATGCCCCACACCCAACTGCATCTCTATGGGACAAGGGAGACATTAAATCTCATGCTTTGATGACAGAAAAAGTACATGCACACGGTGCTCTTGCTGGTGTTGAACTTGTAATTGGGGGCTCACAAATGGCAAACCTTGGAACAAGAGAGGTTGCTCTTGCTCCTACTAGCCTCATGAATACTAGTGGAAATCCATTTCAAACACGAGCCATGGATAAGAGCGATATAAAAAATGTTCGAATGTGGCATCGCAATGCAGCTTTGCGTGCTAAAGAGGCAGGCTTTGATATCGTTTATGTATACGCTACTCATGGATATTTGATCTCACAATTCTTATCACCTACGACAAATAAGAGAATAGATGAATATGGTGGAAGTCTTGCTAATCGAATACGGTTTATGCAAGAAATTATTGAAGACACCAAAGAAGCAGTTGGTAATACAATGGCAGTTGCTGTCAGATTCTCTGCAGAGACAAACGCTAATAAACCTGGCGGTGACGGGAACCCCATCCCTGGAGAAACAGAAGAAATTCTTGGTTTACTTGGTGAATTTCCTGACCTTTGGGATATAAATATAAATGATTATTCTCTTGAAATGGGTTTATCGCGCTTTACAAAAGAAGCCTCATTAGCGCCATACGTTAAAGGCATAAAAGAACTCACATCCAAGCCTGTTGTTACTGTGGGCCGCTTCACATCTCCAGATACAATGTTAGCACAAATAAAAGGGGGAATAGTTGATTTGATAGGAGCAGCGCGCCCATCAATTGCTGACCCTTTTCTTCCAAAGAAAATAGAAGAAGGTAAATTTGAAGATATACGCGAGTGTATTGGTTGCAATATATGCTATGTAGGTGATGGCAAAGGTGTTCCTATTAGATGCACCCAAAACCCTACAATGAGTGAAGAATGGCGTAGTGGTTGGCATCCCGAAAAAATTAACAAAAAAATAAGTGACTCAAGCGTTCTAATAATTGGGGCTGGGCCAACAGGATTAGAAGCTGCCCATGCCCTGGGAAAACGCGGCTATAAAGTGATGCTTGCAGAAGCAAGCCGAGAATTAGGTGGACGCGTAAGTTCTGAGGCTAAACTTCCTGGTTTATCCCAATGGGCTCGGGTTCGTGACTATCGATTACAACAGATTGAAAAACTTCCAAATGTAGAAGTTTTTCGTGAAAGTAGAATGACACATGATCAGATAATTGAGGTCGGAGCTGAACATATAGCTATTGCAACAGGATCAGAATGGCGTCGAGATGGATTTGGAGGCACTCATTTAAATGGAATTAATGGTTTAAATTGTTCACCGAACTTATTTACACCGGATGATATCATGGCTGGAAATCTACCTAATGGCCCAACGATAATATACGATGATGATAACTATTATATGGGATCTGTTATAGCCGAAAAAATAAAAGCTTCAGGTATACCAACAACAATAGTTACTCCTCAGGATATGGTTTCTAGTTGGGGAGTATACACTACAGATAGGTGGAGATCACAATCAAATCTTATGAAGCTAGGGGTTAAAATTATTTGTGCAAAAAGTTTAAAAAGTTTTAACGGGAAAAAAGCAGAATTTGAATGCATATATACCAATTCTAAATCAACGATATCAGCAAATTCTATAGTGTTAGTAACCGCACGAAAACCTAATGATGAACTTTATCATAGTTTATTAATGCATGTGAAAAATTTTCCAGTTACAACTTTCAAATCTTTAAAGAAGATAGGGGATTGTGATGCACCAGCAATTATTGCTGCAGCTATTTATGCAGGCCATAAATATGCACGCGAATTAGAAGAAACTATTGATTATGATAATCCGTTTAAACACGATCGTGTGTTTTTTGAAGATGGTTAAATGTTTTAAACATAAATTAAAGACAATAGAAAAATTTAAAAGATAACTAAAAATTAGAGAATTATGAGATTAGAAATGCCAAAGACAATAAAATTAACTCGTTATGATAAAGTATTAAAAATAGAACTAAATCGCCCTGCAGAGTTGAATGCGTTAAACAAGGAAGTATTAAAAGAAATCTTAGAACATGTTGTTTCTTTGGATACTGATCCAGATCTAGCCTGCATAATCCTAACAGGGAATATGAAAGCATTTGCAGCTGGTGCAGATATCAAAGAAATGTGTGATAAATCTTCTAAAGAAATGCATGAAGGAAGATATTTTTCAGACTGGGAACTATTTGCGAATATGCAAACTCCAAAAATAGCTGCCGTGAACGGATATGCACTTGGGGGTGGTTGCGAACTTGCTATGATGTGCGACTATATATTGGCTGGTGAGAGCGCTAAATTTGGCCAACCAGAAATAAAACTTGGTGTTATTGCAGGTATTGGTGGAACACAAAGAATGACTAAACTAATAGGCCGAGCAAAATCAATGGATATGCATCTGACAGGACGTATGATGGGTGCTGAGGAAGCACTTAATTGTGGTTTAATAGCTAGAATATTTCCAGATGAAGAATTAGTTGAAAATGCTATGGGTATTGCTGAAATTATATCCCAATATTCAAAGCCAGCATTAAAAATGATTACTAATGCGGTCCATAAAAGTGATGACCTTACATTAGAACAAGGCTTAAAATATGAAAGAAATTTATTTTATTCATTATTTGATACAAATGATCAGAAGGAAGGTATGAAGGCTTTTATTGAAAAAAGAAAACCCACATTTAATGGAACTTAAATGTGGGAAAATAAATGGTTTAATTTTAGCGATGCATACGATTTTCAATAAGCTTTTCTACAACTTCTGGCTCAGCTAAAGTAGATATGTCACCCAATGAATTATAATCATTCTCAGCAACTTTTCTCAATATTCGTCTCATTATTTTACCTGACCTTGTTTTAGGTAAACCAGGTGCCCACTGGATATAATCAGGACTAGCAATTGGTCCTATCTGCTGGCGCACCCATCCTCTTAAAGCAATCCGCAGTTCTTCAGTGTATTCTGCATTCGCATTGAGAGTCACATAGCAATAAATTCCTTGGCCTTTAACTTCATGTGGATATCCAACAACTGCAGCTTCAGCTACATCTTTGTGTGCAACCAACGCACTCTCAATTTCTGCAGTTCCCATTCGGTGACCAGATACATTCAAGACATCATCCACTCGCCCAGTTATCCAATAGTAACCATCTTCATCACGTTTACAGCCATCTTCAGTGAAGTAGTAACCTTTATATGCCTCAAAGTAAGTTTTTACAAAGCGATCGTGGTCACCATAAACTGTTCTCATTTGGGATGGCCAGCTTTCCTTAATTGCAAGAACACCTTCGCATGCTCCATCAATTTCTTGGCCTGTTTGTGGATCTAAAATTACGGGCTGCACCCCAAAAAATGGGTTCGTAGCAGATCCGGGCTTTGTAGCAGTAGCGCCAGGAAGTGGTGTCATCATATGTCCACCAGTTTCTGTCTGCCACCATGTGTCGACAATAGGAACATTACCCCCACCCACAACCTCATTGTACCAATTCCAGGCTTCAGGGTTTATTGGCTCACCAACAGTTCCAAGCACACGTAAATCAGATAAGTTATGCTTTGTTACTAAATCATCTCCCAAACCCATTAAAGCTCGAATTGCGGTTGGTGCAGTATAGAACTGGTTTACTTTGTGTTTCTCACAAACAGCCCAAAAACGTGATGCATCTGGGTATGTCGGGGTACCTTCGAACATCAAAGTTGTCGCACCATTAGCCAATGGCCCATATACAATATAAGAGTGCCCCGTTATCCAGCCTACATCTGCTGTACACCAGTATGTGTCCCCTTCTTGGTAATCAAAAGTATATTGATGCGTCATGGAAGCATATACTAAATATCCAGCAGAGGAATGTACTACACCCTTAGGTTTTCCAGTAGAGCCAGAAGTATATAGAATAAAAAGAGGATCTTCAGCATTCATTTTTTCTACAGGGCAATCATTTGATGCCACAGCAATTAACTCATCATAATCATAATCACGGTTTTCTACAAAAGGAGTACTGTTTCCAGTTCTAGCAACAACTAAAGTTTTAACATCACCACATATCTCTAAAGCCGCATCAACATTTTTTTTGAGTGGTATATTTTTACCTCCACGCGGGCCTTCATCTGCTGTTACAACCAAAGAAGCTTTACAATCAGAGATTCTAGAAGCTAAAGCATCTGGTGAAAAACCACCAAAAACTATAGAATGAATTGCACCAATTCTAGCACATGCCAACATAGCATATGCAGCCTCAGGTATCATTGGCATATACAGGATAACTCTATCACCTTTTCCTACACCCAATGACTTATATACGTTTGCCAATCGAGAAACATAGTCGTGTAATTTATTATATGTAATATGTTTATCTATATTTGGGTCATCAGATTCCCAAATTATTGCAGTCTGATTGCCACGTTTAGGGAGATGTCGATCAACACAATTTTCGCACACATTTAGCTCACCGTCTTCATACCATTTGATTGATATATTTGGATATTCGAACGAAGTATTTTTTACTTTCGTAAAAGGAGTTATCCAATCAATTCGCTTTCCATGTTCAGCCCAAAATATATCTGGATTAGAAACAGACGCAGCATACATCCTATCATACTTTTCTTTATTTGCGTGAGCTTTTTCTGAAAACTCGGAGGATGGTGGAAATATTTTATCGCTCATACTCTTCCCTTTTAAAGTTAAAAACTTTTCCTATTCAGTGAATTTTTTTATATGTTACATCAGTTCTCTAAATTGCCAAATAATCATGGCGAAGTTTCTCATTTTCCAAGACCTCTTTTGCAGTACCAGAAAACACAACTCCACCAGTATCAAGAATGACTGCACGATCTGCCAGTTTTAATGCTGCAACAGCATTTTGTTCTACAATTATAGTTGTGATGCCTTGCTCACGAATAAGCCTTAAAGTTTTTTCAATTTCCTGAACAATTACAGGTGCAAGACCTTCATATGGTTCGTCTAAAAGTAACAATTTAATATCACGTGCAAGTGCTCGCCCAATCGCAAGCATTTGTTGCTCTCCCCCAGACAACGTTGTTCCTTCTTGTTTTCTACGTTCACCTAAACGCGGAAATAATTCATAAATTCTTTCTAATGACCAGCCGATAGGTTTTTCAATTTGAGCTAATTGTAAATTTTCTTCAACAGTTAAACCTTGGATAACTCTTCGGTCTTCTGGAACTAACGCGATACCAGCTTGGGCAGCTTCCCAAGCTTTCATATTATGTAAAGGTTGATGGTCCAGCCATATCTCACCTTTATGAATAGCAGGATCATCTAAACGGGCTATCGCCCGCAAAGTTGAAGTCTTACCTGCCCCATTTCGACCCAAAAGAGCTAAAATTTCTCCTTCATGCACATTTAAAGAAATCCCTTGAACAATATAACTTTCCCCATAGTAAGCATGAATATCATGTGCTGAGAAATATATTGGCCGCGATGGCTCTGAATTATCTGGCGTGTTAATCATCTCTCATATTGCCTTCTACTTGAGCTTCACCAAGGTATGCTTCTTTTACCTTTGGGTGGCCTTTTATATTTTCAGGAATGTCCTCAACAATTACGGTACCTTGTGCAAGTACGGATATTTTTTGAGCTAATGAAAAAACCACACCCATATCATGCTCGATTATAGCCATGGTAATTTTTAACTTTTTTTGAATACTTTTCAATAATTCAATAGTGCTCTCAGTATCTGCTCGTGCCATACCAGCAGTAGGCTCATCCAATAACAATAATTTTGGATTTTGCGAGAGGCACATTGCCATTTCTAAGCGCCGCTTGTCGCCACGTGACATTGAAGAGGCTAACATGTCTTTTTTATTTATAAGATCTACATCAACCAGCATTTTTTCTGCTTTTTCTGCCATATCTTTATTATCAGAAACTCTACTAAGAGCATTTAAAGTGAATGACCCATCTCTTTTTGCAAAGCACGGTATTAATGTATTTTCCCAGACTGAAAGTTCTGAGAAAATTTCAGGTGTTTGGAAAACACGACTAACACCAAGTTGATTTATTTCATAAGGTTTTATTCCAAGTAATGAGTGCCCATCAAACATTACTGTACCTGTGTCAGGCGTTAGCTTTCCAACAAAGCAGTTTAGAAGAGTTGATTTACCAGCACCATTAGGACCAATTATTGCATGGATTTTGCCTTCTTCAATATCTAAGTTAACATTGTGTAAAGCTTTTAAACCACCAAAACTTTTATTTACATTTTGGACTTCAAGAATTCCCATCTGGCGCTCCTATTCTGCAGCTGTAGTAGTGGATTTTGACTCAGCGTCATCGTCACCTTTACGGCGTTTCCACCAATTGCCAATTCGTGACATTCCTTCCATTAATCCACCTGGCAGAAAAATCACAATCAACATAAACATTATACCCAATGTTAAATGCCATCCCTTACCAGTAAATAAATGTAGCACCCATACTATAATATTTTCCAAGCCATCAGGCATCCATGAGAACCATCCATGAAGGACAGTATCATTAATTTTTGAAAAAATATTCTCAAAGTATTTAATAAAACCGGCACCCATAACAGGGCCTAAAAGAGTTCCCGTTCCTCCAAGTATTGTCATTAATACTATTTCACCAGAAGCAGTCCATTGCATGCGCTCTGCTCCGGCTAAAGGATCCATAGATGCCATTAAGCCCCCAGCTAAACCCGCATACATTCCCGAAATCACAAATGCAGCTAAAGTATATGGTCTAGTATTTATTCCAGTATAGTTAAGACGGTTTTGGTTTGTTTTAACAGCTCGCAACATCATACCGAAAGGCGAACGAAAAATACGTATTGATAAATAAAATGCTAATAGTAAAAATATAGCACATATGTAATATCCAATATTAAATTGAAAATCCCACGCACCAACTTGCATTGCCCAAGTGTCCCTCATCTCTAAACCAAACAATGTTGTTACAGGTAAATTCCCAGAAACATTTTCTGCAGCCAGAATGCGAGGATCATTTAAAGTAATTTGTAACCCTGTTTCACCATTCGTTAATGGTGTCAGTACAGAATAAGCTAAAGCAAAACTCATCTGTGCAAAGGCTAGTGTTAAAATTGAAAAATAAATACCAGATCTACGTAGAGATATAAAACCAATAAGTAGTGAGAACAGACCCGCAACAATAACTGATAGAATTAATGCAGGAATAATATTCATTGATAGCAATTTAAACATCCAAACTGCTGAATAAGATCCAACACCCAAGAATGCTGCATGTCCAAATGAAAGGTAGCCTGTCAATCCAAATAATATGTTAAAACCAATTGCTAAAATTCCATATATAGCAAAACGCTGCATCAAATCAGGATAGCCTGCATTAAATTGCGCTAATCCTGAATCTGTTGGAAACGGATTTAGTATAAAAGGTGCTAATAATGCTATTATTGCAACGAAAAATAAAGTTTTCATATCTGCTTTTGAAATAGTATTCATTTTATTCCTCCATCACGCCAGCTTTACCCATCAGACCACGTGGTCTGGTAAGCAATACAATAATGGCGACTAGGTAAATTATAATCTGGTCAATAGACGGAAGATATAGCATTTCAAAGAAACCTTTTACTTCATTCATTGAAGCAAAACTTTCAAGAATACCCAAAAGGAACCCAGCGGAGACAGCTCCAGGAAGAGAACCCATTCCACCGACAACAACGACAACAAAAGATAAAACTAGAAAGTCCATTCCCATGTGATAATTTGGGGAATTAATGGGGGTGTACATTACCCCTGCTAACCCAGCGACCGCAGCAGCAATTCCAAACATTATAGTAAAGCGACGATCGATATTGATACCCAGAAGCCCAACTGTTTCACGATCAGCCATGCCAGCTCTAACGACCATCCCAAATGTCGTAAATCTTAAAAAAGCAAACACAGAACTTATGATTAGAGCAGAAAATGCAAAATAAATTAACCGCCAGTATGGATAACTTGCATCGAGACCAATTAATGCTCCTACATTAAATGATCCTACGAACTGATCTGGTGCAGGAGTGGGAATGGGATTTGCTCCAAAATTTGCCTTAACAAGCTCTTGAATTACAATAGCCAATCCAAAGGTTACTAATATCTGGTCAGCATGGGGGCGTTTATAAAAGTGCTTTATTAAACCTCTTTCCATAACGTACCCAATTAATAACATTACAGGTATTGCGATTATAATCGCTAATGGAACATTCCAATCTATGATTGCATTGCCTATTTTTGGCCCAAACCATTCTATAACGTATGGGGTTTTGACTTTAAGAGGATTTCCTAAAAAATCTACTTGAGATGGATCAATTGTAATTTTTGATACAGCTACTAATTTTTGCAATGAAACTGCACAAAAAGCTCCTAACATAAATAGCGCACCGTGGGCAAAATTAACCACTCCTAATGTACCAAAAATTAAAGTTAGACCTAAAGCAATCAGTGCATATGCGCTGCCTTTATCAAGTCCATTTAGTATTTGTAAAAGAATTGCATCCATGTTTCGTCCAAACTTTATTAACTTAGCTAGTTTAACTTAACTTTTGAAATAGGCCACAGTGAAAACACTGTGGCCTAATATCTAATTATATAAATTATTTTATGCGCCTGGGTTACATTTTCCTAAAGCACCACCCGCAAACATTGGGTGATCAACAGCATATTCAACTTGGCTACGAGGCGTGATTTCCACAACTTCTAGTACATCGAATTCTGATGTTGGGTTTTCTTTACCCTTAACAACTAGCACATCTTTGAAACATTGGTGATCTTCCGCGCGATACTCAGTTGGACCATTACCCATACCATCAAATTTAAAGCCTTCTAAAGCTTCAGAAACACCACAAGGGTTAAATGTGCCAGAACGTTCACACGCATCTGCATACAATAACGTTTGAACATATGTTGTATGCGCAGCCTGTGATGGTGGGAAGCCATATTTAGTACCAAATGATTTTACAAATGCTTTTGAACCTTCATCTGAAAGTGACCAATGCCAGTTTGTAGAGCCAAATATGCCTTTAACATTTTCACCAGCACCACGAGCCATAAGGCGTGAATACAATGGAACAACAATTTCAAAATTCTTTCCATTAACCATTTTATCACGTAGTCCAAATTGAACTGCTGATGTTAATGAATTGATCATGTTTCCACCGTAGTGGTTAAGCACTAGAACATCAGCACCAGAATTTAATACTGGAGCAACATAAGATGAGAAATCTGTAGTAGCTAATGGCGTAAGTACATTGTTTACTGTGTTCCAACCTTTTGCTTCTGTTGCAGCTTGAATAGATTCTTGCTGTGTCCATCCCCATGTATAGTCTGCGGTTAAATGATAAGCATTACGATCTTTACCATAACGTGCTTCTAGAACAGGTGCTAAAGCAGCTCCTGACATGTACCCGTTAAAGAAATGGCGGAAACCATTAGCTTTCTTATCTTTTCCAGTTGTATCATTTGAGTGCGTCAAACCAGCCATAAATATGACACCAGCTTCTTGACATAAACCTTGAACAGCAATTGCAACACCTGAAGAAGAACCACCAGTAATCATTACAGCGCCATCTTTTTCTATCATTGATTTTGCTGAAGCTCTAGCGGCATCAGACTTTGTTTGGGTATCACCAGTTACATATTCAACTTTTTTACCAAGAATACCATTCCCAGTAAGAGATTTAGATGAGAAGGTATTCATCATACCGCCATCACCGCCACCATTTAAATGCTCTACAGCTAACTTGTATGCACGCAACTCATCCGCACCCTCATCCGCATATGGACCAGATTGTGGAACATTAAAGCCCAGTGTAACTGAACCGCCTGTGGGTGCATTTGTATATGCAGCCAATGGACTTGTAATAAAAGTAGGCATTGCCAAACCAGCACCAACTGTTGCACTGGTTTTTATTAGCCCACGTCTTGTAAACTTAGACATAGATTTCCTCCCTGTTTCTGCACGGAAATTACCTCCTCGTAATTCTCGCCAGTGTCATTTAGACAATTAACTTTTATCTTAAAATGTAATTTTTTCAACAACTCATTGTTTATAAACGATTATTATGTAAATCTTTTTTATTTTTCATATAGTATATTGTAAACTAATTTACAATATACTATATAAAACGTTAAAAATTAAGGTCTTAGAAAATGGTGGGTGCTCTTTTAGGAACTCGTATTAGGGAAAATAGGAAAGCTTTACGTCTTAGCCAAAAAGATTTAGCTCATGCTGCTGGCATTTCTGCATCGTATTTGAATCTAATAGAACATAATCGACGAAGAATCGCAGGCAAAACTTTAAACACAATCGCTAGAGCCTTAAAAGTCGAACCATCAGAGTTATCTGATGGAATGAATCAAGACCTCATAGATCGCGTAAAAACAGCAGCTTTGCGTAATAAAAAAATTAAAACTGAAGATGATAGAATAGAAGAGTTTTCCGCCCGATTTCCTGGCTTTGCTAGACTAATAGCAAGACAAAGTGATCAAATAAATATTAGAGATGAAGAGTTTGCTGTGCTTTCAGATCAATTAAAAAATGATCCCTATTTTGCAGAAGCGATGCATCTTTTATTATCTAATATTACAACAATAAGATCTACAGCTGATATATTAGCTTCCAATCCTAAAATGTCCGAAAAAATCGCTAAAAATTTTATTGATAACTTAGCAAAAGAATCTTTAAAGTTATCAAAAACAGCAGAAGATATTTTTGATTATTTTGAACCCACATCAGAACAACAAGTAACTTCCTTCGACATATCTCCATTCGAAGCTTTATTAGAAAAAAATAAATATTACATTGATGATTTAGAAAATGGTAAAAAAAATGTTGATCAAGTTTTATCATCATTAACTTTATCTCCAGATGAAATAATTAAAACTAAGAGTTCATTAAATTCCTATATGAAAATGGCTCAAAATCTTCCAATTAAATTATTCTTAGATACAGCTTTTGAATATAAATATGATGCAATTTCATTAGCCAATCACTTTAATACTGATATACTCTCGATATGCTTTAGATTGGCTCATTTACCTATCGGTAAAGATATACCTCAATTTGGATTGATACAATGTGATGCATCAGGAATGGTTTTGTATCGTAAACAACTAAATTCATTTAGTTTACCTCGATATGGGGGTGCATGCCCATTATGGCCAGTTTATAGAAGCTTATCACAACCGCTTCAGCCCATTCGAGCAATGCTAGATATGCCAATGGGTGATCGCTTTCATACCATCAGCTTTGCTTATCCAACCGAGGCAGCTCGAGTGGGTATGCCTGCTCTAACAGAAGCCATAATGCTTTTTACAACTGATTATAATATGCTACCAAAGATAGCATATGATCAAACACCTCAACTAGATGTTGGCCATCAATGTACTGTATGTTCAAGATTAGATTGCAACTCTCGTAGGGCTTCATACCTGTTAAGTTAAAAATAAATTGCACCATTATTGATTTAGGTTAGGATAGTGTTTCACATCCTTTGGGGAGAAAGACGTGAAAAAAACGATAACAATCATTGAAGACGAACCATTTATCATAGAAGCACTGTCTTTTATTTTAGAAAAAGAAGGCTTTATAGTAAAATCAATTTCAGACGGCGCTAAAGCAATAGAATTTGTAAAAGACACCAATCCAGACCTTGTAATACTAGATATTATGCTTCCAAACGTAAGTGGTATGAAAATTCTTGAAGATATTCGGTCAACAAAATTAATAGCTGAATTACCTGTTTTAATGTTAACTGCCAAAGGACAAAAAAAAGATCGAAGAGCCGCTGAAGACGCTGGTGTAAATGAGTTTATGACAAAACCATTTGATAATGCTGAATTGATACAACAAATAAAACACATGTTAAAATTATGAATAAAAGTTCAAGTGCAGAACGTGATGTTAAAAGACGAAAGTTGCGTAAAATTACTGAACTTTCCCTCGGCATTCCAATTTTAGCTATTTGTTTACTTGTTTCTCCTTTATTAAATGGCTTCACTGGAAATTTAGAAAAGGTTAATTTCACATCTGTAATTTTTTATATATTTGGTGCGTGGGGAATATTTATAATATTAGCATTTATAATGGCAAAATTGCTTAAAAATGATCTGGATACTGATTAATGTTAAGCTCAAATGTAATTGTAATAATATGTTTGATATACGTTGGTTTTCTTTTCGCAGTTGCTGGGCTTGCTGAACGCCGCGCTCGTCAAAGTAAATTAGGCTTTTTACAATCGCCTTTGATTTATACTCTTTCTATCTCAGTCTACTGTACAGCCTGGACTTTTTATGGATCTGTGGGCTCTGCAGCTCTTAATGGATTTGAATTTTTAGCAATATATCTAGGGCCAACAATTGTATTTGTTGGTTGGTGGTGGTTTTTAAGAAAATTAGTGCGTATCGGTAGAACCCAAAGAATAACATCAATTGCTGATCTAATATCATCTCGCTACGGCAAAAGTAACACTCTAGGTGTAATTGTCACCTTGTTAGCAATTTTTGGCTCCACTCCTTATATAGCTCTTCAATTACAATCTTTAACATTAAGTTTTGCTGTTTTTACAGAAAATTCCAACACAGAGTATAGCTCCGCTATTGCAGCATTATTTATTGCAGCTGGACTTGCATTATTTACGATACTGTTTGGAACACGAAATTTGGATGCTAATGAAAGACATCATGGTGTTGTAACTGCTATTGCATTGGAGGCAATTGTTAAACTCGTTGCATTTATATCTGTAGGGATTTTTGTAGTGTGGGGGCTCAGTGATGGTCCATCTAGTATACTAAATCTTATGGAAAAAAATATTCCCGTTACGGATAAAGTTTTTTCACCAAGATGGGTAACTTTAACATTTTTGTCCGCTACAGCTATAATCTGTTTACCACGAATGTTTCAGGTCATTGTCGTTGAGAATAGCGCAGAAAAGCATCTAGCAACTGCAAGTTGGGCATTCCCACTTTACCTATTATTAATGTGTATTTTTGTTTTACCTATTGCAGCCACTGGATTAAATATCTTGCCTGAAGGATCTAATCCAGATTTATTTGTTTTAACAATTCCACTTGCAGAAAATCAAGGGATGTTAGCAGCTTTAGCATTTCTTGGCGGTTTTTCTTCCGCTACATCAATGGTAATTGTTGCAGCGATTGCATTATCAACCATGGCATCAAATCATATAGTTTTACCTTTGTGGCTTTATGCTGTTCAAAAAAGAAACCCTGAAAGTGACGATGTCCGAACAGTTCTTTTACGTTCAAGGCGTTTCAGTATTGCTTGTATTATTGGCTTTGGATATCTCTATTACATCCTTACTGGCGGCACCACAGCACTTGCTTCTATTGGATTGATTGCTTTTTTAGGAGTTGCACAAGTACTACCGGCTTTAATAGGTGCATTATTTTGGCGAAATGCAACTCGAAAGGGTGCTATTTTTGGAATCTCCACTGGTTTTATCATATGGGTTTATTCATCTTTTCTACCAAGCTTTGGCGGTGAATTTATTCTCAGTTCTGATATATTAAATCATGGTCCATTTGGTATTTCTTTGCTTAGGCCTCAAGCTTTGTTTGGGATAAGCATTAATGACCCGTTAACACATGCAGTTTTTTGGTCTATTTTCTTAAACGCATTAGTTTTTATTATTATTTCTCTTACCTCCACGCCCTCTCCTCTTGAAAGATTGCAAGGACAAAAATTTATTAATGTTTATGGGCAAAAATCAAATATAAGATCCGTTGGAGATGGCGTTACTCCAGATGATTTATTCATACTTGCACAACGTATTCTAGGTAGAAAAGATGCTCAAATCCTGTTTGATAAGTTTTCAGATAAACAAGGCCAAAAAGGTTTGCCTGAAATAAATATAGAACTGATGGAGACATTGGAACAAAAATTTGCAGGCTCTGTTGGAGCCGCAACAGCTCACTCGATGATAACTCAAGCTGTAGGCAATCAATCAATAACTGTTGAAGACTTGATTGCAGTAGCAGATGAGACAGTTCAAGTAATTGAATATTCAGCACGGCTAGAGGAGCAATCAAAAGAATTAACAAAAGCAGCAAATGAACTTAGAATTGCCAATAATAAACTTACAAAATTAAGCACTCAAAAAGATGAATTTTTAAGTCATGTGAGTCATGAATTAAGAACACCAATGACTTCAATCCGATCCTTTTCAGAAATATTGCAATCAAATAAAGAATTAGAAAAAGATCAATTAAAATACTTTTCTACGATTATAAATGATGAGAGCAAACGTTTAACACGACTACTAGATGAGATATTAGATTTAAGCTTTTTAGAAAGTGGTCAAGTTAAACTGAACATTTCAAAAATAGAGTTAAATAATGTACTGGAAATTGCACTCCAATCAACACAACAAACAATTTCAATCTCAAATGCAATATTAGAAACTAATATAGATTTAAATAAGACAGAGATTCAAACAGATGCTGACCGTTTATCTCAAGTCTTTATAAATTTAATTACTAATGCAATAAAATATAATGATAAAAATCAACCTTTAATAGAAATCAATTGTGAAAAAATTAATAATAAATTGTGTATTACTTTCCAAGATAATGGACCAGGTATACCCAAAGCTGAACGCGCCATAATATTTGAAAAATTCACAAAATTATCCTCCACAGAAAATTCGAGTGGCGTTGGCCTTGGCCTTGCTATTAGTAAAGAAATTATGAAAAATTTAGGTGGGTCATTATTATGTTTGGAAAGTAAAGCTGGCGCTAAATTTCAAGTTCAGATACCATTAAATTAATTTTATTTTAAGGTATCTTATGTTTGCATTTCATAGAAGTTTGTTTTGACAGATCAAATATTTTTTATTTTGTTACTTTCCTCAATTTTTTTATTAGCAGGTATAATAAAGGGTGCAGCAGGTTTAGGTTTGCCAACAGCTGCAATGGGCTTAATGACCATTACAATCGCTCCAAGAATGGCAATTGCATTATTAATATTTCCTCTAATTTTTACAAATGCTTGGCAGATTTATCGTTCAGGAAATATATACCCAACGTTTAAAAAATATTTCACGTTTATTTTTATGTTAATAATATTTGTATGGCTAACAGTAAATAAAACAACCGAAGTAAGCGATAATATTTTAATAGGTTTTTTAGGCGCTTCAGTTTTATTATTTGTAATTGCAAACATTTTTAAAAATGCTCCATTTATTCCAATTCAGCATGACCAAAAAGCTCAGATTATATCTGGTTTTTTTGCTGGCGTTATGGGAGGGTTAACTTCTGTTTGGGCACCTCCATTGGCAATCTATTTAGCGGCAAGACGCATACCAAAAGAAGAGTTTGTGCGTGTAAGTGGCTTAATATTTTTTATTGGATCTATACCACTTTTGCTTGCCTATCTGGCACAAGGTCACTTAAATAAAGAATTATCAATATTATCAATTTTTCTATTACTGCCTACATTTGTAGGTTTTTGGTTAGGTGAAAAAATTCGAAATAAAATGTCAGAAATAGTTTTCAAAAAATTTATTTTAGTTTTATTTCTGATTATGGGTTTAGATTTAATTCGCCGATCATATTTATATAATTAAACCTTAAAATTAAATGCTGAAATACTATTTTCTGCACCATCAAACATCATGGGCCTAGCAATAGGTGGTTCAGCCCTTTGAGCACAATGAGGCCGTTCACATAAACGACAGTTTTGACCAACATCCGCACGATCAACAGCACCCCCTGATGCATATATCATGTCAGTTATAAATTCAGCTTCACATGCTAGCATGATAGCAGTTTGGCGCATATTTTCGCCATAAGCTCCTCCACTTTGCTTAGTTGAACGGTTTAATGTGAAATATGCTTGGCCATCTGGACTTTCTACGATTTGAGTGAGGAGTTGTTGAGGTAGAGAAACTGCTTTAAATATCGATAGCTTTGGACACTGCCCACCAAATGTATTTTTTGGGTAACCCCTTGAACCTAATCTTCGAACTTTATTCCCTGCTTGATCAACTTCTTGAAGAAAGAATGGAATCCCTTCCATTTCCTTTCTACTTAAGGTGGTCATTCGATATGCAACTTCTCCAAAAGAAACATCAAATCTTTTTGCAATAGCCTCTACATCATATTTCATTCTCTGCGATGTTTGGAAAAAACGTTTATAAGGCAATAGCAAAGCCAAAGCCGCATAATTCATTAATTCAATTATACCAGCTTTAATTGCTTCAGTGGATTTCAAATTTAATCTCAATACTGCATTATCAATTTCACTCCTCAACTCACAATTAACTAAATAACATGCAAGCTCAGTAACACGACCATACGAATTTAGTCTGTCTGATATAAATAATCGCATTGAATGCTTATCAAACCTTCGTGTCCATTCTGGCATTGTATTTATTGGAAGTGTTTGCACTGTAATACGATGATTTTTTAATAGCCTATCCTGAAGGGCCGCAAACATACCGCTGCCTAAGTCTAATTCTGACGCTAATTTTTCAGCTGCACGATCCAAATTATCATAGTAATTATCTCTACTTTCCATTGCACTCTGAACTAAGTCTGTCGGTAAAGCAGTTTGGCTAACATCTAGTCCTTCCGTCATGCCTGCATTAAGCTCTGAAAGTCTTTGTAAGGCTTGCCTATATCCCTCATGCAGCTTTTTAATACCACTTGCAACATTTGGCGCTATGTCGGCAACTTCGAAAAGCTCTTCATATCCAGGTAATTCTCCTTGAAGTAAAGAATCAGAGAATACTTCTTTAAGAGCAGATACAGTTCCATCTGCATCTCCCTCTAATTCTTCAGGGGATATATTATAAGTTTTTGATAGTTTCAGTATTAATTGAACCGTAATAGGGCGTTGATTTCGTTCTATTAAGTTCAAATAGCTTGGAGAGATATTTAATTCATTTGCCATAGCACTTTGACTTAATCCAATCGAATTTCGGATTTTTTTAATTCTTGGCCCAGCAAATATTTTCTGAATATTCATTTTACAATCTTTACAATCTTTACAATTTTACAAAGTATTTTTTACAATTTATTACAACATTACTTTAAATATTCAAGTAAATTCCATTATTATATGGAAATAATTTGTAAATAAATCCACAAGTAAATTAGAAGTTTATGAATATGATTTATTATATCTATGAATTACTAAAAAATTTAGTAATTTTTTTACAAAGGGGAAAGCAATGGCATACGACGGGACATCACTTGATACTATAAACAATTTAAAATCTGAAAATGGTTCTTCATGGGATGCTATTAATCCAGAGCATGTTCAACGCATGAGAATGCAAAACCGATTTAGAACAGGTTTAGAAATTGCTCAATACACTGCAGATATCATGAGAGAAGACATGGCTGCATACGACGCAGATAGCTCACAATACACACAATCCCTTGGATGTTGGCATGGCTTTATAGGTCAACAAAAAATGATTGCTATAAAAAAACATTTTGGGACAACTAAACGTAAGTACCTATATTTATCAGGTTGGATGATAGCAGCTCTAAGATCTGAATTTGGCCCATTACCTGATCAATCAATGCACGAAAAAACATCTGTTCCCGCCTTAATTGAGGAGCTTTATACTTTTTTAAGACAAGCAGATGCACGTGAATTAGGTGGATTGTTTCGAGAACTAGACGCAGCTCCAGATGCTGCCACAAGATCGCATGTACAATCAAAAATTGATAATTACGAAACACATGTAGTTCCAATAATTGCAGATATCGATGCAGGATTTGGAAATCCTGAAGCTACATATTTACTTGCCAAGAAAATGATTGAAGCAGGTGCTTGCGCTCTACAAATAGAGAACCAAGTTTCAGATGAAAAACAATGTGGCCATCAAGACGGTAAAGTTACTGTTCCTCATGAAGATTTCTTACAAAAAATTCGCGCTTGCCGTCATGCATTCTTAGAGCTTGGCATTGATAATGGCATAATTGTTGCACGTACTGATAGCCTTGGGGCAGGCCTAACAAAACAAATAGCAGTAACTAAAGAGCCTGGTGACTTAGGTGATCAATATAACAGCTTCCTTGATTGCGATGAGGTAACACTAGACACAATGGGTAATGGCGATGTTGTAATCAAACAAGATGGCAAACTTATGCGTCCAAAACGTTTACCATCTAATCTTTTCCAATTTAAAGAAGGTACTGGTGTAGATCGTTGTGTTTTAGACTCAATAACTTCATTGCAAAATGGAGCTGATATGATCTGGATAGAAACAGAAAAACCACATATTGGCCAAATTGGCGAAATGATAAACCGAGTTAAGCAAACTGTTCCAAATGCCAAATTAGTTTATAATAATTCACCATCATTTAACTGGACTTTAAATTTCCGCCAGCAAGTATATGACACCTGGCAGGAAGATGGCGTAGACGTTTCTGCATATGAACGTGCAAACTTGATGTCAGTTGATTATGATGAAACAGATTTATCAATTGCCGCTGATGAAAAAATCAAAACTTTCCAAGCTGATGCAGCAAGAGATGCTGGCATATTCCATCACCTCATTACTCTGCCAACATACCATACAGCTGCATTATCAACAGATAACTTAGCTAAAGAGTATTTTGGTTCAGAGGGAATGTTAGGTTACGTGTCAGGCGTTCAACGCAAAGAAATTCGCCAAGGCATAGCCTGTGTTAAACACCAAAATATGTCAGGATCTGATCTTGGCGATGATCATAAAGAATACTTTGCAGGTGAAGCAGCATTAAAAGCAGCCGGTGAAGACAACACTATGAACCAATTCAACTAAGGAGAGATATTATGACTGCACAAATAAAGGCCGTAGAACCAACTACATCTGAAAAAATTGATCAAGCAGATCAAGCAATCCGAATGTTAGCTAATGATTTGCACCGCTTAAACCAATCAGTAGCACGCGCTGTAGAAGCTGGCGTAACGGTTGAGCTAATCAGATCAAGCCGTCATCACAATGGAGATGGCAACTGGGGAGATCTTCTAATCCCAGTGATCACGAAAAAGGGATAATCCCCTTGTTGGGCGAGGAATCATAACACCCAAACCCAAAAAGCCCCAGTTTATTACTGGGGCTTTATTTTTTGATGATAGATTAGATTTAATAAAAGTTAATTTAAATCAAACGCGTGTGGTAAAAGTTCAGAAATAGTTAAAATTTTATAATCACCATTCTTATTTGAGCAAATTACCGGAAGATTTTGACCAAACTCCCAAATTACCTGTCTACAAATACCACAAGGAGTAACCATAGTATCCGTTAAGTTGGTTACACATATTGCTTCAATATTTAATTTTCCTTTTGCAGCTCCTGTACTTATAGCTGTTCTTTCAGCACATATAGTTGCGCCAAAAGATGCGTTTTCAATATTACACCCTACTTCAATTGTACCATCCTTATAAAGTATACTCGCTCCAACTTGGAAATTTGAATATGGTACGTGAGCATTAGACATTACAGACGTAGCTGCTTCCAATAGTTTATTAATAGTTTGTTTGTCTAACATATTAAAAATATACCTTTTATATTTATTGCTATTTTTTATAGGGAACGCCTATAGCCGAAGGAGGACTAGGTCTCCCAATAAATCCTGATAACAAAATGATAGTCATTATATAGGGCAATGCAGACATTAATTGCGCAGGCACTTCACCAATCAATGGTAAGTCTATATCTTGTAATCGTGAAGTAATTGCATCTAAGAAGCCAAACATTAAGCATGCCCAAAAAGCTCGAATAGGCCGCCAATTTCCAAAAATTACTGCGGCTAAAGCTATGTAGCCTTTTCCGGCTGACATCTCACGAACAAAATTTGCACCATGAGAAATTGAAAGGTATGCCCCTGCTATTCCACAAAATACACCACCTACAATAAGCGCTCGGTAACGTAACCAAGTAACAGACACACCAGCGCTATCAACAGCTATTGGAGATTCCCCTACTGCTCGCAAACGAAGGCCGAAACGACTTTTATATAATATAAATGAGGCTATTGGAACGCAAAGCAAGGCTACATAAACTAACAAACTATGTCCACTTATTAACTCTCTATAAATTGCTCCAATAACTGGTACATTATCTAAAGCATCAACAAACCAAAGCTCTATGGGTCTAAATCTTTCTCCAGAACTTAGTGTTGGTGTTTGACCACCTCGTTTAAATATCGCAATACCCAAAATAACGGTAAGTCCAGATGCTAAAAAATTAATCGCCACACCACTTACAACTTGATCACCTCTATGGGTAATACAGGCAAATCCATGAAGCAAAGACATCAATACTGATGCACTAATTGCACCTATTAAACCTAGCCATACGGAACCAGTTAAACTTGCAATGGTTGCAGCCACAAAAGCACCAGATAATAATTTACCTTCAAGGGATATATCAACTATTCCAGATCGTTCAGAAAAAATTCCTGCCATCGCACAAAGCATTAGAGGAGTTGCAACTCTAAGTGTGGCATCTAGAGCCCACAACGTTTGATAAAAAAAATCAATCATCATTGGCTCCATTCTTTGTTATTCGGCTGAATACTTTAGAAAGTGCTGGATTAAACATGTATGCTAATGCCCCGGAAAATAAAATAATCATCCCCTGAATAAGTAAGACCATATCTCGTGTAATAGATTGAAATTCAAAATCTAACTCAGCTCCACCTTGGAACAATGCTCCAAATAGTAAACTTGCGAAAAATATACCAACAGGATGATTCCGCCCCATCAATGCAACAGCAATTCCTGTAAAGCCATATCCAGCAGTAAAATTTAATATAGCTCTGTGTTGAACACCCATAACTTCGTTAACAGCGAGTAACCCAGCAAATGCACCTGATATTGTCATAGTGATAATAATAATTTTTGGTACATTAATCCCTGCATAATTTGCAGCATCTTGATTTTTGCCAACAGCTCGAATTTCGTAGCCTAATCTAGTTTTCCAAATTAATACCCAAAAAACAAACAATGCAAGCAGTGCCAATACAAAAGATAGATTTAATGGAGATGACGCTATATCAACCCCAAATAAACCAAGAAATGTTTCAAATGAAGCGAGTTGTGCACTTTCAGGAATCAAATCAGATTGTGGAGATTGTTGTCCTAATTGGATTAGTGGACCTGCAAGCAAATAGACCATTAAAGAAGAAGCTAAAAAATTAAACATTATAGTTGTAATAACTACATGACTGCCTCTTTTAGCTTGTAAATATCCAGGAATGAAAGCCCAAGCAGCTCCTACCATTGCAGAACATATTATACATAATAAAACAACAAATACTGCTGGGAGAAACGGTGCAAATAATGCAGTTGCTAATAAGATACCCAAGCTACCAACATAAGCCTGACCCTCACCACCTATATTAAATAGCTTAGCATGAAATGCGGTGGCAACAGCCAATCCTGTAAATATAAAATTGGTCGTATAGTATAGGGTATAGCCAAGACTTCCTGGATAAATAAATGCACCTTTAAGCATAACTAACAATGCTTCCCAAGGATTTTCACCAATAATATATACAACAATTCCACAAACAAAAAATGCAGTACATAAGTTTATAAATGGTAAAAGAATTAAATCTGCCCACCGTGGTAAAGGTTTCATAACACTCAATTTGAGGCCTCCTCTGAAATACCTGCCATCATAAGGCCTAGGTCTTTTGGATTGGCATCATCACCATTAACAGTTGATACTTCTTGCCCTTTATTCATAACCAATATTCTATCTGATAAGCCCATGATTTCATCCAATTCAACAGATATCAAAATGATTGCACATCCTTGATCTCTTAATTGTATTAATTGTTTATGAATAAATTCAATTGCTCCAACATCAACGCCTCTTGTTGGTTCACCAACAATTAGAAGTTTTGGATTTTTGTAAAGCTCTCTAGCCACAACAATTTTTTGCTGATTTCCTCCAGAGAAACTACTTGCTAATAATTTTGGATTCCTTGGGCGAATATCATATTCATCCATTCTATCAGCCGTATGCTTTAACATATGGTTTTTATCTAATAATTTCTTTTCACCAGTCATTTCTGTATTATGAAAACCCAGAACCATATTTTCATATGCTTCAAATCCCAGTATTAACCCATGTTTGTGTCTGTCTTCTGGAATGTGGCCAATTGCATTTTCTCTCATTGTAAACGGTGATACCTTAGTTTCATGATCAATTTTTTTGCCAAGTATTTCGAAATAGCCTTCATCAGGCTTTCTCATTCCAGCTAAGATTTCCATTAAAGGTGTTTGACCATTTCCTGATACTCCTGCCACACCAAGTATTTCCCCCGACTTAACTTGGAATGTTAGATTATCTAAAACTTTATGACCACGTGACGAGTAGCAGCCCAAATTTCTTACATTTAAAGCTATTTCTTTTGGTTTTGCTTTTGGTTTTTCAACATTTAATAAAACTTTTCGACCAACCATTAATTCGGCCAATTCTTGTGGATTTGTATCACTTGTTTTTCGATGGCCCACCATTTCACCACCACGCATTATTGATACGTTGTCAGTTATTGCCATAATTTCAGCTAACTTATGGGTAATTAATAAGACAGTAACACCATTCTCTCTTAACTTATCTAAAATTTCAAAAAGTTGTGTTGCCTCTTGAGGCGTAAGAACACCTGTTGGCTCATCTAATATTAATATTTTTGCTCCACCTTTTAAGGCCTTTAGAATTTCCACGCGTTGACGCATTCCAACATTCAAGTCACTTACCAAAACGTATGGATCAACTTCCATATCAAATGTTTGGCCCAATTCTTTTAACTTGTTTGCGGTTGATATCCTACCTTTGCTAAGAAGTGCGCCACCTTCTGAACCCAGCATTACATTTTCTAAAACTGTGAACCTAGGAATAAGCATAAAATGTTGATGAACCATCCCTATTCCCAATGATAGTGCATCTGCGCTGCTTTTAATCTTTACTCTGGCACCGTTAACAAGCATTTCACCAGAATTAGCACGGTGTAAACCATACAGAATATTCATTAATGTTGATTTACCAGCTCCATTTTCACCAATAATTCCATGAATTGTTCCAGCTTCAATTTGCAAATCTATATTCTTATTAGCCTCAACTAATCCAAAAGATTTACTTATTTTTTGTAATTCCAGAATATAACAAGCGGTGTCACCACCGCTTGTTTTTATTGATTTATTAATCATCATCTTAGACGGTGATTACATTGTGCATGTGTTATCAGATCGGTAATCATGAACATCGATTTCACCAGAAATGATTTTTGCAGACGCTGAATCAAGAGCTGCCTTCATATCATCTGAAATCAAGCTTGCATTGTGCTCATCTAATGACCAGCCAACACCATCTTCAGCTAAACCAAGCGTTTGCACACCAACATTGAAATCACCTGATAGGCCATCTTTCATTGTATTGTATGCAGCAACATCAACACGCTTCAACATGGAAGTTAGGATTGATCCTGGAGCTAAGTGATTTTGGTTTGAATCAACACCAATTGCTAATTTGCCTGCATCAACTGCTGCTGAAATAACTCCAGCTCCTGTTCCGCCTGCAGCTTGATAAACAACATCCGCACCACGGTCGATTTGACTCTGTGTAAGTTCAGAACCTTTTGCAGGGTCATTCCATGCAGCAGGAGTTGTACCTGTCATGTTACTTAAAACAGTTGCTCCTGAATTTACAGCCATAACGCCTTGCTCATATCCACATTGAAATGCTCTAATTAGGGGAATGTCCATACCACCAACGAAGCCGACTGTTCCAGTTTTAGACGCCATAGCTGCTGCCATGCCTACTAAATAAGAACCTTCTTCTTCTTTAAAAGTATATTGACGTAAGTTTGGTCTATCCAACCAATTAACATCAATAATTGAGAACATTTTGTCTGGATTTGCAGCTGCAACTTTATCAATAGCATCAGCTTGAGCAAAACCAACGCCCAAAACTAGTGTAGCACCACGTTGTATCATTTTTTCCATTGCTTGCTGGCGTTGAGCTTCATTTGTGACTTCAAATTCCATCACAGCTATTCCAGTTTCGTCAGTGAAACGTTTAATACCGTTGTATACACCTTCATTAAATGACTTATCGAATTTACCACCCATGTCGTAAATTACTGCTGGTTTAAAATCAGCAAAAGCCAAAGATCCCATTAAACTCATGATGGCAGCCATCATAATTAAATAGATTTTCTTCATTGTACTCTCCTTGTTATGTGCAGATGCACTATTTATAATAGCAAACAACAGCGTTTGCATACTTATTTCAACCCAATTTCTTTTAATCGTTCATTTAAAAACTCTTCCGCAGTCATCTTATCTAACAAAACATCAGGACGAGGATGAACAAAAAGAGGCATTGAATAACGTGATCTATTTTCTTGCATAGGGGGATTTACTACACGGTGGGGTGTTGACGGATAGTGGCCTTTACTAGCCATTGCCAACATATCTCCTGAATTTACTGTAATATATCCTGGCTTACATGGAACATCATGCCAATTACCATTAACATCTTTTGCCTGAAGGCCAGGCTCAGTTCCTGTTACTAGAAGTGTTATAAGATTTATATCCTCGTGCGCTGCTGCGCGAACTTCTCCTGGCTCTACGTTATCTGGCAATGGAGGATAGTGAATAATGCGCAGCAAATTCATATCACTACCATTGATCATATTTTCTAACGGTTCAGAAAAACTTACATGGCCATTAGATTCTTGATCCAGCCATCCTAATAAGGTTGAGCCCATTTTAATTAGTTTTTCTTGAAATTCACGTGTTTCTTTTTCAGCAATTTCAGGTAGTGATTTATTCTGATATGCATGAAAAAATTCTTTAAGATCTTTATTAGCACTTCCTTTTGCATTTTCAGACTTATAGCCAAAATAACCTGCAGATTCACCTGGTTGCACAGCAAATTTTGGACCTTCATTGCTTGCAAAGAAATCAGTCCAAACACCATACATTCGATCAATTTCATCCGCATTGATATTATGATCTTTTATGATAGCAAATCCAGTTTCACGAAAAGACTTCGCAAATTTCGCTGGTGCATCTACTTCATCTAATCCAATTGCTAATATTTCAAATTCAGCCATTTAATAAGCTCCTTAAAATCCAGTTTTAATAGTATCAAAAAATATTTTCTTCACTGCGTCAACATCTACTTCTACAGCAACTTTTGCTAATCTACGATTATTATCTTTACTAATTCTTGTTTCACCTATTTTTGAAGGCTCTAAGCATACTTCAATTGGGTGATATTCGTATGTAAATAATTCAGGATATATCGTAGCAATAACTGTGATTGGATCATGCATCTGACAGCCGTTTATTCCAGCTGCTTCTTTATAAAATTTAATGTAAAAATCTGTTGCTTGCTCTAAAAAACCACCAATAATAGGTGCTTTGTTTACTAATGCAGAAAATTCAGTATGTGCACATATAACTTTCTGTGTAACATCAAGACCAATAACCGTAACCTCCCAATCAGCTGAAAACACTTCATCAGCTGCATGTGGGTCGTTCCAAATATTTGCTTCTGCAAAATCCGTTACATTACCACCCGAAAATACCCCACCTCCCATGATGACAACTGATTTTACCTTTGAAACAATCGTAGGATCATATCGTAATGCCATGGCAATATTCGTAAGTGGTCCAACTGGGCATAATATTATTTCACCAACATTAGCGTTTATTAGTTCACAAATATATTTATCTGCAGGGATATTAATTTCTTTTGCGTTTGGTGTTCTGGCTGGGATATCTCCAAAGCCTTCATCACCATGTACGTAATCTGAAACTGGATTTGGTGTCTGCACTAATGGCTTTGGAAAGCCTCGTGAAACTGGAATATTTTGTTCTAAAATTTCAGCTAAAACCATTGCATTACGTGTCGCATTATCCAAAGTTACATTTCCAAAAACACTTGTCAAAGCAACCAAATCTAATTTATTTGATAAGCCAGCAAAAAATATTGCCATAGCATCATCAATTCCAGGATCGGTATCTATTATTATTTTTTGGACGTTCATACTATTTTCTCATTTAAAAATTCTTCGACTTCCTCGAATTTTGGAATTGCTTTAGCTGCACCAATTCGAGTTATTTGAATAGATGATGCAGCAGCTGCATATTCTAGTGATTTTTCAATACTATAGCCATTGTCATGGCATGCTATAAATGAGCCTAAAAAAGTATCTCCTGCCCCTGTGGTATCTATTGGTTTAGTCGAAAAACTAGATTGTTTGTATACTTTACCTTCAGTGTGCAATTCAGCTCCACGTGAGCCCAAAGTAACTAATATCATCCTGATATCAAGTTCAAAAACATTTTTATCAGACGATTCTTGGAGCTCTTTAAGTTCTGTTTCGTTCATA
>CAJJAY010000006.1 GCA_905182285.1 uncultured Amylibacter sp. | reverse complement strand
GTAATTTTTCCAGAACTTTCTTGTTATAAACTCAGAAGTTTCAGATTGGTTCAGGAGAATATCTATTACGTCATCTCCATCAAAATGGCCTTTTCTATCAAATATTATTTTCCAACCATTATCATGGTCCCAATGATTAAACCTAAATTCATCCTGGCGTAATCCATTTGAACTATATCCTGTTAATGCCCTTGCAACTTCTTTAACGGTTTTTTCTGAATAATTACCTTCGCCGATAATAAATAGCTCTAGTAATTCTCTTGCAAGATTTTCGTTTGGGTTTCTTTTTCTACTCTGTTTATTGTCGAGATATTCAAGCATAGCAGCGTCTTTGATAATTGCTTTTGCGAGTGACCTGAAGTTTGTGTGGCCAAGTTGTCTAAATGTCCAATGTTGTTTTGCTATTAAATGAACATTTTCGTTTACGCCTGAATAAGACGAAACAAAATGATTGTGCCAAAACATTATGAGCTTTTCGGCTGCAGGTTTTTGTGTTGTTAACATTTCGCTAACCACCCATAATCTTAACTCTTCCATCTCTTTGTCGCGGGCAACTCTAAATTTTTGTTGATCATTTTCATCTAGATCGCCTTGGATCCAATAGTTTGGATATGGTTTATTAAAAAATATGGGAATTTCTGTTTCAGGATGTCTGCTATCGATATTTGCAATAATCATGCTTATTGCTTGGCTGCGTGTTAATCCAACTAGTCTTGAAATTTCAGAAGGATGTGCGCCAATTCCTGTTCTAGATACTAAATGTCTTGCATCTTCAAAGCTTACATTCATTTGAAGCCAAGGATAATTGTGATCATTCTTCTCAGAAAGCGAATTTAATAGATTAATTTCATTTTCATAATTTTCTAAATTTAAGGTTTTTTTTATAAAGCTATTTCTATATTGATTGCTTGATATTTTTAAAATTAAATCTTCTTTAGAAAAGTCTTTAGGCATTTTTGAAGATATATCGTCAAATTCATTTTGACTGAGATTACCGTCATAAATCTTTTTATTTTTTTTATAGAAGTTTTCTAATGCAGTTTTTGTTTTTTCACCAAAAATACCATCCTCAGGACCTGCATTAAAATCCAGTGTGTTCAACATAATTTGGATTTGTGTAGTGAAAGTATTTGCATAGAGGCAATTGCTTGATGAAGTTAACATCAGGATTGCAAAACTTAAAATTTTGAATCTATTTAACATTATAATTTATTTAGTATCATAATAACATAAAATTTACAATGAAATACAATAAGATTTTAGAACTACCAAAGCTTAAACTTGATAATTTTAATCGACGCCTTGTAAAAAAATGAAAGCAATAAGAAATAATTAAAATTATCCGTTGCAATAAGAGTTGATTTGGGCCAGCATAAGATTTGCTCACATACTTTATTGTATTAAATGCAATCGGGGGAATACATTGACTACAAATAATACAGATAAAGACTTTGTGGTCTTTGATCATGTCCAAAAAAGCTATGATGGTGAAAATTTAGTTGTTAAAGATCTAAACTTAAATATTTCTAAAGGTGAATTTTTGACTCTTTTGGGTCCGTCTGGATCCGGAAAAACTACATGTTTAATGATGTTGGCTGGTTTTGAGACTGCAACCAACGGTGATATCAGACTTGATGGAAGCCCTATAAATAATATTCCACCACATAAACGTGGTATCGGCATGGTTTTCCAAAACTATGCACTCTTTCCTCATATGACTGTAGGTGAAAATTTATCTTTTCCACTAGAAGTCCGCAAAATGGGCAAATCTGAGCGTGAAGAAAAAGTAAAGCATGCATTAGATATGGTTCAAATGGGTGAATTTTCTGGTCGCCGACCTTCACAATTGTCAGGTGGACAACAACAACGCATAGCACTTGCAAGGGCATTGGTATTTAATCCCCAATTGGTTCTTATGGACGAGCCGTTAGGTGCTCTAGACAAACAACTCCGAGAGCATATGCAATATGAAATAAAACATTTACATGAGAACTTGGGCATTACTGTCGTTTATGTTACACATGACCAATCAGAAGCTTTAACCATGTCTGATAGAGTTGCTGTTTTTGAAGATGGAAGAATTCAACAATTGTCTAGCCCTGATGACTTATATGAACGCCCAGAAAACTCATTTGTTGCTCAATTTATAGGTGAAAATAATAAACTTGTGGGCCAGGTAGCATCAATTAAGGGGAAGGTTGCATCTGTAAAATTAGACAATGGTGCAAAAGTTGACTGCCTCGCTGTGAATTGTGGTAAAGTCGGAAGTAGAACTACATTATCTATAAGGCCTGAGCGTGTGAGTTTAGGCGGTACTAAATCAAAAAATACTACTGATGCAGTAGTTAAAGAGTTAATATATCTTGGTGATCACATCCGTTGTCGAATGGAAGTGCATGGAAATGAAGAATTTATTGTTAAAGTTCCAAATTCAGCAGGGCATAAGCATTTGGTCAAAGGTGAAAAAACATCAGTCACCTGGGCGAAAGAAGATTGTCGGGCATTAGACGCATAAATGCCCTTCAAGTGTGCTAAACATATCCCGAAGTATAGTGCATTGAAAAAAATAACGGGAAAAACAAGGAGAAGACAATGAAGATTAAAACTATAATGCTTGGTGGGGCGGCTTTCGCAATGTCAGCAACTGCTGCTTTAGCAGAAGATATGACTATTGTTTCATGGGGTGGAGCTTATACTGCATCTCAACAAGCTGCATATCACGACCCTTATTCTGCAATGACTGGCGTGAATATCATCAATGATGCAAGTTCAGGTGAAGCTGTAGCAAAATTACGCGCTATGTCTGAAGCTGGAAATGTAACATGGGATGTTGTTGATGTTGTAGCTGCAGATGCTCTTCGATTGTGTGACGAAGGTCTTGCAATGGAAATCGATGCAGATACTCAGCTAGCTGATGCACCAGACGGAACAAAAGCTTCAGTTGATTTTGGAGATTTAATGGTTAATGAATGTTTCATTCCACAAATCGTTTACTCAACTACTTTTGGATATCGGAAAGATTTAGTTGGTTCTACTGCACCAACATCTGTTTGTTCAGTATTTGACACAGCTGCTTACCCAGGCAAACGCTCACTAGAAAAACGTCCAATCAATAACATGGAATGGGCTTTAATGTGTGATGGAGTTGCTAAGAGTGACGTTTATGACGTTCTTGCAACAGACGAAGGTCAAGCACGTGCATTCGCTAAATTAGACACTATTAAAGGCGATGTAATCTGGTGGTCTGCAGGTGCAGATACTCCACAATTACTAGCTGATGGTGAAGTTATCATGGGTTCAACATACAACGGACGTTTATTTGCTTTGATCGAAGAGCAAGGACAAAATGTTGGTATGCTATGGGATGGCCAAGTATTTGATCTAGATGGTTGGATTATTCCAGCTGGATTGTCAGATGAGCGTAAAGCGCGCGCATTAGATTATGTGTATTTTGCTACTGATACACAACGCCTAGCTGATCAAGCGAAATACATTTCATATGGACCAGCTCGTAAATCTTCAGCACCATTAGTATCAAAGCATGCTACATTAGGAATTGATATGGCGCCACATATGCCAACAGATCCTAATAATGCAAAAAATACATTATTATATAACTACTCATTCTGGGCAGATTATCGTGATGATATTGATGCAAAATTCCAAGCATGGTTAGCTAAATAAGACAATAAAGGCGCGAAGATTACTTCGCGCCTTTTATTTCATTTAAAGTGAATAGAATTAAAAATATGAGTAATACCAATACAGTTTTAGCAAGTGATGGTACTTCGCTTAAGAAAAGCCTAGCAAAATCATTGCGTCGCCAGAAAATTAGGGCGCTTTTGCTAATTGCACCACTTTTATTTTTTGTACTATTAACTTTTATCGCACCAATCGGGGATATGTTATTCCGCTCAGTTGAGAATAATATAGTTTCAGATACTTTACCAAGAACAGTTAAAGTCCTATCGAAATGGGATAGTATGAGTGGACAAGCTCCTGATGAAGAGGTTTTTGAAGCGTTTGCTAGAGATTTAAAGATTGCAGTAAAAAGTAAACTCCATACTAAACTTGGCTCTCGATTAAATTATGAAAAAACAGGAATATCATCACTTGTTAGGCAAACTGGGAGAAAAGTAAAAAAATTAGATCTTGATGCAACTCCATCATTTAAAGATGCATTTGAAAAAATGAATAAAAAATGGATGGATCCATCTGTTTGGCAGACTATACAACAGTTCTCTAGCAAATATACTGATGGATATTTTTTAGCTGCAGCAGATTTAACGAGAACATCTGAAGGTATACAAAAAGTTGATGAAGATAAAAAAATATACTTTAAGTTATTCGTAAGAACTCTTTACATGAGTTTAGGAATTACTTTTATGTGTATTCTTCTGGGTTACCCAATTGCATTTTTATTGGCTACATTACCAATGAGGTCCTCGAATGTGTTAATGATACTGGTACTTTTACCTTTCTGGACATCACTATTAGTTAGAACTTCCGCTTGGAAAGTCCTTTTGCAAAATCAAGGTGTAATAAATGATTTCCTAGTATGGCTAGGTGTAATTGCAGATGGAAATCGTCTTGAATTAATCAATAATGTTACGGGTACTGTTATTGCAATGACCCATATTTTATTACCATTTATGATTTTACCATTATTTTCAGTTATGAAAACTATTCCGCCCACATACATGCGAGCAGCAAAATCTATGGGCGCTAATGATTTCATGGCATTTAGACGTGTATATTTTCCACAAAGTATCCCAGGTATTGGCGCAGGATCAATTTTAGTATTTATACTTGCCATTGGTTATTATATTACCCCTGAAATTGTTGGTGGCACAAAGGGTGTATTCATCTCCAATAGAATTGCTTACCATATTTCTTCAAGCCTAAATTGGGGTTTAGGAGCTGCATTAGGTGCAATTCTTTTAGTAGTGGTTTTGGCATTATATTGGCTATACGATAAATTCGTTGGCATAGATAACGTGAAATTAGGATAAATTATATGGCTCTCCCTATTTATGCTTCGCCAATGCAAAAGATTTGGTATTATACTTTCCGAATTATTTGTGGATTAGTTTTCTTTTTCTTGGTTTTCCCAATAATGGTTATCATACCACTTTCGTTTAACGCTCAAGATTTTTTTACATTTACTCCAGAAATGCTGGCCTTCAAAGCTGAAGGGTTTTCTTTTAAGCATTATGATGACTTCTTTACCAATCAAGATTGGCAACATGCCTTAAAAAATTCCTTAAGGATTGCGCCCATGGCAACAATTTTGTCTGTATCTTTTGGAACACTTGCGGCTATTGGCCTTTCACAATCCCATGTTCCATTTAGAAGGGCAATTATGGCAATAATGATATCGCCAATGATTGTTCCCTTAATTATATCAGCATCAGGGATGTACTTTTTCTATTCCCGTATTGGTCTACAAGGTACATACGCTGGGGTAGTTTTAGCTCATGCAGTTCTTGGTGTCCCATTTGTTATTATTACAGTCACGGCAACATTGGTTGGGTTTGACAAGTCTTTGACACGAGCTGCCGCAAATATGGGAGCAGGGCCTGTTCGGACCTTTTTTAAAATCCAGATGCCTTTAATTCTTCCTGGTGTTATATCTGGAGGGTTATTTGCTTTTATAACTTCATTTGACGAAGTCGTTGTTGTTCTGTTTGTGGGATCTGCTGGGCAAAAAACACTTCCATGGCAAATGTTTACAGGCTTAAGGGAGCAAATAAGCCCAACAATATTAGCTGTAGCAACAATACTAATAGCTATGTCTATTATTCTCTTAACAACACTTGAATTGTTGAGGCGGCGCTCTGAACGTTTAAGAGGTATGTCACCTGGTTAACCCAAAAATGTTAGCCAAGCAGTAATTGTAAAAATACTTAACCCAGTACATATTACTATTGATGTTGCAGCAGTTTGTTGTGCTTTATTATACATACTTGCGAATATATATGTATTAATTCCAGGTGGCATTGCCGCAATTAAAACAGCTGAATTCCTAATACTTGTAGGTAAGTCAAAGATATAGGTAGCCATTAAATAAACTAAAATTGGAAATATAAATAATTTGATAATTGCAACGGCACCAACCTCAGGTAAATTGCTTTTTATTTCATATCTATAAAGCACTCCTCCAAGCGCAAATAATGCGACTGGTAATGCACTTCTTGCCATCATTTCAAGTGCCACGCTAAATGCTTCTGGGAGACCGAAGCCGGTAAAGTTAAAAACAAATCCAAGAATTAATCCTAATGCTAAAGTATTTCTAAAAATCGCTTTGAAAACTGAGTTAACAATTTTTTTAATCCCATTCCCATTTGCATGTACTGTTTCCATACAGGCGATTCCAATAATATAACAAAAAAGAACATGTACAGATGCTAATGCATAGTTTGTTGATAATGCTTCGACACCATACGCCCGTTCCATAATTGTTAAGCCTAATAATACCATATTTGAAAATAGTGTTGTAAAGCCAACTGAAACGGCTTGAGCCGCTGACCTGCTAAAAAGCAAATAACCTGTAGAGCATCCCATAATAAATATAAAAGCTGCAGGAATATAATAAGATGCAAAAAGAGGGACGTTAAAATATGCTTTAAGATCTAAATTTGCTACAGCTAAAAATAAGAGGCAGGGGATTGCATATTTTTGTGCAAATATTGCTAGCGCATCTATGCTGCTTTCTGTCATGAGTTTTTTCCACATAACGAGGTACCCAATTCCTATTATTAAGAAAACAGGCAAGACAGTAATAAATATACTGAGCATAATTAAACCTTAAATTTAATTTGTAATCCGTCGTGGGCTGGCACTACGTTATCAGGAGTTTCGTTTAATAAAGTTGTATAGTCCAGATCTACATGTAAATTTGTGAGAATAGATCTTTTTGGCTTATATTTATTTATTAACTCTAAAGCTTCTTCAAGATTTATATGGCTTGGGTGAGGCTTATATCGCAGGCTATCTAATATCCAATAATCTAGATTTTTTATCTCATCATCATTTTTTAGCGCAGAAATATCGGGTGTATATAAAATATTATTTACCTTTATTGCACTTACCAATATATTTCCATGCTCCACATCAAAAGTTGTAAAATCTATAGTTCCACCTGGCCCATGGATTTGTAAATTCTTGGGAAGGTCATTCATGTCTAAAATTGGTGGATAAGGGCTACCAACAGGTGTTTTGAATGCATATTCAAAACGTCCTAGGATAGATTTTTTTGTTTGCTTTGATGCATAAACTTGTAAACGTTTCTGCATATTAATAACAATCATTCTTAAATCATCTAGCCCATGCAAATGGTCTGCATGCTCATGTGTGTAGATAACGGCATCTAATTGGCCTATATTCGTATCGAGCAATTGTTGTCGCATGTCAGGTGTCGTATCTATTAAAACACTTGTCACACTTTTATTTTCAATGCGTTGTACTAATAGTGAGCATCTCTTCCTGAAATTTTTGGGATTTTTAGGATCGCAATTTCCCCATATTCCACCTAGCCTAGGTACACCACCAGATGATCCACATCCGAGAATTGTAATAACAAGTTCACCCATTAAATTACTGCCTTTGAAAATAATCTATTAAAATTTTCAGTCGTTTTTGCGGCAAAAGTTTGATAATCTATTTCATAGATACTAGCGCCAACCTCTGCCGTATGAGCAGTATATGATGGCTCATTACGTTTTCCTCTATAGGGATCAGGTGAAAGATATGGGCTATCAGTTTCAATCAAAACTTGATCTATTGGTGCAATTTTAAATATGTTCCGGAGTTCTTCACTTTTCTTGAAAGTTACAATACCTGACATAGAAAGATAAAAGCCTAAATCTAGTGATAATCTTGCCAACTTTTCAGATGACGAAAAGCAATGCATTACACATTTATATTTACCTTTTTTAAATTCACTTTTTAAGATTTTTCCCATATCGTCATCAGCAGCTCTAGAGTGAATTATTAATGGTAAACCGGTCTCGCGAGCAGCTTCAATATGAATTATTAATGATTTTTTTTGTATTTCTGCACTCTCAGCAGTGTAGTGATAATCTAATCCTGTTTCACCTATTCCAACCATTTTTGGATGTTTTGAAATTTTAATCAATTGATCGACGGAAGCTAAGGGTTCCTCTGCTGCTGACATTGGGTGCGTTCCAGCAGCATAATATACAGGTTCATATTTCTCTGATATCTTTCGAACTAGTGGTTCATTTTTTAATCGGGTACATATTGTAACCATGCGCTTCACACCTGCTTCTTGAGCACGCATAATTAGGTCAGGGATTTCACCTTCGAAGTCTGGAAAATCTAAGTGACAATGGCTATCAACTATAATTGGTTTGGTCATAATGTAGCCCTTAATGAGACTTTATACTTTGGATGTTTCTTCAAATTTTAATAACATATCTAGGATCACCATTGATGGGTCAAGGTTAACTGATCGCGCATGATTAGTTCGCTCTGATATTTCTTGCAATAAGTTTGCCCATTTTCGAGCAGATATGGTATTTGGTGCAAGTTTAGAAAAAACCTTATTTTCACCAATTATAGCTTCGTCGTGGCTTTTGGGTTGCATGGCACCATACTTTGCAAGCCTTGAAATAAATTGCATGAATAATTTGAGTGTCATTTCATATTTTTCGGATGCATTTTTGCCATTACAAGCATCAGCCATAGATTGCATTATTTGTCTATTCATTTGTGGAGCTTGCCCAGCCAGTTTAACTATAGAATTATATAGCTCAATTCCATTACTTGATATTAACTCTACTGAAGATCCTACTGATCCGTTTGCAAGTATGTTTATTTGGTTTGTATCATGTATTTGCACTATGTTTAATTGATCAAGAGCAGCTGACAAACTAGAAGGTGATAGTGTACTACATTTAAGTAATCTACATCTTGAACGTATAGTTGGCATTAATCTTAATGGTTGATGAGAAATCAGGAAAATCAAGACTTTTTCTGGCGGTTCTTCTAGTATTTTAAGCAGAGCATTTGCGGCTGCGTTATTCATTTCATCAGCTGCATCAATTATGGCAACTCTCCAACCACCATCGGCTGCAGACATATTAAAGAAATTCTTTAATTTTCGAATTTCATCAATTGTTATATTTTGTTTGAATTTTTTTAGTTTTTCGTCCCAAAGTCTTCTAACAAGATATAGGTTTGGTTCACCTAAAGCGTCTACTCGTTTTGAAACTGGATGATCTGTACTAATATCTAAAGTTTTTATTAAAGCTTCAGTGTCCAAATTATTATGTTGATTTTGTGATAATATAAATTTGGATATCTTATAAGATAGTGTTGCTTTTCCAATTCCCTTTGGACCAGTAATCATCCAAGCGTGGTGTAAACGTTTGGAATTGTAAACATTTAGGAAATCTAGTTGGGGAATGTCATGCCCATAAATTACATTTGTATGACGAGGATGGTTGGTTCCCTCCAATTTATCTGACTCTTGTAAATCTATATCATTCATTGAACGTAATCTCTTACAATTACAAAAATATCTTCAGCTATATCTTCTTTAGATCTCATACCATCAATTAAGTGGCATCTAGTTTTCGCTGTTTGTGATAATTTAACAAATCCATCTTTTAATTTTTTTTGAAAATCTAACCCAAAATCCTCAAACCTATCTTCGCCTGAGCTGCGAGCTAAGCCTCTTAATAAAGATTTCTCAGGGTCTGTATTTATTATAAATGTTATATCAGGTTCTTTTTTGATAATAATTGAATGAAGTTCATCAACTGTTTTACCTAAATCTGCCCTGGCAACTCCCTGGTAAACTCTTGTCGAGTCAACAAACCTATCACAAATAACTATTTGATTTTTATCTAGGGCAGGTTGGATTGTTTTTTCCAAATGATCGCGTCTTGCAGCAGTAAAAAGTAGTATTTCAGTTTCTGGAGACCACCTATCAGTCTCCCCCGAAACCAATAAGGAACGAATAATCTCAGCTCCTTCGCTTCCACCAGGTTCGCGAGTTAGTATAACACTTTGCCCTATGCTCTCTAATGATTTAGCAAGTAGTTGTGATTGTGTGGACTTTCCAGAACCGTCAATTCCTTCAAAGGTAATAAATAACCCTTTTTTCAAATTCATTATTTTTCCCACAGCTGACCATTTAAGGCATTTTTCCCTAAAAGTTGCGCACTAGTGGCTATTCTATTAAAGACAGAGCCGCTTGCTACATTTTTAGACGCTATCAAGTGATGTTCACTTTTACCCATTCCAGGAATCTCGATGGTTAAAATGGCTAATCGATCACCTTTTGTAATGGGTGCTTCAATTGGGCCTTTGTAGTTAACTTCTATATTTACTCCTTTTAGAGATCCAAGTGGAAAGAGATCTGAAACCTTATCTTCTGTAACTAAGTTTATGGTTTTGTCTTCCCCAAGCCATACATGTGCCTTCGTTATGGCAGCGCCTTTTTCAAATAAATCCTTTATTACAAATTGGCGAAAAGCCCAATTTGCCAGTTTTTCTGCTTCATTAGCTCGGGCTGCTTTTGTTTCCAAGCCTGTGATCATAAATATTATTCTTCGGTTGCCTTGCCTTGCTGATCCTACAAGGCCATAGCCAGCTTCGTTAGTGTGCCCAGTTTTTAAGCCATCAGCACCTATGCCAAGAGCTAGCAAAGGATTTCTGTTGTTTTGCTTAACACCATCCCATGTAAAAGATGCCTGGGCAAAAAATGGATAATAATTTGGAAAATCTTTAATCAACAAATCAGCTATAAGCACTAAGTCTCTTGCACTCATTCTTTGCAAGGGGTCAGGCCATCCCGTGGAATTGCCAAATGATGAATTATTCATACCTAATTCTATAGCGCGTTTGGTCATCTGATCTGCAAAAGCTGTCTCTGTGCCAGCTAAATTTTCTGCCACTGTAACGCACGCATCATTACCTGATTGAACAATTATGCCTTGAATTAAATCCCGGACAGAAACTCTCTCTCCTTCACGCAAAAACATTGTAGAACCACCAATTTTAGTAGCCTTTTCGGAAACTAAAAACTCTGTGTCCATTGCAATACGTTCATCACGTAATGCCTCAAACAACATATATAGTGTCATTAATTTAGACATTGACGCAGGTGGCACCCTAAGATCTGCATCTTTTGACATCAAAACAGTGCCTGTTGTTTGATCAACGACCATTGCAGAACGTGCAATGGTATCAAATGCATTAACTTTAGATGCAAATAAAGTGATTATAAATATTGATATTATTTTATAAAAACTTTTCATTTGATTCCCTTTGTTCCTGTAAAAAATGATCATATTTAAGTAAAAATATAAATATTTAATCATATATATATGGTTAATATTAACATAACTAATTATTACAATAGTTGGAAGTAACAAATATTGAAAAAAAAACACCATAGGCGCTGATTTGCGCATTCTTTGGGGTTGAATCTAACTAAAAGTCTAATTAGGTAGTCTCTAACGGATCGATCCCGTTTTATGGCACGGAGAGGTGGCAGAGTGGTCGAATGCGGCGGTCTTGAAAACCGTTGAACTGCGAGGTTCCCAGGGTTCGAATCCCTGTCTCTCCGCCACTTACTGGCTTTAAGTAACTGCTATTATTAGATTAATTAATGATCATTAGTTTTACGCCCCCCAATTTGCCCCCCATTAAAAGTTGGAACTCTTTGGAATTTATTTATTG
>CAJJAY010000005.1 GCA_905182285.1 uncultured Amylibacter sp. | reverse complement strand
CCAAAATCCATCTGGCCAGTATAATTTTTTTTCAAAAGGCCCATCACTTTACCCATATCTCTGATACCAGAAGCACCAGAATCATTAATTACTTTTTTTACAACATCTTCAATTTCGTCATCATTTAATTGTTTTGGCAAAAAACCAGTAATAATTTCAATTTCTGAAAGTTCCTGGGCAGCTAATTCTGTTCTTCCAGCATTACCGTAGGCTGTAGCACTATCTTTGCGCTGCTTTATCATTTTACCCAATATAGCCAAAATTTCATCATCGCTTACGCTATTATCTACACCATCAACGCGGGCAGCAATGTCTCTATCTTTGATAGCGGCCATAACCAAACGTAAAGTAGATAGTCTTAAAACTTCTTTATCACGCATAGCCTGCTTCATAGCAGAATTTATTCTATCACGCATTTACCAAACTCCCCTGGTTATAGTATTCAAGACTTTTTAAAATACAGAAGATTAATGATTTATTCAAGGAAATCACGAACACGCAAGAGATTGAATTTTATGCATAAATGAAATTCCTTATTCCTTGACCTTACTGTCTTACAAGCGTAATTGTCTAAAAATTTTTTGAATCAGGATGAGTCTTATGAACACAGTTGACACCCCTTCAGAAACCTCCAAAAAAGCAACAGCGTGTATTGTGCTAGCAGATGGCACAACCTTTTATGGGCAAGGTTTTGGTGCAACTGGACAAATAGAAGCAGAACTCTGCTTTAATACTTCAATGACTGGTTATCAGGAAATCATGACTGATCCATCATATGCAGGACAAGCTGTAACATTTACTTTTCCCCATATTGGAAACACTGGAATAACCTTTGAAGACTCCGAAACATCAAATCCTGTTGCAAGAGCTATGATAGTTAAACACTTTCCAACAAAGCCATCAAATTATCGCTCAGAACAAACATTATCCGAATGGTTAGAGAAAACAGGCAAAATTGGTGTAAGCAATATCGATACTCGCAGATTAACCAGAGCTATCAGACAACAAGGCGCACCACATGTAGCCATAGAACACAATCCAAATGGCACTTTTGATATTCCAAAACTTCTAAAAGCAGCAAGGGACTTTGTAGGTTTAGAAGGATTGGATTTAGCTCAAGAAGTTACAGTTGATAAAAGTTATGGTTGGGACGAAGAGCGTTGGACTTGGCCTGATGGATATTCAAAAAATAATAATAATGCTAAAAAAGTTGTTGCAATCGATTTTGGTGCAAAGAGAAATATTCTTCGCTGCTTAACATCAGCAGGATGTGATGTAGTTGTTTTACCCGCAACAGCATCTGCCCAAGACGTGCTAGCTCATAATCCTCAAGGTGTGTTTCTTTCTAATGGGCCTGGGGATCCTGCAGCCACAGGTATATATGCTGTTCCCATGATAAAAGGTATTTTAGAACACAAAGAAATTCCAATTTTTGGCATTTGTTTAGGCCATCAAATGCTTGCTTTAGCTCTGGGTGCCAAAACAATTAAAATGAACCACGGGCATCATGGTGCAAACCATCCTGTCAAAGAAATTTCTACTGGAAAAGTTGAAATTACATCTATGAACCACGGCTTTGCTGTAGACTCACAAAGTTTACCAGAAAATGTAAATGAAACACATATCTCATTATTTGATGGATCAAATTGTGGTATAGAGCTAGCAAATAGGCCAGTTTTTTCTGTTCAACATCATCCAGAAGCATCTCCAGGTCCACAAGACAGCTTCTACTTATTTGAACGCTTTGCAGCAGCAATTTCTTAGATAATTACATAGTCTTCGACATCTTGTTTAAGTCTAGTCTCAAATGCGAACGACAGATGTCTTTTTAACGCTTTTCGAGCGCTTTCTCCATCTTTAGCTTCAATTGCATTAACAATATCAGTGTGTTCTTGAAGGGCACTTTCGCCACGTCCATCAGCGGCTAGTGACGTATTGGCCAATAACGCCATAGTTCTATGAACTTGCTGAAGCTGTTCAATTAGAAAATTATTATGACTAGCCAAATGCAATTGATTATGAAACCTACGGTTTGCACGAGAAAGTTTTTGAGGATCATCAATGTATTCGCTATCACTCTCAATCATATTGTATAAAACACGAATTTCTTCTGGCCCAGCGTGTTGTGCTGCTAAAAAGGTCGCAAGCCCCTCTAATTCTGCCCTGACTGTATATAGTTCACCCACTTGATTGTGGTTTAAAGTAGCAACCATTAAGGATCTGCCATCTCGATGTAAAAAAGATTGTGTTTCCAACCTTTGCAATGCTTCACGAATTGGCGTTCTTGAAACACCAAATCTATCTGCTAATTCAGCTTCAACCAATCTATCGCCAGGCTTATATGCACCCTCATCTATAGCATCTATAATCAATTCATACGGGTCTTTAATATCATTTCTCTGTCTACTCACAGTCATTCACCTTAAACTTAATATTTAGGGAATGTTAACTTGCATTGGCTATATTGTCACGCTTGTTGCACAACGGTTTACCTATCTTATTTCTGTCTATAACTTAGCATTATGAAAACTAGTTTATCTAAAATAAAATATTGGGTTTTTGACTTAGACCATACTCTTTATTCTCCAAAAATAAGACTATTTGACCAAATAGAAGTCTTAATGAATATTTACTTACAAAATACATTAAAAGTTAGTGAAGAAGAGGCTATTTATTTACGCAGACATTACTGGGAAAAGTATGGCACAACATTAGCTGGTTTAATGGCAGAACATGAAATAGATCCAGATTATTATTTAGAATTTGTTCACAATATTAATCTAGAAAATATAAAAATAGATGCAGAACTTTCAGCTTTTTTAAACTTATTAGGTGGAAAGAAAATTATATTTACAAATGGTTCTAGGATGCACGCAAAAAAGGTCTCAAAAGCTCTTGGCATATATGATTGTTTCTCGGAGCTTTATGGAACAGAAGATGCCATGTTAATACCAAAACCTAAAAGGGAAGCATTCCAAAATATATTTGATCTTGCTCAAGTAGATCCTAATTATGGAATGATGTTCGAGGATGATCCAAGGAACTTGGTCGAACCACATAATATGGGCATGAAAACTGTTTTAGTTGGTGATTTTTTTAAAGCTGATTATATCGATTATAACACACCTGACTTAAATTCATTTTTTCAAAAAGAATTGAATAGTTGAATACATGATACGTAAATCTACAGAAATTCTTATATCAGGAGGCGGAATCGCAGGCTTAACTTCCGCTTGTGCCTTTGCAAAAGAGGGATTTAATGTTGTATGTGTAGATCCACTACTACCAGCGACGAATTCTGATGATATTAATGCTGACCTGCGTTCAACTGCATTCCTTCAACCTGCAAAAAATACTTTGGAAAAAACTGGAGTTTGGGAAAATTTTAAAAAATATTCAACTCCACTTGAAGTAATGCGCCTCGCGGATGCTGGTGGTATTGAAAATGAAATTCGAACAGTTGCTGATTTTAATTCTTCAGAAATATCTGACCAACCATTTGCTTGGAACCTTCCAAATTGGTTGCTTAAAAGAGAGTTAATTAAGCATATTAACTCTTTGCCAAATATAAAATTATTATTTGGACAAAAAATTGGTCGCATTACAACTCGCACATCTGAAAATTTAGTCATCGTTGGCAATGAGCAATATAGTTGTAAATTATTGATTGGTGCAGATGGAAGAAACTCTTCAACACGCCAAGAAATGAAAATTCCTGTCAAAACATGGAGGTATGGGCAAAAAGCATTAGCAATGGCTGTCTATCATTCAAATCCACACAATAATATTAGCACTGAAATTCATAGATCAGGCGGCCCATTTACTACTGTTCCATTACCAGATCAAAATGGCAGACATATGTCATCCATTATTTGGATGGAAAAAAGTCCCAGAGCCAATGCACTATACAATATGGAAGACAAGGATTTTAATAAAGAATTAAATGATCGATCATGTAATATACTAGGAGAAATAAAACTAGCTTCAAGAAAAAATATTTGGCCTATAATAAGCCAGAAATCTGAAACTATTTATGGGCAGAGGTTTGCATTAATTGCTGAAGCAGCTCACGTTATTCCACCAATTGGTGCACAGGGATTAAATATGAGTTTGAAGGACTTAGATACATTACTAGATTTAAGCAAATCACATGAGCTTGGAAGCCCCCAACATTTAAAGGCTTATAGTTCAGCGCGAAAAAACGATATAAATCTTAGAATAAGAGGAGTAGACGCATTAAACAGAGCCGCAATGACTGAGGACCATAATCTTAGGACTTTAAGGCTAAAAGCTCTAAAAACATTACATGGCTTATCACCAGTAAGAAAAACATTGATGAAAAAGGGATTAGGAACTTAATCTAAGCTAAGCTAACTTAAATCAAATTATATCATCTAATACTTTTTCTAGGCGCTCAACTGTTCCATCGATATCATAAAGTTTGTCCAAACCAAACAAACCTAGACGAAATGTAGAATAATCATCTGGCTCATCACATTTCAATGGAACTCCAGCAGCTATTTGAACACCTTTTTTTATAAACTTAGATCCATTTTGCATTTCTGGATCAGAAGTGTAACTTACAATCACTCCTGGAGCTTCAAAACCCGCGGCTGCAACTGATTTAAGTTGGCGCGCCTTTAGACATGCACGAACCTTATTACCTAACTCTTGTTGAGCATCTTTTAAGCGATCAAAACCAAATATTGATGCTTCGTTTATTGCATTTCTGAAATCTTTTAATGCGTCAGTAGGCATAGTGCCATGATAAGCATGGCCACCATTTGTATAACTGTCCATTATGCCAACCCAGGTTTTAAGACTTAATGCAAAACTACTATTTTTTGTATTTTCCAATTTTGATCTAGCATAATTATTCATCATCACTAATCCCGCACACGGAGAGGCAGACCAACCTTTTTGTGGAGCTGAAATTAAAACATCTACACCAGTTTTCTTCATATCTACCCAGATACATCCTGATGCAATGCAATCTAAGACAAAGATACCACCAACTGAGTGAACTGCTTCTGCAATTGATTGTATGTAATCATCTGGAAGCATTATTCCACTGGATGTTTCGACATGAGGTGCAAAGAATACTTCAGGTTTTTCTTGAATTATATTGGCAACTACATCTTCAATTGGAAGTGGCCTAAAAGCTGACTGAGTATGACTTCCAACTCTTTTAGCTTTCAAAATTATTACTTCTGAAGGAATATCACCAGTCTCAAATATTTGTGACCAACGAAAAGAGAACCAACCATTTCGCAACACCATAACTTTTTTATCAGATGCAAACTCTCTAGCTACAGACTCCATAGCAAAAGTTCCACCACCTGGCACAATTGCACAAGCATCAGTGTTATAAACTGCTGTAAGCATTTTAGAAATATCACACATTACTGCTTGGAAGTCAGTACTCATGTGATTTAACGAACGATCAGTAAAAACTACTGAAAATTCCAACAATCCATTTGGATCAACATTTGGGAGTAAAGCAGCCATAATATTTTTCTTTCGTTTCTAAAAGTTTAAATCATCACAATGCATTATATTAACTTAAACAAAATTTACCATTTATATATTTAAAGACACTAAATAACAAAATTCCGCTTCTCTTCTGATAAAAGTACATTTGCCTCAACATCACCAACTCCCGGTAAGGTCATTATACGCCGGCGCAATACTCTTTCAAAATCACTTAGGTCAGTTGCAACAACTTTCAACCTATAATCATACATTCCAAGAACATGTTGAACCAACTGAACTTCAGGTATTGCAGATACAGCACGTTCAAAATCTTCTAACGACACCCTTCCCTTAGCTGCCAATTTTATTCCAAGAAAAACAGTGACACTAAAACCAAGTTTGACTGCGTCTAGCACAACTCGTTTTCCATTTATAACCTTTGCGTCTTGCAAACGCTTTATGCGCCGCCATGCCGCTGATTGGGATAATCCGACAATACGCCCAAGCTCAGAAGCTTTAGCAGAGCCATTATTTTGCAACTCACGTAAAAGTGCACGGTCAATATTATCAATCGCAATCATAACGGCACACCGTCTTTTGACATTACATTTGAGATAAGCATCAATGCTTCAATATCTGCTATGTGAGGTAACAGTAAAATTTGAGATCTATAAATTTCTTGATAATGTGACATGTCTCTGGCTAATATATTTAACCTTACATCAACACGTCCAAGAAAAGTCTGAATTTCATTCACTTCTTTTACTTTACGAGCGGCCTCTATGAAACGATCAAAAGCATCCGTCTGTGTCTTATCCAATGTAATTCGCAAAGAAACTTCAACTTCCAATCCAAGTGCCTTTGGATCGATTATAGCTACTTGATCTTTAATTATTCCACTTTTCTCCATCCGCCCAATACGACGCCAGCAAGAAGCACTTCCAACACCCACTTTTTCAGCAATATCAGCGACAGATAATAATGCGTCAGCCTGCATCATTTTTAGGATCTTTATATCTATAACATCTATATCTTGCATGATTTTTTCAAATTTATTAATTTTATGCATTATATTTATAAATATACATGAATAATGTCAATTAATGAAAAAAAAATACAAGGATTATGTGTATTTTAAGCACAGAACATGAAAAAGGAGAAAATCATGCGAGTTTATTACGATCGCGACTGCGATGTTAATTTAATTAAAAACTTAAATGTAGCTATTTTAGGCTATGGATCACAAGGCCACGCGCACGCACTTAACCTAAGAGACTCTGGTGCAAAAAATGTTGTTGTAGCATTGAGAGAAGGCTCACCATCAATCAAAAAAGCTGAGGGAGAAGGCTTGAAGACTATGGGCATTGCAGAAGCAGCAGCTTGGGCTGATGTTATTATGTTTACAATGCCAGATGAGTTACAAGCAGACACTTACAAAAAATATGTACATGATAATATTCGCGAAGGAGCTGCAATTGCATTTGCGCATGGCTTAAATGTGCACTTTGGTCTTATCGAACCAAAAGCAGGTATTGATGTCATTATGATGGCTCCAAAAGGTCCTGGTCATACAGTTCGCGGAGAATACACAAAAGGTGGCGGTGTTCCTTGCTTAGTTGCAGTGGACAAAGATGCTTCAGGAAATGCTTTAGAAATTGGCAAATCATATTGCTCTGCTATTGGCGGTGGACGCTCAGGCATTATTGAAACTGACTTCAGAGAAGAATGTGAAACAGACTTATTTGGCGAACAAGCCGTTTTATGTGGTGGTATAGTCGAATTAATTCGAATGGGATTTGAAACTTTGGTGGAAGCTGGGTACGAACCAGAAATGGCGTATTTTGAATGCCTCCATGAAACAAAACTAATCGTAGACCTTATATATGAAGGTGGAATAGCGAATATGAACTATTCAATCTCAAATACTGCTGAATATGGTGAATATGTTTCTGGCCCTCGAATACTTCCTTATGAAGAAACTAAAAAGAACATGAAAGCCGTATTAGCAGACATACAAAATGGTAAATTTGTGCGTGACTTCATGTTGGAAAACCAAGTCTCACAACCTACGCTAAAAGCTTCTCGCCGCGCAAATGATGAACATGAAATTGAAATCATTGGTGGAAAATTACGCGCTATGATGCCTTGGATTTCTGAAGGCAAAATGGTGGATAAAGAACGAAACTAATAAATAAAACAAAAAAATATTCAGGCCAATTCATCTGGATTGGCCTTTTTTTATATCGATTTAAATCTAGTTATAAAGTATGAAAGTTTATTTAGTTTACTTTCTAAATTTAGATTTGTAGGAAAGTATACTTTCTACAAATACTCAATAAAATGATATTAATGATTAAAGTTCATAGATAATGACTAAGCCTACACTTACAAATTGGATTGCATTAATCTGCCTTGGAGCCATCTGGGGTGGATCATTTATGGGCGCAAAGCTTGCACTTATTAGCTTTGGACCAATGACTGTAGCTCTATTACGCGTTTCCTTAGCATCTATAATTTTATTAATCATTACTGTCGCCTCAGGTAGAAAATTCCCTAAATTTTCAACACAGAATGACCGACGTATTTGGTTACATATTACATTGATGGGCCTTCTTACAAATTCAATACCGTTTTCATTATTAAATTGGGGCCAACTTTATGTAAATTCTGGATTTGCAGGTGTAACAATGGCTGTTGTTCCTCTTCTCGTTTTACCACTTTCACACTTTCTCTTAAAAAGTAATGAAATGTCCCCACGCAAAATATTTGGCTTCATAATTGGCTTTATCGGTATCATTGTTTTAATTGGCCCAGCTCAGCTTATTGCAAATACTGGCGCATCACTTGAGCCAATTGCTAGGATTGCATGCATTATTGCAGCTTTATGTTATGGTCTTGGGTCAATAAATACGAGGTTGTGCCCACCTGTTTCAATAATGGCTTATTCTACTGGTGGGTTAATAATTGGAGCAATTTTACTAGCTCCAATTGCATTATACTTCGAAGGAGTTCCACAATGGCCAGAAACAACTGCTTTGATTGGTACAATTTATTTAGGCCTATTTCCAACTGCATTAGCTACTATACTATTAGTGAGCATAATTAATAGTGCAGGACCAGCTTTTATGAGCATGGTAAACTATCAAGTGCCTCTTTGGGCAATCGCATTTGGTGTAATTTTTCTTAAAGAAGAAGTTCCAACAAGTTTCATTGCTGCTTTTGTGTTAATCATGCTTGGATTAGCAATCAGTCAAAGCAAAGCAAGACAAAAACTAGTTTAGAGCATTAACCGTTTCAACAATATTGCCAACAACACTCTCTAATAAAATAGGGTCTTCACATTCTCCCATCACACGGAGTAATGGTTCAGTCCCTGACTTTCTTATTAATAATCGTCCAAGATCACCAAAAGCATGTTCACCTGCTTTTATTGATTCTTGAACTTTAAGATTATCTAAGGAGTCACTATTATTAAGTTTAACATTTTTTAGCAATTGAGGCATTGGGTCAAAAACTTTTATCAATTCACTTGAGCTAAGTTTACTTTCAACCAATGCGTTAAGAAATTGCAAAGCAGCCATTAATCCATCACCAGTAGTAGCATAGTCTGTCATGACAATGTGACCAGATTGCTCTCCACCTAAATTATATCCAGACTTTCGCATAGCTTCTACAACATATCTATCACCAACATTTGTTCGCAGAAGATCTATACCCAATGAATTCAAGTAACGTTCCAAACCCATATTGGACATTACTGTTGCAACAAGAGTATTTTTTGCCAATTGCCCCTTTGATGACCATTGAGATGCGATCAAGCCCATTAACTGATCTCCATCAGCAATCTTACCCTTATCATCAATTAAAATAATGCGATCAGCATCACCATCTAAACAAATGCCAACATCGGCTCCATGTTCTAAGACAGCTTTTGCTGCACGTTCAGGATGAGTAGATCCACAAGATTCATTTATATTATAACCATTTGGATTTACACCGATGGAAATCACCTCAGCTCCCAACTCCCATAAAACAATAGGTGCAGCTTTATAAGCAGCACCATTTGCACAGTCCACCACGACTTTAAGGCCATCCAATAGTTTTCTTCTAGGAAATGCTGATTTTGCAAATTCCATATATCTGCCTAATGCATCATCAATTCTTTTTGCCATTCCAATGTTTTCTGGAGCTGCATATTCAATTTCTCCATCAAGCAATTCTTCAATTTGCAACTCAACCTTATCAGATAATTTAAATCCATCAGGACCAAAGAATTTAATACCATTATCTAAGTAAGAGTTATGCGAAGCAGAGATCATAACACCAACATCTGCACGCATCGATCTAGTTAAAACTCCAACAGCAGGCGTTGGGACTGGACCAAGTAAGTAAACATCAACTCCTGTTGATGTAAAACCTGCAGTTAATGCATTTTCGAACATATAACTTGATCTTCGGGTATCTTTACCTATTACAACGCGATGCTGTTTTTGATCGTTTCTAAAGTGACGACCTGCTGCAGCACCTAATTTTAGTGCAATATCTGGAGTCATTGGGAATTTATTAGCTAATCCTCGAACGCCATCAGTTCCAAAATACTTACGTTTTTTCATATTACCCTATAGCCTCAAATAGTCGAACAGCTTGAACTGTTTCTTTTACATCATGAACTCTTAACATTTGCACACCTTGCCGCAAGCCTTCTAATCCTACTGCAATGGATCCACCAAGGCGGTCAGCGGTATTTTGCGCTTTTCCTATTTCTCCAATGAACCTCTTACGCGAAACGCCCAATAAAATAGGACATCCTATTCCATGGAATAATGAAAGCCCCCTAATTAGTAATAAATTGTGTTCTAATGTTTTTCCAAAACCAATACCTGGATCAATAGATATTTTAGAAATATCAATACCAGCATCGAGACATAATTTAACTTTTGATGATAAGAAATCATACACATCCAGCAATACATTATCATAAGATGGATTAACTTGCATGGTTTGTGGATCTCCACTTGCATGCATTAAACATACTGAAGCTCCAGTTTCAGCCAAAACATTCAAACTTCTTGGATCAAAACTGAGTGATGAAACATCATTAAAAATTTTAGCACCTTTTAATATTCCAGCCCTAGCGACATCTGCCTTTCTTGTATCAATTGATATAATTCCAAGATTTGCCATACCATCAACAACAGGAGACACACGATTTAACTCAGAAAACCGATCAACAAAATCTGCTCCAGGCCTGGTACTTTCACCACCAATATCAATGATAGATGCACCCTCTTCTATCATCTTTTTTCCACGATCTATAGCAGCAGTAGCTTCATTATATTGACCACCATCAGAGAAACTATCAGGGGTCACATTTAACACACCCATTACGTGAGCACTTCTCATATTTAAACCAGCAAAATCTGGCCTGGAACCAGTAATATTTTTTAAAGTTTCGACTGGTATGTCTTTAATATCAATTATTGATGAATTTTTGTTACGTGATAATACTTCAGCCTCAGTAAAACAAGATTTTCCTCCTGCTATTGGCATGGATTTATTAGAGCTATCTTTTCCATAAGATACAATTGGTCTATAATAATCCATATAAATTCCCACTTTTTTTGGCTATTTAAGTAAATTTGGCTCTGAAATTACTTTCACTTTTGGATGAACATTACCAATGCCTAAATAATAAATATTTTCCGCATTAAATTCGTTTGCAAACCAAATTGCTAAATCTAAAGGCTTTGAATTTATTTTAGGTTTATTTACTGCATCTAGTATTATTTTAGAAGGAGCCCAAACCGATAATTCATTATTTTTCATTGACCAATCTAATTCAGTTCGAGTTTCTACAACCACACATCTTATATCTTTTCCCGCTAAATCCCATGCATTTTGCTCTATAGCAAGTAGCTCAATGCGATGATTGGACTTCGGGTTTAAGGATACAGGCTGTTTAATTGATAAACTTTCCAAACAAATAACAGTTGGTTTATTATTTTGTACAATTGCATCAAGCCAAATCAGCAAATCATTAGATTGAATTACTTCGTTTGGAATGAACACCACTAAAGGATTGATGATAGAACTTTCAATTGAAGTTATTATTTCTGAATCTTTACAATCCCTGACAATTTCTACGCCCAGACTTCCAGGTATACGGTCTAATTTCTCAATGCGAATAAAAACTCTTTCTGCTTGTTTATGCGATAAAATTTGCTTTGAGACTCTTTCAGCTAGTGTCTCTAGTAAATTCAACCGTTCAAAATCTAGTTGTTCATCAATTGCTTCAATGATCATATCGTATGATAAAATATCATCCACATCATCAGATATAGAACTT
>CAJJAY010000004.1 GCA_905182285.1 uncultured Amylibacter sp. | reverse complement strand
TGTAGTTATTGGAGGAGGAGTAGTTGGCTGCTCTGTATTGTTTCACTTAGCTAAAGCTGGTTGGAAAGACATTGTCCTTATTGAAAGATCTGAATTAACAAGTGGTTCATCTTGGCATGCAGCAGGGGGGTTTCATACATTAAATAGTGACCCCAATGTAGCAAAATTGCAAGCGTATACAGTTGGCTTATATAAAGAACTAGAAGAACTATCAGGTCAATCTTGTTCACTTCATTTGACTGGTGGTGTAATGATGGCAGATAGTCCTGAAAGAATGGACTTCTTGCGCATGACACATGCACGTGGAAGATGCCTAGGAATGGACACTGAATTAATCACTCCATTAGAAGCTAAAGCGATGTTTCCATTAATGGACGAAAAGCATTTTGTGGGCGCATTATGGGATCCAGTAGAGGGACACCTCGACCCATCAGGCACCACGCATGCTTATGCAAAAGCTGCTCAAATTTTAGGTGCAAAAATAGAACTTAGAAATCCAGTCTTAGAAATCACTCAAGACAGTGATGGAATGTGGAATGTAGTAACCAAAAACGGCACTATAAAAGCAGAGCATATTGTTAATGCAGGAGGCTTATGGGCACGTGAAATTGGTAGAATGGTAGGTTTAGAATTACCGTTACTAGCAATGGAACATATGTACCTTTTAACAGATGAAATACCTGAAGTTATAGATTTTAATTCTGACACTGGGCGCGAATTAGTTGGGGTTATTGATTTCAAAGGAGAAATTTACACTCGGCAAGAAAGAAATGGTCTTTTGTTGGGTACTTATGAAAAAGCCTGTAAGCCGTGGTCACCGATTAATACTCCTTGGGATTTTGGACATGAATTACTACAACCTGATTTAGATCGTATTGCTCCATCATTAGAAATTGGATTTAAACATTTTCCAGCATTTGAAAAAGCAGGCATTAAACAAGTAATTAATGGTCCATTTACATTTGCACCAGATGGTAATCCTTTAGTTGGACCTGTTCCTGGATTAACAAACTTTTGGTCTGCATGTGCGGTAATGGCTGGCTTTAGCCAAGGTGGAGGCGTTGGTTTAACATTAGCAAATTGGATGGTCGATGGCGATCCAGGTTTTGATATTTTTGCTATGGATATTGCACGTTTTGGAGAATGGGCTTCGCTGCGATATACAAACGCAAAAGTAAGAGAAAATTATTCTAGGCGCTTTTCGATCAGCTATCCAAATGAAGAATTGCCAGCTGGAAGACCTCAACAAACAACACCTTTATATGATATAATGTTAAATGAAAACTTTGCTGTTATGGGTGACTCTTGGGGATTAGAAACTCCCCTTTGGTTTGCTCCATCAAAAGAGCAAGCAAATGATGTTTTGTCATTTCACAGATCTAATGACTTTGAATATATCGCTGCAGAAGTCAAAGCAGTAAGGGAAAGTATTGGTGTTACAGAAATTTCAAATTTTGCTAAATACGAGATTACTGGAGACAGTGCTGAAGTCTTTTTAGATCATCTGATGACCAATAATATGCCTAAATTAGGTCGAATAATATTAACGCCAATGCTAAATGAAAATGGAAAATTAATAGGTGACTTTACTATAGTAAAAGCAAATGAAAATAGGTTTTTAGTATTTGGATCACTTGGAGCTACAAAATATCATATGCGCTGGTTTGAGAAACAGCTACCGAGTGATGGGACTGTAAATATAAAGCGCCTTGATATGACGTTACAAGGTTTATCGATCGCAGGTCCAAATGCAAGAAATCTATTGAAAGAGCTTGTTGATGAAGACATTTCGAATTCAGAGTTTCCATTTATGAGTTTTCGTGAAATGAACGTTAATGGGGTACCATGTATGATTAATCGTTTAAGCTATACAGGAGACCTTGGTTATGAAATTTGGATGGCTCCTGAATATCAAAGAACTGTTTATTATGGAATTAAGAACATAGGAGCAAAGTTTAATATCAAGGACTTTGGAATGCGTGCATTATTATCTATGCGACTAGAAAAGAATTTTCCAACATGGTTTGCTGAATTACGGCCAATCTATGGGCCTTATGAAAGTGGCCTTGCGCGTTTTATCAATATTAATAAAGGTAAATTTATTGGACAAGCTGCAGCAAAAAAAGAACTTTTAAATGGCCCAAAAATTAGCCGTATATCCTTTATCATAAACTCAGATACATCAGATGTATTGGGTGATGAGCCTATATGGGCTAAAACTAATGAAGTCTTTAATCTTATTGATGCACCACATGATTATGGTGCATCAAGGTTTGATGCTAAAGGAACAGAAATTGGGAAAAAAAGTTCCCAAAAAGACGGTGAATGGCAAGTTGTTGGCTGGGTTACATCAGGAGGATATGCACATTCAATAAAAGCCTCAATGGCACAAGGTTATATACCAGAAGCTTTATCAAAAATTACTCAAAAAGGGGTTTTTGAAATTGAAATATTAGGGAAGAGGTTCCCTTGTCAAATAAAAATTAATGCTCCTTTTGATCCCCTAGGACAGAGAATGAAGTCATAATCAAAAATTTTCTTTCAAAATATTGCCAGCCAAATAAAGTGAGCCACAAATAAGAATTCTTGCGTTATGATCATATTTAACAATATCTTTTATTGCACTCTCAACATTTTCCGAAACTATAGCTTTAAATCCAACATCTTTTGCAATATCTACAGTTTCTTGCGCAGACATCGTTGCAGCTTCTCCAGGTATAGATACACCGTATAAATCTGAGGATTTATTTAGTAGAGGCTGCATATATCCCATAACATCTTTCGTATTCAGCATACCAACAATAAGAAATAGTTTTCGAGATTGCAAACGACTTATAGCTTCTGATAATGCATGACCAGCTGCTTTATTGTGACCACCATCTAGCCAAATTTCTGCATCTGGTGCTAATGTTATCAATGGCCCATTTTTAAGTTTTTGCATTCTAGCGGGCCAATCTGCATTAAGCATAGCTCCATCATAAGAACTACTATCTTTTCCTAGGTATCTTAGTGTTGCTAAAGCAATACCTGCATTTTGAACCTGATGTGCACCAATTAATTTTGGTAAAGGCAGATCTAATAATCCATTTTCGTCTTGAAATATTAGTCGTCCATTTTCTTCCCAAACATGCCAATGTTGACCATATATTTTACAGGTTGCACCAACCTCAAGTGCGCGAGCTTCAATAACGTTTAAAGCTTCATCTTCTTGTGGCCCAATAATTGCAAAACAATTACGTTTTAAAATACCTGCTTTTTCAAAAGCAATTTCACTTAAAGTATTTCCAAGATATTGTTGGTGATCAATTGAAATTGGGGTAATTACGGTTATTTTTGGATCTTCAATAACATTCGTTGCGTCTAGCCTACCTCCTAGACCAACTTCCAATAATGTATAGTCAGCTTTATTTTGTGAGAATGCTAATAAAGCAGCACATGTAGTAATTTCAAAATAAGTAATTGATATTTTACCATTAACCTTTTCACACTTACTTAGATAATTAGCCAAATCTTGTTCTGCGATTGTTTTTCCTGCAAGAAATATTCGTTCATGAAATCTAGCTAAATGAGGAGATGTATATGCATGACATATATCGCCAGATGCCTCTAGTCCTGCCCGTATCATTGCTTGTGTTGAACCTTTACCATTGGTTCCAGCTATATGAATAACTGGTGGTAATGCTTTCTCAGGGCTCCCAAGTAAATCTAATAATCGTGTCATTCGATCCAAAGTTAAATCAATAATCTTAGGATGTAAGGTCATCAACCTTTCAAGTATGGTATCACTATTCATGATCAAATTTACACTGCTTCAACTTTAGGTTTTTCGGGTGGAGCTAAATCACCTTTTATTTCAGGACTCAAGTTCATAAGCATACGAATAATAATTATTAAATCATCACGCATATTTTTTCTATGTGTTACACGGTCAAGCATACCATGATCTAATAAATATTCAGCTCGCTGAAATCCTTCAGGTAGTTTTTCACGAATTGTTTGTTCAATTACACGAGGACCTGCAAAACAAATTAACGCATTGGGCTCTGCAATATGGACATCTCCCAACATAGCATATGAAGCTGTTACTCCTCCCGTTGTTGGATGTGTTAAAACAACAATAAATGGTAAATTAGCTTCTTTAAGCAATTGTAATGCAACTGTAGTTCTAGGCATTTGCATTAACGACATAATTCCTTCCTGCATTCTCGCACCACCAGCTGCAGAAAATAATATTAAAGGACATTTGAGTTTTAATGCTTGTTCACATGCAGCTATTATTGCGTTTCCAACTCCCATTCCCATTGAGCCGCCCATAAAAGAAAAATCTTGCACCGCTACAACAACCTGTGTTCGTCCCATTTTACCTTTTGCCAAAAACATAGCTTCGTTCTCACCAGTTTTTTTACGAGCATCCTTAATTCGATCTGTATATTTTTTTTGATCTTTAAATTTTAATGGATCTGGAGTAGCTTCTTTAGCTTTAAATTCTTCAAAAACGTTCCCATCAAACATAGAGATGCAACGATCACGTGGCGTTATGTTCATATGATGATTACAATTTATACAAACATTGAGATTATCAGCCAATTCACGATGAAATAGCATAGTCCCGCATTCCTTGCACTTCGTCCACAAATTGTCTGGTGTTTCGCGCCTAGAAAAGATCGAATTGATCTTAGGTTTCATATAGTTTGAGATCCAGTTCATATCTGTCTTCTTTCATTAAATCTGTCTATAAACTTTTAAAGGTCAAATACTTTAAATGCAATCATCTGCGTTCTCGCCATTCCATAATAAAAAAGTATATTAGGAAGAGAATAGCTGTTGTTATAAGCATACTCAGCGCTGCTTCATGAAACATTTTTGGCTTATTGAAGAATTCAGGCGCAATATATCTTGAAAGACCACTAATCTGCTCTTGGTATGAAACCCAAAACATTGCTGAGAAATTATTTGCAAAATGAACCCCAATTGCTGCGCCTAGATTACCTGTTCTATAAGTTAAATCTGCTAAAAATAATCCTAGTATACCAGTCACCGCAACTACTATTAATCCAATTTTTATACCCATTGTTCCATCGTAGTGCATTAAGCCAAATATGAGAGATGGGACAACCATAAAAAACCATCGGCTTTTTACCCATGTAGCTAATTGCTGTTGTAAATATCCACGAAACAGCAATTCTTCAGCTGAAACTTGAATAAACATCAAGAACATACCTAATGGTAATACACTTAGCCATTTCGAAAATCTAAGGTTTTCAATAATCTTTTCATTATTAGGAATAAGGTTTTGAGAAGAGATTATGAATATACCAGATATAATAATCGCATAAATAAAGTTTTTAAAAAAGATCAACTTAGATTTACCAATAAGGCTATTTAATCCACGTTTATGAAATAATTTTACTAATATTAAAAAAACAACCAACCAAATTAAGAATGTTGATAAAAGAACATATACCTCAATTGGTGTAGTAAATAATCCATATTTTAAATTATCTAAACTTAGTAAGTTTGACATAATTAATATGAAAAATGATGATAAAACCATATAAAATATGGCCCATAAAATTAATGTTAAACCAACTATCCACCATCTATGTTCACTATTTGCAGGCTCTATAAATTGTGTAAAATTTTTATTCATGTAATGGTTCATATATTAAAAATCGTTTTAACGTCCATACTTTTCAGTACAAAAATAAATATTTTTGATTATTTCGATTAATTAAATTAAGTTATCCATTACAGAAACTAAAGCTGAGCTTATTCCTTCTTCTGAAAGTGAGTGCCCTGCGTTTTTTATAATATGTAATTTTGAAGCTTCCCATGCATTATGTAATTTAAATGCTGATAAAGGCGGACAAATCATATCATAACGTCCATGAATAATTGTTCCAGGTATTTGGTCTATCTTATACATATTACTTAAAATTATATCATCTTTATTTAAGAATCCTTTGTTTATAAAATAATGGTTCTCAATTCTGGCAAATGCTCGAGCATATGCAGCAGGTGTTATGCCACCAGTATTTTTTGAGCCCATTGTCGCAAGTGCAGATTCCCATTCTGTCCATGCACGCGCAAATTTAGTTTGCTCTCCTTCGTCACTATGGAATAGTTTTTTATGATAAGAGTATATTACATCTTCCTGCTCTTCTGGCTTTAGTATTTCAATTAGTCTTTTCCATTCTTCTGGGAAAAACATACCCGCTCCACCATTATAAAACCAATCTAATTCAAGATCAGTCATTAGAAAAACACCCCTCAAAACTAGGTGCCGTACTACTTTTGGATGAGATTGTGAATATATTAAAGCTAATGTTGCACCCCAAGATCCTCCAAAAACTATCCAATTTTCAACTTTAAGTAACTTACGGATTTTTTCGATATCACCAACTAAATGCCAGGTAGTATTTGATTCAACGCTTGCGTGTGGCTTTGAGCGGCCACACCCCCTTTGATCAAATAAGATAATACGATATAATTTAGGATTAAAAAAACGTCGCATTCCTGGGCTACAACCCGCACCAGGACCACCATGTAAAACTATGACCGGAACACCGTTAGGGTTTCCACATTCTTCAATATAAATAGTATGACCATCCCCCACATCCAAGGTATGATAATCATATGGCTGTATAAGCGAATATAAAGTACGTCCTGCGCCAATTTGACCTTCGGTATTTGTCATCATTGCTCTATATATAGTTCATAGTTTAAGCATGTCCTTTTGAAAGCCTATGTCAATGTCCAGAACGAATACAATTGATCCGCATGAAGTAGCTAAATTTGAAGCTATGGCAGCCGAATGGTGGGATACTGATGGTAAATTTAAACCTTTGCATATGCTTAACCCTACCAGATTAGATTATATTGTAGACCAAATTGCCGCAGAATTTGCTCGCGATATTACAACTGATAAACCATTTAAAGGTCTTAAAATTCTTGATATTGGGTGTGGTGGAGGATTGTTATCAGAACCTATGGCACGATTGGGTGCAGATGTCGTAGGCGCTGATGCTGCAGAGAGAAACATTCCTGTAGCACAAATTCATGCACAACAATCCGGTCTAGAAATTGATTACCGCCACACTAGTGCAGAAAAAATAACTGAAAGTGGTGATACTTTTGATGTTATTTTAAACATGGAAGTTATTGAACATGTAGCAGATCCACTTGGTTTTTTAACAGCTTGTAGACAGTTACTTAAACCAAATGGACTAATGATTTGTTCAACTATAAATAGAAATCCTAAAAGTTATTTAATGGCTATTATTGGTGCAGAGCATATAATGAGATGGCTTCCAAAAGGAACACATGACTGGAGTAAATTCATAACACCTGATGAATTATTTGATCTGATAAAAAATTCAGGTTTAAATCCTGTTGATCGCAAAGGTTTTGTTTTTAATCCCTTAAAGTGGGATTGGTCTATTTCAAATAATGATTTATCAGTTAATTATGTTACGGCTAGTATAAATTCATAATCTGTAATTAAAATATTTTAAAAGCCAATATATTTTAATCAAGCGCTTCACGTAATTCACGTAAGAATCTTAAACCATCCCGTAATTTATTTTTGTCTAACTTAGACATGACATCTTCTAGGACAGGTGTAATTGCTAAAACAGACTCATCCCTGGCACGATCACCGGCATTTGATATTAAAACCAGCTTTTTTCTAGCGTCATCCCAATCTGGGCGAATGTGGATGTATCCATATTTTTCTAGTTTACTCAATGTATTTGTTAATGCACCTTTTGTTAGATTAAAAGTACGTGCAAGTTCAGCCGGACTACGCTCTCTATTTTGCCAACTTAAATAGTTTAACATCACAAAATGTGAAAGTTCCATACCTTTAGGAAGAGCTCTTGATAATCGTCCTCGCATTAACTGTTCAGATGCTAAAACTTCTGAAAATAAAGAAACTGTAATTAAATCTTCATTTGATCCTTCATTCATTACGCTAGCAACAATTTATCTAAATGACCCATATTTTCAAGATCATATAATTCATCACAACCACCTACATGAATGTTGTTAATAAATACTTGTGGAACGGTTCTTCCACCATTTGATCTTTGCATCATTTCAGCACGTTTTTCTTTATCATTATGAATATTAATTTCAGAAAAATTTGCACCTTTTTTATCTAATAAGCGTTTTGCTGCAGTACAGAAGCCACATAAATTACCAGTATAAATTTCAACTTTATTCATAAAAATTACTCCAAGGAACTGTTTATCTGTATTTACTTGAATACTTAATATACACGAGGTAACACTTCTTTTTAAATCATTCAAATCAAACTAATTAAATAAAAATTATATATTTTTCTTCTTATTTATTTTGTATATCAGAGATTAATAATAATGTGAAAATTTAAATTCTAATTTAGATTATCGATGGAAAATAAATATTTATGACTTTACCGCCAAAACTATTTGATTATGAAATATTGACTTTGCGAAGAAATAGGACAAAAGAAAGTGCCTGGTTTATTCATGAAAAAGCTATTGCTGAAGTAAAGGAACGGCTCTTAGAAATTAAAAGAGATTTCAAAAAAATTGCGATAATAGGCCACAGAGCGAAGCGTTGGGCAAAAGAATTAAAGATCGATGCAACATGCATAATTGATGGAGATCTGATAGACTTTAGTGATAAAAACTATGACTTAATTATTCATGCTATGTCTATGCATTGGGCAAACGATCCCGTTGGGCAATTAATACAAATTAACCGAGCGTTAAAACCCGACGGACTAGTCATATCTGTTTTTTTTGGTGGCCAAACTTTATCAGAATTAAGAATTGCTTTTGCACATGCTGAAAGTAAAATCCTAAATGGAATATCACCACGAATTGCGCCAATGGGTGAAATACGTGATTTAGGTAGCCTATTGCAGCGTGCTGGATTAGCATTACCAGTGGCAGACAATATAAAATTAAATGTTAGTTATAAATCACCAATAAATTTAATGCATGATTTAAGAGGGATGGCTGAAACTAATATTATTTCAAATCGCACAAAAAAAATAATGTCTAAAAAATTACTAAAAGAAGTTACAAATCAGTACGTTAATAATTTTAGTGATGAAGATGGAAGAATAATTTCAACGTTTGAATTGATTTTCTTAACTGGTTGGGCACCTTCTAGCACCCAACAGAAACCATTAGCCCCCGGATCAGCAAAGGTGCGCTTAGCTGATGTATTGGGAACTATAGAAAGTAACCCAGAAAAAGATTGATATAATAAAAATCAAGTCTATGTGTAACATAAATAAGTAGCAGGAAAAAAAATGAACTTACCTACCGATCATCCAAAAATAAAGCCTGCAAAAATAGGTATTGTATTAGCTAACCTAGGAACTCCTGACGCTACAGATTATTGGTCAATGCGAAGATACCTATCTGAGTTTTTATCAGATAAACGTGTTGTTGATTACTCTGCTTGGCTTTGGCAACCACTTCTCCAAGGGATAATTTTAACTAGACGCCCGTTTTCTTCTGGAGCAGCATACAGATCAATATGGAATAACGAATTAAACGAAAGCCCTTTACTAACAACAACTCGTTTACAGGCAAACGCGGTAAAGAAAGAAATAGAATTAACTTATGGTGATAATGTTATTGTAGATTTTGCAATGCGGTATGGTAATCCATCTACAGGAAGTGTCATAAAAAAATTAAAAGATCAGGGTGTAGAAAAACTAGTTTTTTTTCCTCTTTACCCACAATATGCTGGGCCAACTACTGCAACGGCAAATGATGAAGCGTTTAGAACTTTAATGAAAATGAATTGGCAACCATCCATAAGAACTGTGCCTGCTTATTTTGACAATCCACTTTACATAAATGCATTAGCAAATTCCGTGAAAAAGAAATACAAATCTTTAGAAAAAAAACCTGATATTTTAGTTTGTTCATATCACGGCGTTCCAGTTCGCTATCTGATGGAAGGTGACCCGTATCATTGCCAATGTCAGAAAACTACACGCCTTTTGAAGGAAGCTTTGGGATGGGAAGATACAGATATTAAAACCACGTTCCAATCTAAATTTGGGCCTGAGAAATGGCTTCAACCATATACCGTTGAAGAGGTTGCGCGATTGGCTGAGGGTGGAAAGAAAAATATTGCAATTATGTCACCGGCTTTTTCATCTGATTGTGTAGAAACCCTTGAAGAGATAAATGAAGAAATATTTGAAAGCTTTGAAGAAGCTGGAGGAGAAACTTTTACATATATTGAATGCTTAAATGATAGCGATGATCATATTAAAATGATGATGGGTATTTTAAAAAATGAATTGTCTGGATGGGTAGACTAAATAATTAGATTTATTTTTTTAACTATAAAAAGTCACGCAAAACTGAGATTAGAGGTAAATCAGCTGCTGGCATAGGATAATCACGAAGTTTTTTTGGCTCAACCCAAGCTAGTTCTTGCCCTTCTTGAGGTGATACAATTCCGTTCCATTTTCTACATATAAACACAGGCATTAATAAATGAAAATCTTCATAGCTATGGCTAGCAAATGTTAATGGTGCCAAACAACTAGACCAAGTATCAATACCAATTTCTTCTTTTAACTCACGTATAAGCGCAATCTCTGGCGTTTCCATTGCTTCAACCTTACCACCTGGAAATTCCCACAAACCCTCCATAGATTTACCTTTGGGTCTTTTTGCTAATAACACTCGCCCATCGCGGTCAATAAGTGCAACCGCTGATACTAATACCATTTTCATGATCTATAATCTGCGTTTATTGCAACATATTGATGAGTCAGATCACACGTCCAAACTGTAGAACTTCCATTGCCAACACCTAAATCTACTGTAATTTTTAAATCTTCATTTTTCATATAATTTTGCCCTAAACTCTCATTATAGCTTGGAGCAACCCAGCCATTTTCTGCAACTAAAATGTTACCAAACCAGATAGAAATTTTATCTCGATCTGCGGGTTCTCCTGATTTTCCGACTCCCATTACAACCCTTCCCCAATTAGGGTCTTCTCCCGCAAGTGCTGTTTTAATGAGTGGCGAGTTTGCAATGGCAAGGCCAACAGTTTTTGCTGATGAATCAGATACAGCGCCATTAATTAATATCTCTAAAAATTTTGATGCTCCCTCTCCATCTCGAACCACCTGTTTTGATAAATTAGACATTATAGCATGTAACTCATCAGTAAATTTCAACGCTTCAGCGCTAAACTCATCTGTAATTTTTTTACAATCTGATTGCCCTGTTGCTACAATTATCAAGCTATCAGATGTTGATGTATCACTATCTACTGTAATAGAATTGAAAGTTTTTTCGTTAATTTTGGTTAAAATATTTTGCAGTATATTTTTTTCAATTGATACGTCTGTAAAAATATAAACTAACATAGTAGCCATATCTGGTGAGATCATTCCTGAACCTTTTGCAAAGCCAGCAATGTTTACAGGGCACCCACTTATTAAAAACGAACTACCTGCTCCCTTTGGAAAAGTATCTGTTGTCATTATTGCTCGAGCAGCAGATTCGGCAGAATTTTTATTTAAATTAAATTTTAATTCTTGAATTTTTTTTATAATCTTTTCATGAAGTAGTTTTTCACCAATGACACCCGTTGAGGATGTAAATATAGAATTAGTTGGGATTTTTAATTCATTAGATATGGCTTCACAAATCTTTGATACGGATTTTTCACCATATGAACCTGTAAATGCATTAGAATTACCTGAATTAACTAATATTGCTATTGGAGAGTTACTTGAATTAATTTTTAGTTTTTTTTGGCAATCTAATACACTTGCAGATCTTGTACTTGAACGTGTAAATACACCTCCAATAGAACTCCCCTGTATGCATTCTATTAGCATGACATCATCACGGTCTGAGTATTTAATATTTGCTGCTGTTGAAGCGTAGCGAACACCTTTAATAACTGGTAGTTTTGGAAACCCATCCTTTGGTGCTAATGGGGAAATCTTTTTTATATGATACTTAGCTTTTAGGCCCTTAAGCTCTGCTTCTAATTGATCAATTGTTTTATTATTTTTCAAAATTTAATCCTTAATTCAAAAATTCAATATAAAAAATTTCTTTAAAGTTAAATGGTGGTTTAAAGATATCTATTTTATTTATTTTTTGAAATCTATTAATTTTTTTCCTTAATTTTGATTTCTACCAAATCATTATTTTATGGCGTTTATACAAAAATAATATTTTCTTGATAAAAATCATAAAGTCTCTTCACTTATACTAATCTTTTATAGTGTAATCTTATACCTTTTGCTAAGGTGACGTTGACAGTACTGAAACACCTGCTTACATGTTTTTTCTGACGTTTTTGTAAGGAATCTATTTCTTTATGATCTTATTAAGTGGCTTTATATAGCCCTACAAGAGCAATGAAGAGAAAATGGTTTTAATATCACATCAGTTTGTCATTAAATTTTGGCACCAGTAAGGAATGTAAGTAATGCTCGGATTAACAAAAGTAGCTCAAAAAATATTTGGATCGAAAAATGATCGAAAAATTAAAGCCACTTTGCCATTAGTGTCTGCAATCAACTTACTTGAGGCTGATTATCAAGCATTATCTGATCAGCAAATTATGGAAAAAACCAGTGAATTTAAAGAGCGCCTTTCAGGTGGTGAAACACTAGATCAATTGTTACCAGAAGCTTTTGCTAACGCAAGAGAGGCCGCTTTCAGGGCCCTAGGATTGCGCGCGTATGACACACAATTAATTGGTGGAATATTTTTACATCAAGGAAATATTTCAGAAATGAAAACTGGTGAAGGTAAAACTTTAGTTGGCGTTTTTCCTGTATATTTAAATGCGTTAACAGGAAGAGGAGTTCACGTTGTTACAGTAAACGACTATCTTGCTTCTCGTGATGCAGATTGGATGGGTAAGGTATACAGCTTTCTAGGTATGACTACTGGTATTGTTGTTCCTGACATGGAAGAAGAAGCGAAATTAGCTGCATATGCAAGTGATATTACATACGCTACTAATAATGAATTAGGGTTTGATTATTTACGTGACAATATGAAGTCTGATTTAGCACAAATGGCCCAAAGGGATCATTATTTTGCTATTGTTGATGAAGTGGATAGTATTCTTATTGATGAAGCTAGAACTCCATTAATAATTTCAGGACCAGCAGAAGACAGAACTGAGTTATATAAATCAATCGATGCCTTAATTCCTGAGTTACAACCTGAACATTACGATCTAGATGAAAAGTCACGCTCATCATCTCTTACAGATGATGGAAATGAATTTGTTGAAAAACGTTTGCTTGAGTTAAAATTATTACCTGCTGAACAATCATTGTATGATCCTGAAAGTACGTCTTTAGTACATCACATAAATCAAGGTTTACGTGCACATACGCTATTTAAACGCGATAAAGATTATATTGTAAAAGACAATGAGGTAGTACTTATTGACGAATTTACAGGTAGGATGATGTCTGGGCGTAGAATGTCTGATGGATTGCACCAAGCAATTGAAGCAAAGGAACGTGTAAATATAAAGGCTGAAAATGTAACTTTAGCATCTGTTACCTTCCAAAATTACTTTAGACTCTATGATAAATTAGCTGGAATGACAGGTACAGCTTTAACTGAAGCTGAAGAATTTTCTGAAATATATGGCTTGGGCGTAGTTGAAGTTCCTACAAACAGACCAATAGCTCGACTTGACGAACATGATGCAATTTATCGTACAGCAAATGAAAAATTTACAGCAGTCGTAGAAGAAATTGGTAAAGCCCATTCAAATAAACAGCCAATTTTAGTTGGAACAACATCTATTGAAAAGTCAGAATACTTATCAAACCTTTTAAATGATAAAAAATTATTAAAAGATATTTCTGATAATTTGCTGTTGCAATCTAAAAAAGCAAAAAAGCAAAATGATATTAATAGCTTAAAGACTTATTCAGATGCTTTTTCTGAATTTTCAAAAACAGGTATATCTCATAAAATACTTAATGCTCGTTTTCATGAACAAGAAGCTTCAATAATAGCAGATGCTGGTGTACCCCGCGCAGTCACCATCGCAACAAATATGGCAGGTAGAGGAACAGATATCCAGCTGGGTGGAAATCTTGAGATTCGGATTACTTCAGCGTTAGAAAAAGCAGGAAAAAAATCTGACCCATTAAAAATCCGTAAAGATGTTACTGAGGAAATAGAAAAAGCAAAAAAAGTGGCCTTGGATTCTGGTGGTTTATTTGTTCTTGCAACAGAACGACATGAAAGCCGGCGCATAGATAATCAATTACGTGGGCGTTCGGGACGTCAAGGAGACCCAGGTCGCTCAGCGTTTTTCTTATCTTTAGAAGATGATTTAATGCGTATCTTTGGCTCAGAAAAATTAGATTCTGTTCTTGGCAAACTAGGAATGGACGAAGGTGAGGCTATTATCCATCCTTGGGTTAATAAGTCTCTAGAACGCGCACAAGCAAAAGTGGAAGGTCAGAATTTTGATGTTAGAAAACAATTACTAAAATTTGATGACGTAATGAACGATCAACGAAAAGCAATATTTGAGCAACGTTTGGAAATTATGAAATCAGATGACTTATCAATTACTGTCAAAGATATGCGAGATGAAGTGATTGAAGATTTAGTAGATGAAGCGATTCCTTCAAAGTCTTATGCTGATCAATGGAACATTGAAGGGCTTGAGCAATCAATTAAAGAAACACTAGGTTTAAGTTTACCTATATCTGATTGGGCCGCTGAAGAAGGTATTGATGACGAAGACATTATTAATCGCCTTCGCAAAGCGGGTGATGAAGAAATGGCAAATAAAATTAAAGGAATTGGTTCAGATAATATACGCTCTGTAGAAAAACAATTGCTATTAGGCACAATAGACCAAAAATGGCGTGAACATTTAATTACTTTAGAGCACCTAAGATCAGTTGTTGGAATGCGTGGATACGCAAATCGTGATCCATTAAACGAATATAAGAACGAATCTTTTGAACTTTTTGAATCAATGCTTGAAGGTTTAAGGTCTGATATTACAAAACAGATGGCTCGCTTACAGCCACAAACTCAAGAACAGCAAATGGCTGCTTTGCAACAGCAAATCCAAACAGCATTAAGTCAAGGAATGGAAATCAATGCAATTAAAGCTCGTGTAAAAGAAGCTTACGGAATTGATATTGAGTTAGAGGCACCAAAGCCACCTGAAATTGATAAAAATAATCCAAAAACTTGGCCACCCTTAAGTCGAAACGATAAATGTTTATGTGAATCAGGCAAGAAGTTTAAACACTGTCATGGCGCATTAAAATAAATTTAATCCCAAGTAGGATAAAACTTATTTAATGGTGAGCTAGTAAAAATCTCATATCCAGTTGAAGTAACACCAATAGAGTGCTCAAATTGCGCTGACAAAGACTTATCTTTAGTTACTGCAGTCCAATCATCTGCCAATATTTTTGTATGTGGCTTACCAAGGTTTACCATTGGCTCTATTGTAAAAAACATTCCTTCTTCTAAAACTGCTCCTGTACCCCACCGCCCAAAATGTACAACATTAGGTGCTGAGTGAAACACTCTACCTAAACCATGGCCACAGAAATCACGAACGACAGAACACCGCTGTGCTTCCACGTATGACTGTATTGCCGCTCCAATATCTCCAAATGTATTTCCTGGCTTAACTTGATCAATACCAATCATTAAAGCGGTATGAGTTATATCTATTAAGCGCTCAGCTTTTCTTGAAAGTTTCCCACATACGTACATACGAGATGTGTCTCCAAACCAGCCATCAAGTATGCAAGTAACATCAATATTAAGAATATCACCGTCTTTTAGTTTTTTATCCGAAGGTATTCCATGGCAAACGACATGGTTTAACGAAATACAGCATGATTTTGTATACCCACGATATCCCAGTGTGGCTGGTATAGCACCTGCATTTATCATATAATCATGAATTAGCTTGTCTAATGCTTCAGTTGTTACGCCAGGAACAACATATTCAGTTATCATATCTAATATTTTAGCAGCCAGTGCTCCAGATTTTCTCATACCCTCAAATTCATCTGGTGTATGAATAGTAATACCATCTGCATTTAATCTGGGTTTGATATTCACAATATTTACCTTGTTTTTATTTCTTTTTGGTTAAACAGAATTAATTACATTTGCCAAGTCTAGTCTTTTGCCAAGGGCAATACCGTCTTTAGAGATAATACAATCATAACATAAAACTTTTACTCCATTTGCAATGGCATTATCATATGATTTTTGATAATTTGGATCAATATCACTTGCTATACTTAGTTTAGTAATATCTGAACGCTGTATTAGAAATAATATGGTAGATTGATAACCTTCTTTTACTTTCTGAGCTAGTTCATTCATATGTTTGGTACCACGAAGAGTTATACTATCAGGAAATTCTGCAAGGCCTTCTTTTCGAGACAACGTAACACTTTTTACTTCTAAATACATTTCAGGATCTTTTTTGAAATAAAGAAGAAAATCTATACGAGAATTTTCTCCATATTTTACTTCAGATTTATATTTATCAAAATTAATATCAATTGTCTTATTATCTAAAGCTTCTTTAACTACTTTATTAGCATAATTCGTATCAACTCCAATAAATGTGTTATCTATTTCAATAAGCTTCCATGAATATTTTAATTTTCTTTTTGGATTATTATTTGGTTCCAGCCATATTTTTGTACCAGGCTTTGCCAATTCAAGCATTGAACCTGGATTAGCTACGTGTACAGTGACAACCGAACCATTTTCTAGCGTGACGTCTGCTAAAAAACGCTTATATCTCTTTATAAGTGTACCCTTGATTAGGGAGCTTTCAAATTTCATAAGGAATATATAAATGACCAATCCAACCGCTGCAATGATAGTAATAGGTGATGAAATTTTATCGGGGCGTACAAGAGACGCAAATATGTTCAATCTGGCTGGAAAGCTAACAAATCATGGCATAAATTTATCAGAGGTTAGGGTTATTTCTGATAATCCTACAGAGATCATAGTTGCTGTTAACGAAACTAGAAAAAAGTATGATTATGTTTTCACAAGTGGTGGCATAGGACCAACTCATGATGATATTACGGCAGATTGTATTGCTAACGCTTTTGGTGTTGAAATAGATGTTCGTGAAGATGCTAAACTTATCTTAGCTACAAATTATGAAAATGGGATTGATGACCTTACTCCCGCACGATTACGGATGGCTAGAATACCAAATGGTGCTATTTTAATCGATAACATAATCTCAAAAGCACCAGGCTTTTCTATGGAAAACGTACATGTAATGGCAGGGGTTCCAAGTGTGTTTAACTGTATGATTGAGTGGTTATTACCAAAATTAAAAAGAGGTGCAGAAATGATTAGTTCAACTGTTAGAGTTGACCTACCAGAGAGCCGAATTGCTGAACCATTAGGAATAATAGCAAATAATTTTCCTGATGTATCAATTGGGTCATACCCTTTTTATGAAGAAAAAAAATATGGTGCTAATATTGTTATTAGATCGACTGAGAAAGATTTAGTTTTAGTTGTTGAAAAAGAAGTTCGTTCTAAATTTAATTTATCATGACGCCTAGTATCAAAACATTATATGAAACAATAGATTACACATGGCCATCTGCATCTATTCAAGTAAACCAAGGTTGGCTAGTTAAGAATGGGTTAGGTGGAGGAAAGAGAGTTTCAGCAACTTTACAGCTTGATCCTCAAGCCAATATAAAAAATGCAGAAAAAATGATGGAAGCTCTTAGCCAAAACTATCTATTTATGATCAGAGAAAATGATAGTGTTTTAGATCATAAATTAGATAAATTAGGCTATGATTTAATTGATCCAGTGGTAATTTTTTGTTCACCAATCAGTTTAATAGATAAATCAATTAAAGGAGTTTTTCATTCAAAGCCAAATACAATCATGAAGCGCATTTGGCTCAATGGTGGCGTTAGCAGCGCTCGCTTAAATATAATGAAACGCACAAAAGTATCAAAGACTTTTATATTGATTGATAATAAAGCTGTTGCTTTTGTGGCTATTCATAATGATATAGCAATGTTTCACGCCCTTGAGGTTTTAAAAGAATATCGCCGGGAAGGTCTTGCTAAAAAAATTATGCAGCAAATAAATGTTTGGGCATCAACAAACGGAGCTAAATTCATTTCTGCTGTTTCTGTTAAAGACAACATTCCAGCTAGAAATCTTTATCTCAGTATAGGAATGTCAGAAGTTGGATATTATCACTATAGGCTTAAACCTTAATTACCAAGTTTCATTTCCTAAACCTTTAAAGTGCTGAATTAGGTAGTCTATAAAAACTCTTAATTTTGGTGATATATATTCAGAAGGTGGATAAACTATATAGACACCTAATTCTGGTAGAACTAATTCTGTTAATATTTTTTGTAGTGTACCATCTTTTACTTTTTCACCATATATAAAACATGGCAAATAAGCCAAACCTAAACCTGCTTCAGCAGCAAGCATTAATGACTTACCATCATTAACAGTTAAATTATTTCTTCCACGAAATTGACGCTCTTCTCCGTCAAAAAGTGGAATACGCCAAAAGCCATTATTTTTATCAAGAGAATAATTAAGCAGTTGGTGATCAGAAAGGTCATCGGCTATAGAAGGGGTGCCTTTCATTTTCAAATAATCTTTTGATCCAATAATTGCTAATTTTGTTGTTGAGATTTTTCTTGCCCGCAAAGAGCTATCAGATAAATTACCAATTCGAATAGCAACGTCAAAACCTTCAGAGACTAGATCAACAAATCGGTTGTCTAAGGTTAAATGTATTTTTATTTTTGAGTGCTGTTTTAGAAAAGGTGTTATACAATTCATCAAGTGGCTTGATCCAAAGTCAGAAGAAGCAGACACACGTAAAGTTCCTTGTGCTTCAGATTGCATTGCAGAAACAGACAAATCAGCATCTCGGATTTGTTCAATAAATTTAACACATTTTTTATAATAGCTAATACCAATTTCTGTAGCGCTTACATTTCTTGTAGTGCGATTTAACAGTGTTACCCCAAGTCTAGATTCTAGATTTGTTACATGCTTTGATACTGATGACTTAGAAAGTCTTAATTTATTTGCCGCACCAGTGAATCCACCATTATCAATAACAGCAACAAATACTTCCATTTCAGCCATTCGATCCAATCAGAGATCTCCATCTGCAGTGAACATAACTGCTAAAGGTCTAGTTGCTTGGTTTTCAGCTAATAAAATTACCAAAACAGACGTTAATGGAATTGATAAAATTGCTCCAGGTAGCCCCCAAATAGCTGTCCAAAATACTAAAGCAACTAAGACGACAAAACTTGATAAGTTTACAGATTTTCCAATCATTTTAGGTTCTAGTATATTACCAACAAACGTTTGCACTGCCATCAGCAAAACTAAAGCTAAAATCGCCCAATGCAGCGATCCAAATTGTGCCAGTGTTAACCCAACAGGAAATCCAACACCTATGGCAGAACCAACATATGGTATGTAATTTAGAAACCCAATCATAACTGCCCAAAAAACAGCACTATCAATGCCCATTAACCACATTATTAAAAATGAAACAGATGCTAAAATTATATTAATAATAGTTTTAATGGTTAAATAAATACCAATTCTATTATTCACTTTTGAAATTATTTCTAAAGCTTGTGATGCATCACTCTTTAGGGCTTTAGATATTTTTTCTCTGAAATTACTAGCTTCAGAAAGTAAAAACCCTGTATAAAGCGCAGTCATGAATAATACAGACCCTATCGAGGAAATAGAACCAAATGCTCGAAAAGCATATGTTTGAATGTCTATATTACTCCACCAATTAGCTATTAATTTATCAATACTTGGGACATTATCTAAACCAAAACTTGTAGCGAGGTTATTTACCACAATTTGTAAATTAGTTTGATAAATTGGTAGTTGAGACAAAATGTATTCTATATTGTTTGAAACCATTAATGAAATGAGGGCTACAATTGCGATAAAAATTAATAAAACTATTAACCGATGCACTATTGAGGGGAAAATATCCATCATAGGCCAACGTGAAATAGCATCAGACGCCGTTATTAAAATATATACTGTTAGAATACCTAAAATGATTGGTAATAATATTGACTGTCCAATAAACAGTAACCAAACGATCATAATTGAAAGTCCTGTTAGATAAAAAAATTTAGAAATTTGATTTTCCATAACAGGACTTTCAATTTAGATGATTACAGTTTGAGTTATATTCTAGGGTTTTAAAAATATAAGTAAAATACTTAAATCGAATCTACTTGCACTTTGCAAATTATATCTGTAGGTAATTTTTTATACCGGAAAGGTTAGCTTCCACCCTAACCTTCCATCGAAATTTACGACGGGCCGTGAGCCCGTTTTTTTATGTGAGAAAAATGTCAGATCTAATTGCAAAATCAGCTATAGATAAACGAATGGCAAGTATTGTTCAGCCTATAATTGAAGATTTAGGCTATGAACTTGTACGAATCCGCTTAATGTCAGGAAAAGCAACAACATTACAGATAATGGCAGATAAACCAAATGGTGGTATTGATGTTAATGATTGTTCAAAAATATCAACAGAGGTAAGTGCAGTATTAGATGTAGAAGATCCTATCGAAGCAGAATATGCATTAGAAGTATCTAGTCCAGGAATGGACAGACCTCTTACAAGATTAAAAGATTTTCAAGTTTGGGATGGTTTTGAAATTAAAGTAGAAACATCAGAGTTAATAGATGGCCAGCGTCGCTTTAAGGGCATATCTCGCGGCATTGATGGTAATGATGTGCTGATTGAAATTCCTCAGGGAACAATAGGCTTAGATTTTGAATGGCTATCTGATGCAAAGTTAATTTTAAGTGATGAATTAGTGGCCGCATCTCAAAAAGGCCGCGCGAATATAGTTGAAAGTGATTTCGACGACATAGAAACAGAAGAGGAATAAACCATGGCCATTACTAGTGCTAACCGTCTAGAGCTTTTGCAAATCGCAGATTCAGTTGCTCGTGAAAAAATGATCGATCCAGATTTAGTTTTACAAGCTATGGAAGAGTCTTATGCAAAGGCAGCCAAATCAAAATATGGTGCAGAACTAGATATCCGCGCATTTATTGATCGTAAATCTGGTGAACTAGAGATGACACGTGTGCGTGTGGTCGTTGAGGGTACTGAAGCTGAAAATATGTATACAGAGATGACTGTAGAAGAGGCAAAGGCACACAAAGAAGATCCATCTGTAGGGGATTTGATTATTGATAAATTACCACCTATGGACTTTGGGCGAATTGGTGCTCAATCAGCAAAACAGGTAATATTACAAAAAGTAAGAGAAGCTGAGCGAGATCGACAATACGAAGAATTTAAAGATCGCCAAGGGGAAATAATAAACGGACTCGTTAAGCGTGTAGAATATGGAAATGTAATAGTTGATGTGGGACGTGGCGAAGCTGTATGTCGTCGCGACCAACTCGTCAATCGTGAGATGTTTCGAAATGGTGACAGAATCCGTGCTTACATTAAGGAAGTTCGCTCCGAAATGCGCGGTCCTCAGGTTTTTCTTTCAAGAACAGCACCAGAGTTTATGGCTGAGTTATTTAAAATGGAAGTACCTGAGATTTATGATGGTATAATTGAAATTAAAGCTGTCGCGCGTGATCCAGGATCTAGAGCGAAAATTGGTGTCATTTCTTTTGATAATTCTATTGATCCTGTTGGAGCATGTGTGGGCATGAGGGGATCGCGTGTACAAGCTGTAGTAAATGAATTGGGAGGAGAGAAAATTGATATCATTCCATGGAACGAAGATGCACCAACTTTTTTAGTTAATGCTCTACAACCAGCTGAAGTAAGTAAAGTTGTACTTGATGAAGATGCTGAGCGTATTGAGGTTGTTGTTCCAGATGAACAATTATCCCTTGCAATTGGCCGTCGTGGTCAAAACGTAAGGTTAGCTTCTCAATTAACTGGGCTAGACATAGATATTATGACAGAAACTGATGAGTCAGAAAGACGTCAAAAAGAATTTGAAGAACGATCTCAATTATTTATGGATACAATGAATGTTGATGAAGTTGTAGCCCAATTGTTAGTATCAGAGGGTTTTTCAAGTTTAGAAGAAGTTGCATATGTGGAAACTGACGAATTGCTTATGATTGAAGGTTTTGATCAAGACACAGTAAGTGAACTGCAAGCTCGTGCAAGAGAAAGCCTAGAAGAAATCAATGCAAAATCTATTGCGGAAGCGCGCGAATTAGGTGTTGCTCAGGATTTAATTGATTTTGAAGGTCTATCTCCACAAATGTTAGTCGCTTTAGGCAAAGATGATGTTAAATCTTTAGAAGATTTCGCTACCTGTGCAGACTGGGAATTAGCAGGTGGTTATACAACTGTTAATGGAGAGCGACATAAAGATGATGGAGTACTGGAAAGTTTTGAAGTTAATATTCAAGAAGCTCAAGACATGATTATGCGAGCTAGATTGCAGATTGGCTGGGTTACAGAAGAGCAACTAGCAGAGGATGCAGCGGCCGCTGAAGCCGCAAATGCTGAACCTGGTAAAGAGGGGGCTGAGGCCTGATGTTTCAGGTCTTAGATATTTCTTGTGACAAGAGGCATTCGAACCAAACGCAACACTGAACCTGAGCGCAAATGTATTGTGCTTGGCAGTTCACACCCAAAAGAAGAGCTCATACGCTTTGTTCTTTGCCCTAAAGGCGTGGTTACGCCTGATTTGTCAGAAAAACTACCAGGCCGTGGAATTTGGATAAGCGCAAAATCAGAATGTTTGCTAGAAGCTATAAATAAAAATTTATTTTCACGAGCGGCAAAAGTACAAGCAACAATTCCAGACAACCTTTTAGAGCTTATAGAAAATTTATTGGTTAAAAAAGTAATTGATACAATTTCTTTAGCTCGTCGTGGCGGTCAAGTCGTTAGTGGCTTTGAGGTTGTTAAAGGTGCTTTAATATCTGGGAAAGCTCAAATCTTAATTCAAGCAAGTGATGGCTCAGAGAGACAATTAGGAAAACTTAGATCTCCAGAAGGAAAAAATGTATATTTTAAATGCTTGAATCAAAAAGAATTGGGTTTGGCATTTGGACGAGACTATGCGATACACGCGGCGCTGACAGGTGGTGGGCTTACTAAAAAAGTTCGCTGTGAAGCTTCCAGGCTTGCAGGTATTCGCAAATTGGACAAAAGCTGATACAATCAGCACAGAAAGGTGATTACGAATGAGTGACGATAAAAAACCATTAGGACTGCGCAATAGTTCTGGGCCAGGCCACGTAAAGCAAAGCTTTTCTCATGGACGCAGTAAATCTGTTGTTGTTGAGAAAAAAAGAAAGCGTGTAATAGTGCCAGGAAAAGGTGGTGCAGATGCTTCTGGTGGGCCGCGTCCAGCTGGCGTGTCTGATATAGAGCTTGATAGACGTAAGAAAGCTTTAATGGCAGCAGCAGCTCAAGAAAATGACCGAAAAGCACGAGAAGAAGCTGAAACAAAATCTCGTGAAGCTGAAAGAGCTGAAAGACGTAAAGTTAGAGATGAAAAAGAACGCGTTGAGGAAGAACGTGTTGAAAAAGCCCGCCAAATTTTGGAAGATAAAAAGAAACCCGCTGAAACACTATCACCTAAAAAGGTAAAAGCTGAAAAGCCAATTCCTGAGGATGATCCTGCAGCATCACAAGCAGCAGCCTTAAAGGCAGAAGCTGGAGATCGTATTGCCCCCAAAAGGGACGATGCTCCCCGTAAAGAAAATAAACCACAACCTCGTAATCAAAAAGGTGGTGATGATCGTCGTCGATCAGGTAAGCTTACTATAAACCAAGCACTTGGTGGGGGTGGAAATAGACAACGTTCCCTAGCTTCAATAAAACGAAAACAAGATCGTGAACGCCGCAAGATGGCTGCCGAAAATATGGGTGAACGAGAAAAGGTTGTACGTGACGTACAGGTCCCAGAAGCAATCACAGTTCAAGAATTAGCAAATCGTATGGCAGAAAAAACAGCTGCTGTTGTAAAAGCACTTATGACAAATGGAATTATGGCAACGCAAAATCAGACGATAGATGCTGATACAGCTGAATTAATTATTGAAGAATTTGGCCATAAAATTGTGCGTGTTTCTGATGCAGATGTTGAAGACGCTATAAAATTAGCTGAAGATAACGTTGAAGACCTAAAACCGCGCGCTCCAGTAGTGACAATAATGGGTCATGTTGATCATGGTAAAACATCAGTGCTGGATGCACTTCGAAAAACAAACGTAGCTTCAGGTGAAGCAGGCGGTATCACACAACATATCGGCGCCTATCAAATAACCACAGAAAACGGTACGTTACTGTCATTCCTAGACACACCTGGGCACGCAGCATTTACATCAATGAGGGCCCGCGGTGCTCAAGTTACTGATATAGTAGTTTTAGTTGTTGCTGCGAACGATGGTGTAATGCCTCAAACTATTGAAGCAATTGCACATGCTAAAGCTGCCAATGTACCATTAATAATAGCAATTAATAAAATGGACCATGAGGCTGCTGATCCAATGCGTGTAAGAACAGACCTTTTACAGCACTCAGTAGTTGTTGAAGCAATGTCAGGTGAAGTGCAAGATGTTGAAATTTCTGCATTGAAGCGTACTGGATTAGATGAATTATTAGAAGCAATCTCATTACAATCAGAACTACTTGAATTAAAGGCAAACCCAGATAGAGCTGCTCATGGGGCAGTTATTGAAGCAAAATTAGATACAGGTCGTGGGCCTGTTGCTACTGTTTTGGTTAAAAATGGAACATTGCGTAAAGGTGATATATTTGTTGTTGGAGAACAGTGGGGGAAAGTAAGAGCTTTAATAAACGATCAAGGCAAAACAGTAACTGAAGCTAAACCATCTGTACCTGTTGAAGTGTTAGGCTTAAATGGTACACCTGCTGCTGGAGATGTATTAAATGTTGTAACATCTGAAGCTGAAGCAAGAGAAATTGCTGATTATCGCTTACAAGCCGCAAAAGATAAAAAAGCCACTGCTGGATCTGCTACTACTCTCGATCAATTAATGGCTAAGGTCAAAGCAGATCAAAGTGTATCAGTCCTTCCAATCGTTGTAAAAGCTGATGTTCAAGGATCAACAGAAGCTATTGTTCAAGCTATGGAGAAAATTGGAAATGAAGAAGTTAGGGTTAGTGTACTTCATTCAGGTGTTGGTGCGATAACTGAATCAGACGTAACTTTAGCAGAAGCTTCAGGTGCTCCAATTATTGGCTTTAATGTCCGAGCGAATGCACCCGCTAGAGCTTCTGCAAACCAAAAGGGTGTTGAACTTCGTTATTATTCAATAATCTATGATTTAGTTGATGATATTAAAGCAGCAGCGTCTGGATTGTTATCTGCAGAAGTAAGAGAAACCTTTATTGGGTATGCTAAAATAAAAGAAGTTTTCAAAATTACCGGTGTTGGAAAAATTGGTGGTTGTGAGGTTACTGAGGGCCTTGCTCGCCGTGCGGCTGGTGTTAGGTTATTGCGAGATGATGTCGTAATTCATGAAGGTAAATTAAAAACACTCAAACGATTTAAAGATGAGGTTAAAGACGTCCATATGGGTCAAGAATGTGGTATGGCTTTTGAAAACTATGAAGACATACGTGTCGGTGATGTAATAGAAATTTTTGAAACAGAAGAAATTGAACGTAAACTAGACTAATTTTTATATTATTTTAAGTGCCATATTATTAAATATGGCACTTAAATATAAATAAGATTTAATATTTTTATTCTTGATCCTAGTACATTTATTAGAAATATTATCTTTAGCTTATCTAATTATCATAAAAGGAAGTTTATAATGGAAAAAACAAAATTTCCTGGCTGGCACGGAACAACAATAATAGGTGTTCGAAAAGGTAATGATGTTGTGATTGCGGGTGATGGACAAGTAAGCCTTGGAAACACGGTGATTAAAGGTTCTGCAAAGAAAGTTCGTCGAATATCTCCTGGGGGTCATGATGTTATATGTGGTTTTGCTGGATCTACAGCAGATGCATTTACACTCCTTGAACGCCTAGAGGCAAAATTAGAAGCTTCTCCTGGTCAATTAGCGAAAGCTTCTATTTCATTAGCAAAAGACTGGCGGATGGATAAATATCTTAAAAATTTAGAAGCAATGTTAATTGTGACTGATGGTTCTGATATTTTTGTCATCACTGGTGCTGGCGATGTGCTCGAGCCAGAGCATGGCATTGCTGCGATAGGGTCAGGGGGGAATTTTGCATTAGCAGCCGCTCGTGCATTAATCGATAGTGATCAAGATGCAGAAACAATCGCTCGAAAATCTTTAACGATAGCAGCAGAAATCTGCGTATTTACAAACGGAAATATGACAGTAGAAAAAATATCTAAATGACAGATTTAACACCACGCGAAATTGTTTCAGAATTAGATAGATTCATCATTGGTCAAAATGATGCAAAACGATCAGTTGCGGTTGCTTTGCGCAACAGATGGAGAAGAAATCAGCTAAATGATGATATAAGGGATGAGGTTTATCCTAAAAATATATTGATGATTGGACCTACTGGTGTTGGAAAGACCGAGATCAGTCGCCGTCTGGCAAAATTAGCCAAGGCACCATTTTTAAAGGTTGAAGCAACTAAATTTACAGAAGTTGGTTATGTTGGCCGTGACGTAGAGCAAATTATCCGTGACCTGGTTGATAGTGCAATTGTTATGGTTAAAGAAAACAAGCGTGAAAAAGTGAATGCAGGGGCATATAGCAATGCTGAAAATCGCGTTTTAGATGCGTTGTGTGGGTCAGATGCTAGAGAACAAACTCGAGAAGTATTTAGAAAAAAGCTACGCGACGGATTACTTGATGATAAAGAAATTGAACTAGAGTTAGCTGATACCACTAATCCTATGGGCGGAATGGTAGATATTCCAGGTCAACCAGGAATGGGTATGATGAATATTGGGGAAATATTCGGGAAAGCTATGGGTGGTAGAACCGTTAAACGGAAAATCAAAATCTCAGATAGTTATAAAGTATTAATTGATGAGGAAGCTGATAAACTTGTTGATCAAGAAGCTGTTACCAAAGAAGCAGTGATTGCAGTTGAAACAAGTGGTATTGTTTTTCTTGATGAAATCGACAAAGTTTGCGCAAAAGCAGACGCTCGTGGAGGGGACGTATCTCGAGAAGGTGTTCAACGTGATCTTCTTCCATTAATTGAAGGTACAACCGTATCAACAAAACATGGTCCAGTAAAAACTGATCATATTTTATTTATTGCATCTGGTGCCTTTCATATTGCGAAACCTTCAGACCTACTACCTGAACTACAGGGCAGACTACCAATTCGTGTAGAACTAAGAGCACTTACAGAAAAAGATTTTATAAGAATATTAACTGAGACAGAAAATGCATTAACCAGACAATATTCTGCTTTGATGGCTACTGAAAATGTTGATGTAACATTTACTAAAGATGGGATTGCCGCTTTAGCTAAAATAGCAGCTGAAGTTAACGAAAGTATAGAAAATATTGGTGCGCGGCGATTACATACAATTATAGAACGTGTGTTTGAAGAACTTAGCTTTACTGCACCAGATCGATCAGGAGAATCTATTGAGGTAAATTCTGCTTTTGTCGAAAAACATTTAGGTGAATTATCGCGTAGTAATGATTTATCTAGGTATGTGCTTTAAAATTTTTACATAATTATACTTTACCAAAAATAATTTATAATTATTGGATTTAATTTTAATTAATAATTTATCTTTGCCGCCTTAAGTATACATAGAATGCACCATCTCCACCGTGTTTAGGTTGAGCTGGTGTAACTTGTAGTACCTTTTGTGATATTGCTGTGTTGTTAACCCAATCAGGCATGCTTTTTCTAAGAACTCCATTTATAGGCCTTTGAAATTCATCAAATCCTTTATGTTTTCCTTTTCCTGTAATAACAATTATTAACCTTTTACCTAAGAGATGGGATTGTGAGATAAAAGTAATCAACTTTATTTTTGCTTGGTCGGCAGTTAAACCATGAAGATCTAATGTGCCTTCAATTTCCATTTTACCTTTAACCAGTTTTTGGAAGTTTTTCTTATCCATATTTGGTGAAATTTTCTTCTTTTCTGTTTGAAAATTTGGAAAACTATACTTTGCTTTATGTTCTGATTTTTCACCAATAACAAATGGCTTTAGTTTTGGTACAGTTGGTAGTGTACTAACTGATTTTTTTATTTTTACAGTTCTAATTTGTTTGTTGATTAATATATCTGGTTTATTACGTTTTAACTGCGACGTAATTTTTTCCCAAATTTCTAAATCTTCTGTACTAATAATTTTTGGTGTTTTTTTTCCCACTTATTAATTTCCTCAAACTTTAAATTTGCTCTTATAAATTTAATTTAAAGAATAATTATAAATTAATCAAAATTAAGCTGAACTATTCACTTGTTGCAACTAAAATCCAATTAGGATTATCACTGCCCATTACGCGTGAAAATGTCCAAATATCTTTTTGCCGTTTAATGGTATTTTTGTCACCCTCAATAACTTTACCCTTATTATTTTTAACAACGGTAGTAAGTTCAGCAATTAGAGTTAATGTAATTTCGCCCTCTTTTGAACGCCAATCATATTCAGCATTCGAAAGTTTTATTTCTCTTAATCCAATAAATGTTGCGTCTACATTTAGCTTAGCATTTTCTCTTTCAATTATAACAGCTTCAAAACTTTCATAAATATCATCAGCTAAAAATGGTCGCAAACCGTCACGGTCACCTTCTTCAAATGCTATCAAGATCATTTCATAAGCTTGGCGCGCACCCTCAATAAATTCTGTAACTGAAAATGTATTTTCAGCTTTTTTCATTTGGGACAAGGCTTTGCCACCTGGACTATCAATCAAAATATAATCAGCAATATCTCGATCTATTACCTCTTTGACTTCTTCATCTTTAGGTTTTTCTTTTTTAAAAGTTTGCTGAGGAGCATTAGTGGGTTCAAACCCTGTACGTGTCCCAAGAACACTGCGTAACCGTAAAATAACAAAAAGCGCTATAACGCCAAGAATAACAAGCTGAATCATTGGATCACTCATATTAAACCTTTAAATTTTTATATATACAACACTAGTAATATTTACATTTATCACATATCTAGTTCACCCAAGGGTGATAGTCCACTGAAAGACACACGAATTACGAGGTTTTAAAATGTTAATACTATTAATATTTATTGCAATTCCGATTATAGAAATTACGTTATTTATTCAAGTTGGGGGCACAATTGGATTATACCCAACACTAGGTATAGTCATACTAACTGCTATAATAGGCTCTACACTACTTAAATCTCAAGGTTTAACCGCTTTAGGTACTTTGCAAAATTCAATTAAATCAGGCCAAAACCCAATGAAGCAAATTGTTCATGGTGCAATGATTTTAGTTTCTGGTGTGTTGCTACTTACACCTGGCTTTTTTACAGATACTTTTGGAATTTTGTTATTAGTACCACGATTTAGATCTTTCTTAATAGGATTAGGTATAGCAAAATTTGCAAACATGGCAAAAACAAATACTTTTAATACCCCAAAAAGTGAGCATCCAAATGACGCAGGTATTTATGATGCAGATTATACTGTAGTAAATGATCCAAAAAAAGATTCTAAATAAATAAATAAAAACCTTAAAGAGTGATTGTTACTTAATGTAATAATTGCTAGACGAATTTCCGACAGTAACTGGAGTAGAACAATGGCTGATAAAGAAGAAAAACCAACACCGCCAAAAGCACCAACAATGAAATGTTTACATCAATACATTCGTGATCTTTCTTTTGAAAATATTGCTGCTCAAAAAAATCTTGGAGACTCTTCTTCACCTGAGATAAATGTACAAGTAAATCTTGATGCTCGGAAAGGTGATAGTGATAACTACGAAGTAATATTAAAACTTACAGTTAATGCAGACTCAAAAGACAAAAAGGTATTTTTATTAGAAATAGATTATGCAGGTGTATTTCATGTTGAAAATGTACCTGAAGAACAACTGCACCCATTTTTAATGATTGAATGCCCTAGAATGCTTTTCCCTTTTGTCAGACAAATTATTAGAAACACAACTGCAGATGGAGGATATCCACCATTAAACGTTGACCCAATAGATTTCATGGCGCTCTATCGTAGTGAACTACAAAGGCAAGCAGCTGAAAAAGCTACTGTAAATTAAAAAAAGCACTGCTTTTTTCTTTTTATGATTTTTTATTCCACGCTGCAGAAACACCTAAAGATAGTATAAATTCCTCATGTGCTATCTTTTCTTCATTTGTGATCAAGCTATCCAATTTTTTTGGACGGGATATGACTGTACTCGATGTATCCAAAGAATTTTCAGAACTAGAATTTCCAACAAGACTTAAGGAAAAATCTGGTTGCCTACCACCAACTAATTCTAAATAAACTTCCGCTAAAATTTCACTATCCAATAATGCACCATGTTTTTGTCGCCCAGAATTATCTATGTTAAAACGCCGGCATAGTGCATCTAATGAATTTTGTGCTCCGGGAAATTTCTTTCGTGCTATTTCAAGTGTATCTAATGATTGATTTAGTGGCACTTCTGGTAAATTAGCATTTTTTAATTCAGAGTTTATAAATTTCATATCGAATTTTGCATTATGTGCAATCAGTGTTGCATCTCCAATAAAATCAATAAACTCGTTTGCAATCTCACTAAATACTGGAAAATCTTTTAGAAAATCTATTGATAATCCATGGACTTCATATGCGCCTGGTGGCATATCTCTTTCAGGATTTATATATTGATGGAAAACCTTACCAGTTGGTAGGTGCTGATTTAATTCAACCGCTCCAATTTCTACAATTCGATCGCCTGCTATGGGATCAAATCCAGTCGTCTCAGTATCCCAAACAATTTCGCGCATTTATCTACTACCTACTAGTAATTTGATTAAATTGTGAACTTGATTAGTAACATATTCTATGGATTTTGTTTCAATTATATAATCCGCTTTTTTACGCTTTTCTGCATCTGGTATTTGCCTAGATAACATCATACTAAAGATTTTTTCATTCATTCCTTCACGTGACATAACTCTCTTCATTTGTGTTTCCGCGTCTATAGTTACCACCAAAACAGCATTTAACCACTTATCTGCTTCTGTTTCATATAAAAGTGGAATATCAACAATAGCTAATTTCTGATCAGTATTGTTACATACTTCAACGAAAGCTGATCTATGCTCTCTTATTGCTGGGTGAACAATATCCTCTATCTTATGTAACAGACTTTTGTCTGACTGTATTATACCGCTTAATATTTTTCTATCGACACCAGATACAGATACAGATGTGGGAGCAATTTCAAATATCTTTTCAATAGTATCAGTATCACTTGTATATAATTCGTGAACAGCAGCGTCAGCATCCCAAACAGCTATTTGAGCTTCACGAAAAATATTTGCTGTCGTAGATTTACCCATTCCAATTGAGCCTGTTAATCCTAAAACAAACGTATTTTTCATAATGCTAATAATACTTCAGTACGCAAAGCTTTGGTAACTTTAGGCTCAATACCAAACCACTTTTTAAATCCAGGAACAGCTTGATATAACAACATTCCTAAACCATCTACAGTTGTACAACCTTTTTTATATGCGTCCTCTAACAGAACTGTTCTAAGTGGATTGTAGACAATGTCTGTAACAAGTGTTTCTGAATTTAAATTAATTGTATCTAATTTTAGTTCACTATGACCAAGCATACCAAGAGAAGTGGTGTTAACAATAGTTTTTACATCCGATAAATATAAACTTATATCACTCCAATCAATTACAGTAATTTTTTTACCGAATTTTACCGCTAAATTTTCTGCTCTTTCCCTTGTTCGGTTAGTAAGTATTATTTTTGGTGTATCTTCATTTAATAGAGAAAATATAACAGACCTTGATGCCCCACCTGCACCTAATATTAAAGCAGTACCCTTATCTGCATTCCATTCTGGTGCTTGTGTTCTCAGATTACTTATAAAACCTATTGCATCAGTATTGTCAGCAAGTATTTTTCCATCCTTAAAGGTTAGAGTATTTGCTGCACCAATTTTGTGAGCACAATCTGTTACCGTATTTGATATTTCAAGAGCTTTTTCTTTAAATGGAACTGTAATATTTACACCAGCATAACCCAATTCTATCAACTTATTAATGCAGTTAGAAAAGTCTTTAGGCTCACAGCTTATTCTTTCATACGATCCATTAATTGAATATTTTTTCAACCAATGGTTGTGAATAATTGGTGATTTACTTTGTTCAATTGGCCAGCCAACAACACCTGCTTTTATCATGTTATAATCAAACCTCGCTTACGTAAAAAATCTAGAACTTCTAGTAAAGGAAATCCCAATACAGTAAAGTAATCCCCTTGAATTCTGTTAAATAAATTTACGCCTTTTTCTTCTAAAAGATAGCACCCTACTGATGATAAGATTATATTCCCTGAGTTTTCTATATACTCCTCAAGAAATTCATCTGAAAACTCTCGCATGAAAAGCTGTGCTCTTGAAATTGTTCTCCATACTGGTTTATTATCCTCATATATTACTGCTGAAGATAATAATTGGTGTGTTTTGCCTTTTAATCGTTTCAGTGTTTTTTTAGCATCTATCATATTTTTAGCTTTAGAAATTATTTCACCTTCAAACACTAAAATTTGATCACTTCCAATTACTATATCTGTTGGATAATTATTTGCTACTCTTGCTGCTTTAAATTCAGCCAACGCATCAACTATATCATTTGGATTTGCACCCTCGCTTGTAAGAGATTTTTTTATTGTTATTTCGTCTATTTTCGCAGAAACAGAATTAAATATTACTCCAGCCTGCGTTAATAAGTTTTGTCTTGTTATAGATTCAGATGCTAGAATAATATTTGGTTTCACTGTCTACCTTTATTATATTTGTATGTTGATTAGTTGTGGATACAATGTGTCTTGTTTATATTTATTAACAGTTTTTCATTAATTTTCAAAAATAACTAACACTTATTTTTTATAATTAACATTTTATTAGCTGTTAATATATTTTTTGTTTTTATTTAATTCCTGTGGATACTTTTTTGATGTATTTATATACATATCTATCCACATATATATACAATATTTATTTGTTTAAATACAACACGTTCCAAACTTATTCACATCTAGTGTATAACATGAATTTTAAATAATTTCTTACTTTTTTTGTTAATATATTTGTTAATTAAATTTAATCCCCGCTTTTCACAGTATACACTACAAACAACTATTCTTTCTTAATATATATATTATAGTATTAGTGATGTTAGAATAACATTAGAAAGCTAAGATGGAAATTTTAAATACAATTTATCCTTGGACGAAAGTAATACATCTATTGGCTGTGATATCATGGATGGCAGGTTTACTATATCTACCTAGATTATATGTTTATCATGTTGAGACAGATTCAAAACATTTAGATAAAGGGAAAACTATAGTATTGTGGGAACATTTATTAATTAAACGTATTATGAATCCTGCAATGATTACATCTTGGACTTTTGGTATTCTATTGCTCTTAACTCCAGGTATCGTTGATTGGGCAGTTTTCTGGATATGGATCAAAATCGCTTCTGTTATATTAATGACAGGTTTTCACGGTTTTCTATTAAAGCAACAAAAATTATTAAAAAATAATGTTATTCAGTATAGTGGAAAACAATATCGTCTATTAAATGAGGTTCCTACATTTTTGATGGTGTTAATTATAATAATGGTCGTTGTAAGACCTTTTTAAAAATTGACATATTATACCTTATAAAATAACACTTAAAAAAACAGTCTGGTGACCCACACCATTATAGATTGAAATTATATACAACTTTAAACATTAACGCCTATTTATCTTAGGTAAAAATTTGTGGTCGAATCATGGAAACAGAAAAAGTAAACCTTTCAGAGCTTAAAGCTAAATCGGCTGCCGATTTATTAAAGATGGCCGAAACCCTAGAGATAGAAAATGCATCCACTATGAGAAAAGGTGAGATGATGTTTGCTATTTTAAAAGAGAAATCTGAGGACGGAGCAGAAGTCTCAGGGGACGGTGTTATGGAAGTAATGTCGGATGGTTTTGGTTTTTTAAGATCACCTCAAGCAAATTATTTACCAGGTCCTGAAGATATTTATGTTTCACCTCAAATGATACGAAAACATTCATTAAGAACAGGAGACACTGTAGAGGGTTGGATTTCACAGCCTGAAGAGGGTGAACGTTATTTTGCTATGACAAAAGTCACACAAATTAATTTTTCTGATCCAGAAGCGATAAAACATAAAGTACATTTTGATAATTTAACACCATTATATCCAGACGAACGTCTAAAAATGGAAATAGAAGATCCTACAATAAAAGATAAAACGGCTAGGTTAATTGATTTAGTTTCACCTATAGGCAAGGGTCAAAGGTCTTTAATAGTTGCGCCACCTAGGACAGGTAAAACTGTTATCCTTCAAAATATTGCCAAATCTCTTGAAGTAAATCATCCAGAATGCTTTTTGATAGTTTTATTGATTGATGAGAGACCAGAAGAAGTTACAGATATGCAGCGTTCTGTAAAGGGAGAGGTGATCTCTTCAACATTTGATGAACCGGCAACACGACACGTTGCTGTATCCGAAATGGCGATTGAAAAAGCAAAAAGATTAGTTGAGCATGGTCGAGATGTTGTGATTTTATTAGATTCAATAACCCGCCTAGGACGCGCATTTAACACTGTTGTACCGTCCTCAGGTAAAGTTCTTACCGGTGGGGTTGATGCGAATGCTCTACAGCGCCCTAAACGGTTCTTTGGAGCAGCACGAAACATCGAAGAGGGTGGATCTTTAACTATTATCGCAACTGCTCTAATAGAAACAGGTTCTCGTATGGACGAAGTTATTTTTGAAGAGTTTAAAGGCACTGGTAACTCTGAAGTTGTGCTAGATCGCAAAGTTGCGGATAAACGCGTTTTCCCTGCAATAGATATCTTGAAGTCTGGAACAAGAAAAGAAGAGCTTTTAGTAGACCCAACTGATCTAGCAAAGACATTTGTATTACGAAGGATTTTAAATCCGATGGGAACAACAGACGCTGTTGAGTTCTTACTCGGTAAACTAAAGGCAACAAAATCAAATTCTGAATTCTTTGATTCTATGAATACATAAAAAAATAAATAAAATCAAAAGGTTGTGCATGTCTGATATCATTTTTGCACTAGCTAGTGCTAAAGGAAGAGCGGGTGTTTCCATAATAAGAATATCGGGAGCAAACAGTATTTGTTCTTTAGAAAAACTTGTTAAAAAGAAACTTCCAGTTGATGGTAGGTGTCTCAGAAAAATTTATGATCTAGAAAATAATATTATTGATGAAACATTAATACTTACATTTAAAGAAAAAGCTAGTTTTACTGGAGATGAAGTTGTTGAAATACATTGTCATGGTAGTACAGCGGTCGTTTCATACATATTAAGAACATTAAGTGATTTACGTGGTTTACGTATTGCAGAGCCAGGTGAATTTACAAGAAGAGCTCTTGAAAACGGTAAATTAGACTTAACACAAGTAGAAGGATTAGCTGATTTAATAGAGTCAGAAACAGAAGCACAAAGACGTTTAGCTATGAGGTCTATGGGTGGTGCATTATCAAAAAAGGTTCAAAGATGGCGTATTGATTTAATTCGAGCTGTAAGCCTCATTGAGGCAACAATTGACTTTGCTGATGAAGACATACCGGTGGATGTAACTCCAGAAGTTTTGGAACTTATAAATAAAACACAAACAGATTTAAAAACAGAAATACAGGGATCTTTTGCAGCCGAGCGAATTAGAGAAGGTTTTGAGGTAGCAATCGTCGGTGCACCCAACATAGGAAAATCTACTTTATTAAATGCATTAGCTGGCCGAGATGCAGCAATTACTTCAGATATAGCAGGAACTACAAGAGATGTTATAGAGGTAAAAATGGATATAGATGGTTACGCAGTTACACTGTTAGACACAGCGGGATTACGAGACACATCTGATAAAATTGAAAAAATTGGTGTTGATTTAGCAATAAGTCGAGCAGAAAAAGCGGATCTACGTGTCTTCATTACGCAGGATGGATCTGTCACTGGTTCAATGCTGACGCCAGATAAAAATGATATTTTAACCATTGGAAAATGTGATTTAATTAACAATACAAAGACTCTAGCAATATCAGGCAAAACAGGTGATGGATTAGATGCGCTGTTGAAAGAAATATCACTAAAACTCACAAACTTATCTATAGGTGCGCAAACAGCGACGAGAGAAAGACATAGGGTTGCAATGATAAGTGCACAGAAATATCTTGATGCAGGTAAGTTACTTGTAAGTGATGAATTAGAACTATCAGAACTTGCTTCATCTGAATTCCACCAAGGAATTCAGTGTTTAAGTTCATTAATAGGATCAGTTGGTGTTGAGGACCTATTAGATGAAATATTCTCAAGCTTTTGCTTGGGTAAATAGTAAATGAATAATATTAACTGTAATAATTCAGCTCTTCCCCTTTGTGTTTGATATGCAGTATAGATGTAAATTAAATATTAACGGGTGTTTCACGTGAAACAATATGATGTAATTATAATTGGTGGTGGTCATGCCGGGGCAGATGCCGCTCATGCAGCATGGAGGGTGGGTGCAAAGACAGCATTAATTACTCACAAATTTAAATCTATAGGTGAAATGTCTTGCAACCCAGCTATTGGTGGGCTTGGAAAAGGTCACCTAGTTCGTGAAATTGATGCATTAGATGGATTAATGGGTCGTGTAGCGGATAAATCAGGTATTCAGTTTAGACTTTTAAACAGAAAAAAAGGCCCAGCAGTTCAGGGTCCAAGAACTCAAGCAGATCGAGCACTTTATAGAAATGCTATGCAGAATGAATTCAAAAATATAGATGGTTTGGATGTAATTGAGGCTGAAGTATCTGATTTAATAATGAAAGATGATTCTATAGGGGGGGTCATACTAGCCGATAGAAGTGAGGTACACTCAAAGACTGTTGTTTTAACAACAGGAACTTTTCTTAGAGGAATTATTCATATTGGAAATGTTAGTCGTCCTGGTGGGCGAATGGGCGATAAGCCTGCAATTCCATTAGCTGAGCGGTTGGATAGTTTTAGATTGCCAATGGGCCGTCTAAAAACTGGAACGCCGCCGCGCCTTGATGCCAGAACAATCAACTGGAGTTTATTAGAAACGCAGGCCGCTGATGAGGACCCTAGCCTATTTTCTTTTCTTTCTAAGAAGTCAGATATACCACGCCAGATTAAGTGTGGTATTACACACACAAATCTAACAACACATACAATAATACAAGAAAACTTAGAAAAATCAGCAATGTATGGTGGTAAAATTGATGGTGTTGGGCCACGATACTGCCCGTCAATTGAGGATAAGATTGTAAGGTTTGCTGAAAAAGATAGCCACCAAGTATTCTTAGAACCTGAAGGTTTAAATGATTATACGATATATCCAAATGGCATTTCTACCAGTCTGCCAGAAGATATTCAAAATGAATATGTTCATTCTATGCTTGGGTTAGAAAAAGCGAAAATTTTACAGCCAGGATATGCAATTGAATATGATTACGTAGACCCAAGAGCGTTAAAGCATACGTTAGAGCTAAAAGACATTAATGGTTTTTACCTTGCTGGACAAATAAATGGTACCACTGGATATGAGGAGGCTGCCGCACAGGGGTTGGTTGCTGGTTTAAATGCAGCAAGAGCGGCACTATCTAAAACCCCAATTATTTTTGATAGAGCACAAGCTTATATAGGTGTTATGATTGATGATTTGGTTACCCGTGGCGTTACTGAACCATACCGTATGTTTACCAGTCGTGCAGAATATAGATTATCATTACGGGCGGACAATGCTGATCAAAGATTAACACCATTAGGTATTAAGTGTGGATTGGTCCATGAAAAAAGGCGTAACTTATTTAACGCTAGGCTTGAAATTTTGAACAACGCCAAATCCTTACTTAACTCTTATTCAATCACACCCACACAGGCAAAAAAAGCTGGTATTTCCATTAAGCAAGATGGTATTCATAGGTCCGCTATGGATTTATTATCTTTTAAAGGTGTTGATTTGCAAAAGCTAACTAATATTTGGCCAGATTTATCGAGTTTGGATAAAGGTGTAAGAGACCAGTTAGAAAAAGATGCAGTTTACGTAAATTATATAGATCGTCAGTCATCAGCGGTTGAAGCTATGAGAAAAGATGAGCAGTTATCTATACCAGAAAATTTTAACTTTAAAGATATTTCAGGCTTATCTAATGAAATAAAGCAAAAGCTAGCACAATCACGTCCATCAACATTAGCTCAAGCAGGAAGAATTGAAGGAATGACACCAGCAGCATTGGCGTTAATACTTACATCAATTAGAAGATCAGATGTGAAGAAAAGTGCATGAACGAAGAGACTTCAAAGCTTGAGCTAATGAGACTTTGCGATGTTTCACGTGAAACAATGGACCGATTAGAGGTATACTCTAAATTACTTGAAAAATGGAATCCAGCAATTAACCTGGTATCAAAAACTACATTAAAGAATAAATGGCACAGACATTTCTTGGATTCTGCTCAATTGTGGCAACACTTACCAAGTTATGCTAAAACCCTTGTAGATATAGGTTCTGGAGCAGGTTTTGCTGGCCTAGTTCTGGCAATTATAGCCCTAGAGAAAAAACCACTATTAAAATTTGTACTTATTGAGAGTGATTCAAGAAAGTGTGCATTTATGAGAAATGTTTCACGTGAAACAGGTATTGATATAAATATATTAACAAATAGAATAGAAAATGTGGAAGGACTACAGGCAGATATTGTTACTGCAAGAGCATTAGCAACACTTTCTCAACTGCTAACGTACAGTAAAGATATACTTAAAGATGGTGGAACATGTTTGTTCTTGAAGGGTGATACTTATGTTAATGAGGTTTATGAAGCAAAAAAATCTTGGGGTTTCATGTTAAAAGAAAGACAAAGTGTAACGCATCAAAACGGGCGCATTTTACAACTGACTGGAATAAAGCATGCGGGTTAAACTTAAAAGAATAGTTTCTATTGCTAATCAAAAAGGTGGTGTTGGTAAAACCACAACAGCTATTAATATGGCTGCTGCGATAGCAACTAAGGGCCATAAAGTTCTTGTAATAGACCTTGATCCTCAAGGAAATGCCTCTACAGGATTGGGTATCTCTCCTGACAATAGAGAATATACAGCATATGATGTTTTGGTTGATGGTATTGATATAAATAAAGCAATTATAAAAACACATGTTAAAAATTTATCACTAATAACATCCAATACGGATCTCAGCTCAGCAGACGCAGAACTAATGAACGACAAGGGTCGACTAATTAAACTGCGTAACGCTATAGAAAAAGTTAAGGAGTTCGATTATGTTTTCATTGACTGTCCTCCGTCGCTTAACTTACTAACAATAAATGCATTTGCTGCAAGTGACTCTGTTTTAGTACCTTTACAATCAGAGTTTTATGCATTGGAGGGTTTATCACAATTAATCTTGACTGTTAGAGAAGTACGTGAGGCGTTAGGAACCTCATTGTTTATTGATGGTGTGGTTTTAACTATGTTTGATAAAAGGGTTAAACTTGCACAACAGGTTGAAGTCGATGTTCGAGATAACTTAAAGGATTTAGTATATAAAACCATTATACCTAGAACTGTACGGCTTTCTGAAGCGCCGTCTTATGGTGAAACAATTCTTGAATATGACGCTTCAGGTCGCGGGGCAGAAGCATATGTTTCTCTAGGGGCTGAGTTTCTAATTAGAGATAAGGTTAAACAAAGATAAATTTAGGTATTGGATATTAAAATGAGTAAAAAAAGAGACCGCAAAGGATTAGGACGTGGATTATCCGCTTTAATGGCAGATATAGATGGTGATACTAAAAAAACACCAGACGCAACTTTAATTACTTCAACCAATATTTTGCCTATTGAGAAAGTCATAGCAAATCCTGATCAACCGCGCCAAGACTTTAATAAAGATGATTTAGAAGACTTGGCTAGATCCATTGCCTCAAGAGGTATAATCCAACCAATAATAGTAAGGTTATCTCCTGAAAACAATGAGTTGTACCAAATTGTAGCAGGTGAGAGAAGGTGGCGAGCCGCACAGAAAGCACAGTTACATGAGGTTCCTGTTGTGGTTCGCGACTTCACGGACGAAGAGCTATTAGAAGTTGCTATTATTGAAAATGTACAAAGATCAAATTTAAACCCATTAGAAGAGGCTCTTGGTTATCAATCTTTGATAGATAATTTCAGCTATACTCAAGACCAGGTAGCTTCTGGTTTAGGAAAAAGTAGAAGTTATATTGCAAACTTATTAAGGTTATTAAATTTACCAGAAAAAGTACAAAACTTTGTACGCAATGGAGCGCTTTCTGTGGGGCATGCAAGAACTTTGGTTGGTAATAAACAGGCTGTTGCATTGGCTAACATTATGATTGAAGAAAAAATGTCTGTAAGGGAAGCAGAAAGATATGTAAAACAAAGGCTTAGTAGGAAAAAAATAAATAAAACCATACAGAAAAAAGATTCAGATACTTTGGCAATAGAAGCCGATTTATTTTCTAATATTAAAATGAAAGTATCAATAGACCATAAAGAATTGAGTGGTGATGGAAAAGTTATAATTTCATATAAAAATTTAGATGAATTAGATAGGTTATGTTCTATTTTGACGGACGTGTCCAAATAAAGCTTAAAACTATACATAATATTAAAATTTGAAATGAAATTATTTTCCAACCCAAGCCTATATAGATAGGTATTAATAAAGCAATAAGTATACAAAAGGTGGCAGTTTTTTTTGACTTTAAGCTTATGGAGCCATTATTTTGCCAATCATATATTGGAGGGCCAAGTTTTGGATGGTTAATGAGCCAATCGTGTATCCTTGTAGATGAGCGAGCAAAGAAAAATGCTGCTAAGAGCAAAAAAGGTACAGTAGGTAGTAAAGGTAATACAATACCAATAAGAGCCAAAAGAAGTGTAATAAAGCCAAAAAATAACCATATTATTTTCATAAATTAATACCTGTTTACTTTAAATTAAAAGATCTTTTATTACGGTATTCAAAATAATTTTGCCACGTTGTGTTGCAATAAGGTTATTATTATTAACCTTCAATAAACCATTTTGTATATTCTTATCAATAACTTGATTGTCTAAAGCGGCACCACAAAGATTCTCAAACCTATTCATATCTAGCCCCTCAGTTAAACGTAATGACATCATTAAATATTCGGCTGCTTGGTCTCTTGGTTTAATGATCTCATCATCGCTTGTTGCGGTGCCTTTTAATTCTACGTTCCGAAGCCAATCTTCTGGGTTTTGGGTTGTTACTGTTGCAATTCGATTGCCTTTGCTTGTTATTCTGCCGTGTGCACCTGGACCAACGCCTACATAATCACCATAACGCCAGTAAATTAAATTGTGACGTGATTCAGCTCCATTAAGTGCATGATTTGATATCTCATAAGCTGGCATGTTATTTAGAAATGTGAGTTCTTGGGTCGCATCATACATATCAGCGGCCAAGCCGTCATCTGGCAGACCTTTGAGTTTCCCACGGTCGTATAAATCACCAAACCGAGTGCCTGCCTCTATGGTCAGTTGGTATAAAGATAAGTGATCAACGGCCATTGCACTTGCTTCTAATAATTCGGCCTTCCAGTCACTTATTAATTGTCCTTGTCTAGCATATATCAGATCAAAACTAACCCTATGAAAGTATTTTTTAGCAATATCAAAAGCGTTACGCGCTTCAATCACAGTATGCATTCGACCCAATGCTTTTAAATCATTATTACGTAAAGATTGTATACCCATAGAGAGGCGATTAACACCGGCATTGCTAAAATCTGAAAACTTTTGAGCTTCTACAGAAGTGGGGTTTGCCTCTAAAGAAATTTCTATATCTGGCGCTAATTCCCACAATAATGAAATTTCATTAATGATACCGGATACAGTTTCTGGCTCCATTAGACTAGGTGTTCCTCCACCAAAAAATATAGTGTTTACTATTCTACCTGATGTACGAGATGCATTATTTTTTAATTCAAGGCAAATAGCTGTAAGCCACCTTTTTTGATCGACAGATTTGCGTACATGGGAGTTAAAATCACAATATGGACATTTTGCTGCACAAAACGGCCAGTGAACATAAATGCCAAAGCCACCATTTTTCCAATCATGTATCAATTTTTTAATGCTGTAATTTCAATTTCAATTAACATTTCTGGTTTAATCATATTAGCAATAACCATAGTTGCTGCGGGGCGGATATTGCCCATATACTTTTCTAAAACAGGAGCAGCATCATCTACCAGTTTTGAAGATGTTAATGTATATTGGACTCGCACAGTATCTGATAAAGAAAAACCGCCCTCTATAAGTGATTTTTGGATGGTTTCAAAACAATTGGTAGCCTGGCTAAATATATCATTTGGCATAATCATTGTTTTATAATTATAGCCTGTAACGCCAGAAACAAAAGCCCAATTTCCTACTATAACTGCACGGCTGTAACCTAATTTTTTCTCAAAAGACGACCCACTTGAAATCAACTTTTTCATCACACTCTATCCCTTCAAGCAATTTTGTATAAATTTTCCAAATGCATCTGCTCTATGGCTTATTAAATGTTTATCATGAGGAGTAATTTCTCCAAAAGTTTGGCTCATTCCACTTGCAATAAACATTGGATCATAACCAAACCCATTACTTCCTCTAGGTGGCCATGCAATCTCTCCCTTAACGCTCCCTTCAAATATTTCATCATGCCCATCTGGCCAAGCTAAGCACAAAGTGCAGCAAAACTTTGCTTTGCATGGCATTTTAGAGTGTTGAATTTTATTCCATATCTTTGACATTGCCATAGAAAAATCTCGACCATTTGGTGTTTCAGCCCAATCAGCACTATAAACACCTGGTGCACCATCCAATATTTCTACAGAAAAGCCACTATCATCGGAAAGTGCAGGTTTGTTTGATGATTTTGCAGCATAATGTGCTTTTATACGTGCATTACCAACATATGTATTTTCTGTTTCGTCTGGTTCATTTAATCCTAAATCGCCCGCAGATGTAACTTTTATTCCAAAAGGATTTAATAAATCGGCAATTTCTTTAAGCTTACCTTTATTATGACTTGCTAGAATAATATGTTTTTCTGTAAGTTTTCGCATTAGGATATAGCTGTCTTCTGTGCTTTTATTAATTCAGATATACCTTTTTCAGCTAAATCCATAAGGGTATCAAATTCTGATCGATCAAATGTTGCACCTTCAGCAGAACTTTGAATTTCAATTAGTCCTTTTGATTCAGTCATTACAAAATTTGCATCAGTTCCAGCTTCACTATCTTCTGCATAATCTAAATCTAAAACAGGTTGTCCACCGTATATTCCACACGATACCGCTGCAACGTGTTCAGTTAGTGGATCTTCTTTAATATCACCAGCCTTGATCATAGCATTTATTGCTAACCTCAGGGCGATCCAACCACCAGTAATGGACGCACATCTTGTTCCACCATCTGCCTGCAATACGTCACAATCTACAGTTATCTGTCTTTCGCCTAAAGACAATCGATCAACACCTGCGCGTAATGACCGCCCTATCAATCTCTGAATTTCTTGAGTTCTACCAGATTGTTTACCTGAAGCAGCTTCACGCCTGTTTCGTGAGCCAGTTGATCTTGGCAACATACCATATTCAGCTGTGACCCACCCCATTCCAGTATTTCTCAGCCAAGGAGGTGTTCTGTCTTCAACACTTGCTGTGCAAAGTACATGTGTATCTCCGCATTTTATTAAACATGAACCTTCAGCATGTTTAGTAAAACCTACTTCAACTTCAATTGGACGCATTACGTCAATAGCTCTGCCAGATGGGCGCATTAGAATTCTCCTATAATATTTTATGTTGATACAAGTAATGAGCAATAGGCGCAAACCTAGATTGACCTAGTAGAGAAAGGTTTTTAATATAAAAGCTGACCCATGGAAGGGGCGCACGTGAAAGAATCCAGCCAACATTCAATTGATGATCTCAATGTCCGAAGCAAAGAAGTTTTTCGACTGCTGGTTGAGTCGTATCTTGACACAGGAGATCCTGTTGGATCACGTACATTAACGCGCAGCTTAAGTGAAAACATTTCAGCAGCAACGATTAGAAATGTTATGAATGATTTAGAGTTTTTGGGCTTATTGAATGCACCACATGTATCGGCAGGGCGAATACCCACTGAAAGTGGATTAAGGCTTTTTGTTGATGGTTTGTTAGAAGTTGGAGACATTAACACTCAAGAACGTAAGGAAATTGATGCGTCGCTTGATCATACTAATGATATGGCGTCTGTATTAGATAAAGCTGGTACTATGCTTTCAGGCCTTACTCAGGGCGCTAGTGTCGTTATGGCGCCAAAGTCTGAAGCTCCAATAAAACATATTGAATTTGTTTCTCTTGCTCCTGACCGCGCATTGGTAGTTTTAGTAACTGAAGATGGAAATGTTGAAAACCGAATGTTTAATCCACCTCTTGGTCAGACACCATCATCAATGAGAGAGGCAGCTAATTTCTTGAATTCAATTGTTTTTGGCCACACAATTAGTGACTTGCGCAACGTGGTTGATAGGCATGTTGAAAAGCACCAAAAAGATTTAGATATATTGTCTCAACAAATGATAAAAGATGGTGTAGCGGTTTGGGCAAAAGATCAGGGATCAGAAGCAAGGTTAATTGTGCGAGGGCGATCAAATTTATTAGATGATGGGCAATCAGATGAAGATATGGAACGCATTAAATCATTATTTGATGATTTGGAGCAAAAAAAAGATATTAGTCAATTTTTAGATCTTGCAGAACAGGGTGACGGTGTGAAAATATTCATTGGTTCAGAAAATAAATTGTTTTCACTTTCGGGGTCGTCATTAGTAGTTTCTCCGTATATGAATGCTGATCGAAAAGTAATTGGTGCGGTAGGAGTAATCGGGCCAAAAAGATTAAATTATGGGCGTGTTGTGCCTATTGTAGATTATACAGCTCAATTAATTGGGCGCTTACTAAGGACTTAAATGAATGTTAGATGACGAAAAACCAAAAGTATCCTTATCAGAACCAGATGTTCCGTTAGAAGATGAAGAATTGGTGAATATTGAAGATTTAACAGAGCTTGAAAACGATGATTCGGCTAATGATGAATCTGAAGAATTAAGTGAAGTAGATGAATTGCGTGCTGAGAATGCAGAACTTAATGATCGCTTGATGAGGGCGTTGGCTGAAGCTGAAAACCAAAGAAAACGTGGAGAACGTGATCGTAGGGATGCTGAAGTATATGGTGGTCGAAAATTGGCTAGAGATTTACTATCAGTATACGATAACATGAAGCGTGCATCAGAAATGGCTTCAGAAGAACAGAGAGAAGCCAATAAAAGTCTATTTGAGGGAATTGATCTTACTCAAAGAGAATTAATTAATACGTTTGCAAAACATAATATTATACCTATAGCACCAGAAGTTGGTGATAAATTTGATCCTGAATTACATCAAGCAATGTTTGAAGCACCAATGCCGACAGTAAAGGCTGGTCATATATTACAGGTTCTAGATGAAGGTTTTATGATATCAGACCGTCTTTTAAGGCCAGCAAATGTTGGTGTTTCTTCAGGTGGATAAAAATTAAATTTATACGGTGGTAAATTAAACACCACCGTATAATTAATCTTTTAGAAAAGCCTTTAACTTATAAATTAAAGATAAAGCATCTTTAGGTGTTAATTCATCTGGATGAATACTTTTTAACTCTATCTCAACTGATGACGTTGTATCAGGTTTAACTAAATTTGATGGCGAAATATTAAATAGAGGGAGTTCATCAATCAAAGTTTGTGTTTTTCCACCTTGATCATTATTTTCCAATTTTTCTAAAACCTCAGTTGCTCTGTTTATAACTGTTTGAGGAATACCGGCTAATTTTGCTACCTGTACACCGTAACTACGATCTGCAGCACCTTTTCTAACTTCATGTAGAAAAATAATATCACCTTCCCACTCACGAACACTGACCGTTGCATTCATCAAGCCAGGTAAACTTACGGTTAATCCTGTTAATTCATGGTAATGAGTTGCAAATAATGCTCTACATTTATTAATATTATGTAAATTTTCTAAAGTTGCCCATGCTATTGATAGTCCATCATAAGTAGCTGTTCCACGACCAATTTCATCTAATATTACTAATGCATTTTCACCTGCCTGGTTTAAGATCGCTGCTGTTTCAACCATTTCAACCATAAATGTAGAACGACCCCTTGCAAGGTCATCAGAAGCGCCAACTCTTGAGAATAGTTGATCTATTATGCCAATTTCTGCACTCTCAGCTGGAACAAAACTACCTATTTGTGCCATTAATGCAATAATCGCATTTTGACGCAGAAATGTAGACTTTCCGGCCATATTGGGGCCTGTAAGTAACCAAATCGGCTTATCCCCATCTGACCCTGCAGATAAGTCACAATTATTAGCAATAAACACACCAGACGGTTCTTTTTGCAATGCAGCTTCTACAACTGGGTGCCTTCCTTCAATTATCTTAAATTTTCTAGAAGTATCTAATTTTGGGCGGCACCAATTTTCTGACACTGCTATGTCGGCTAGTGCAACAGCAAGGTCTATTTCTGCAAGAGCTTTTGCTGCAAGTAAAATGTTTTCAGAAAACTCTAGGATTTTTATTTTTGTTTGTTCAAATATTTCTAATTCAAGTGATAATGCTCTTCCACCAGCGTTTAAAATTTTTGTTTCTATTTCTGATAGTTCTAAAGTTGTAAATCTAACAGCGTTAGCAGTTGTTTGGCGGTGTATAAAAGTATTCGAAAATTCTTCACCCAGCATTTTTTTTGCATGAGTAGCTGGCGTTTCAATGAAATATCCCAAAACGTTATTATATTTTATTTTTAAAGAACCAATTCCAGTCATAGAAGAAAATTGAGCTTGCATAGATGAAATTATCTGACGCCCATCATCGCGTAATTTTTTAATATCATCTAATTGAACGTTAAACCCTGAACGAATAAAACCACCATCACGCGCGAGTAATGGTGCACTATCTGAAAAAACATCTTTTAATAAAGCAATAATTTTCTCATTTCCGTTAAGATTTTTTTCTGCTTCCTCTATCAAATTAGAATTAAGATTTATTAAACTCTTTGATAAATCTTGACCTTTTTCTAAACTATCTCGAATTGCTAAAAAATCTCTAGGACCACCCCGATCTAAAGAAATACGTAAAAATGCCCTCTCCATATCAGCTGTTTGTTTTAAAGTGTTTTGTATTTCCATTCTTAACATATTATTTGATTTAAACACATCAATTGAATCTAATCTTGGAGTAATGGTTTTTATACAAGTTGAAGGGCTACTCAGTCTTTTTTCTAATAATCTTGCGCCAGGCCCCGTAACTGTGCGATCTATTACACGTAATAAAGACCCATTTTTTGATCCAGATAAAGTTTGTGTCAGTTCAAGATTACGTCTTGTCGATGAATCTATTTGAACAAAGTTTTCTAGGTTTTCTTTTATTGGTATTTTTAAAGCAGGCAATTTGCCTTTTTGTGTTATTTCTAAATAATCAATAATGGCTCCCAGTGCAGAAATTTCTGACCGAGAGAAGCTTCCAAAGCCATCAATAGAATTTACTTTGAACAAATCACACAACCTTTTGATACCAGAGGTACTATCAAAGCTTGCAGGTGAAAGAGATGTAAGCGTTGACCCAAACTCTTTAGTTTGCTCTAAAAAGTTTTCATAATTAGATTCTGATATTAATATTTCAGCTGGGTTTAGTTGCGCGAGCATTGGTCCAAATGAAATACGTGGGCAGTTTTGTACATGGAAATCTCCAGTAGAAACATCAACCCATGCAAATGCAGATTCATCTCTTAAAATAGCAAAGGCACTTAAATAATTATTTTCCCTTGCTGATAAAAGGCTTTCTTCCGTAAGCGTACCAGATGTGACTAATCTCACTACACCACGATTGACCACTGATTTTGAGCCACGCGCTTTTGCTTCTGCAGGGCTTTCCAACTGTTCACAAACAGCAACTCGAAATCCCTTACGAATTAATGTAAGCAAATAGTTTTCAGAAGCATGGTGTGGAACACCACACATTGGAATATCTTCACCTAAATGTTTTCCTCTTTTTGTGAGTGAAATATCTAATGCCGTAGCTGCAGCAATAGCATCATCAAAAAACAATTCATAAAAATCGCCCATACGATAAAAAAGTAAAGCATCTGGATATTCAGATTTTATTTTTAAGAACTGTGCGATCATTGGTGTTACTGATGATTTTGACACGATTAAATTATTCCTTTTCAATTAAAAGAAAGATAACCATCTCAGCTACGTAGGAAAAGAAAAAACGACAAATATATTGCTATATATATTTTTAGGTATAAATCTTAAATTTACTCAAAATAATAATTACAAATAGAGAATTAATTGGAAATTTCGCTACCCTACTTAACGTCATGGTTAACAATTTTAGCGACTATGATTATGGCTATTACTGCTGCTATTCAGGGCGTTCGCCAAAACTTTGATCCTTTTGGGGTTGTAGTATTAGCAATAGTGACGTCAGTAGGTGGTGGAAGTTTACGTGATTTGTTAATTGGATCTACACCTGTGTTTTGGATTGTAGACATGACATATATTTCAACAGCAGTTCCTACTGCTCTGATTACATATTTTTTTGTAAAAACTTATGGTCATAGAGATGGTAAAAGATTAGGTTTTTTACAATATTTTGATGCAATTGGGCTTGCCTTATTTACTCTCGTTGGTGTGCAAAGTGCAATGTTAGTAAATTTACCAACATTGAGTGTAATTGTGTTAGGTTGTGTGACTGGTGTTGCAGGAGGTATGTTTAGAGATATGCTATGTGGCCTACAGCCTGCAATACTTAAGCAAGATTTATATGCTACAATATCTTTAGTAGGTGGACTTATATATGTTGTATTACTCGCATTTACCAACGAGGCTTTAAGCCTCTTAGTATCTTTTTTATGTATGTTAATTTTTAGATCAATAATCGTTTATAAACAAAGATCAAAAGAATATTAATCCCAGTATAATCTGGGATTAATATTTAAACTTTCCAAAATGATTTAACTTTACTGAAGAAATTCTCTGATTCTGGATTGCTATCAGCAGATAACTCTTCAAATTCTTTTAGTAATTCTTTTTGTTTAGTTGATAAATTAACAGGAGTTTCGACTGCTATCTCTAGGTATAAATCACCCTTTCCACTACCTCGTAGTGCGGGCATTCCCTTTCCCTTTAATCTCATTTGTTTACCAGCTTGAGCGCCCATTGGTACTTTTACTCGAGATGTGTTTCCATCAATATTAGGAACATCAATTTCACCACCTAGTGCTGCAGTTGCCATTGATACAGGGACTCGTAAAAATAAATTATTTCCTTCTCGCTCGAATAATTCATGATCTTCAATATCAATAAATATGTATAAGTCACCTGTTGGACCACCACGTTGACCTGCCTCACCTTCGCCAGAAAGTCTTATTCTTGTGCCACGTTCAACCCCTGCAGGTATATTAACTGATAGGGATCTTTCACGCTGTGTTGCACCAGATCCATTACAAATATTACATGGGTTAGTAATTGTTTCTCCCCGACCTGAGCAAGTTGGGCAAGTGCGCTCAACAGTAAAAAATCCTTGTTGTGCCCTAACTTTTCCCATACCTGAACAGGTAGGGCATCTTGAAGGCTCTGAGCCTGCCGCAGCACCTGAGCCTGAGCACCCATCACACGACACTGATGAATTTACTGATACTGTTTCTTGTTTACCATTATATGCATCACTTAAAGAGACCTTTAAATTATATCGTAAATCTGAGCCACGTGTTGCACCGGGAGGGCCACCACGTTGACCTCCACCAAAATTACCAAACAAATCATCAAATACATCAGAAAAAGCAGAATTAAAATCTCCACCACCTCCAAATGGGCTACGACCTCCGCCACCTCCCATTCCACCTTCAAATGCTGCATGGCCATACTGATCATATGCAGCTTTTTTATCAGCATCCTTTAAAACATCATAGGCTTCGTTTGCTTCTTTAAATTTACCCTCTGCAGTTGGATCATCTTGATTTCGATCCGGATGCAGCTCCATAGCTTTCTTGCGAAAACCTTTTTTAATCTCAGACTCAGAGGCACCCTTTGATAACCCTAGAGTTTCATAATAATCACGTTTTGACATTGGTATCTCCTACGCAAAAGCGGATTAGCCCCACATGGAAGTGGGGCTAAAGTTAGATGAACTAAAAGTATTAATTACTAATGGTCGTCTTTACCTAAGTCTTCGAAGTCAGCATCAACAATATCTTCATCAACACCACGAGGTTCACCGGCATCATCATCACCCATTCCTTCTGGTGCTTCTGGTGCTTCAGCTTGAGCTTTGTATATAGCCTCACCTAGCTTCATAGATGCTTCTGTTAGATCCTGAGCACGTGAATTAATTTTTGATGCATCGTCAGTTTCTAAGCTTTCTGTTAAGTTAGCCATGGCCATTTCAATTACTTCAACTGTTGTTGGGTCTACTTTATCACCATGCTCTTCTACAGATTTTTCAGTACTATGAAGTAAGCTCTCAGCACTATTTTTTGCTTCAACAAGCTCTTTACGTTCTTTATCTGATTCAGCGTTTTCTTCTGCATCTTTAACCATCTGCTCAATATCATCATCACTTAGACCGCCAGACGCCTGGATAGTAATCTTTTGCTCTTTATTTGTACCTTTATCTTTAGCTGATACAGATACGATGCCGTTAGCATCAATATCAAAAGCAACTTCAATTTGTGGTAAGCCACGAGGAGCTGGTGGAATGTCTTCTAAGTTAAACTGACCAAGTACTTTATTATCTGCAGCCATTTCACGCTCACCTTGGAAGACACGTATGGTTACAGCATTTTGATTATCTTCTGCAGTTGAGAAAACCTGTGATTTTTTTGTTGGGATCGTGGTGTTGCGATCTATTAATCTTGTAAAGACACCACCAAGTGTTTCAATTCCTAACGACAGAGGCGTAACATCTAAAAGAACAACGTCTTTTACATCCCCCTGTAGAACACCTGCTTGAATAGCAGCTCCAAGGGCCACAACTTCATCTGGATTAACGCCTTTATGAGGTTCTTTTCCAAAAAACTCTGTAACAGCTTCAATAACCTTTGGCATCCTTGTCATGCCACCAACTAAGACAATTTCATCAATGTCTGATTTTGATAGGCCGGCATCTTTTAAGGCAGATGCACAAGGTTTTAATGAGCGTTTGATTAAGTCAATAACAAGGCTTTCTAATTTAGCACGTGTTAATTTTAATACTAGGTGCAACGGTTGACCACCATTTGGATCCATTGAAATAAATGGTTGGTTTATTTCAGTTTGTGCAGAAGAAGATAATTCTATTTTGGCTTTTTCTGCAGCTTCTTTTAAACGCTGTAGTGCCATCTTGTCTTTTGTGAGATCAACACCATTTTCTTTTTTAAACTCGTCAGCCAAATACTCAACAATACGCATATCGAAATCTTCACCGCCAAGAGCAGTGTCACCATTTGTTGATTTAACTTCGAATAATCCATCATCAATTTCCATGATAGAGAC
>CAJJAY010000003.1 GCA_905182285.1 uncultured Amylibacter sp. | reverse complement strand
TATACTTTTCTTTTCGCAGCTCTTTTTAAGTGTATTATAAAACATTTATATTCAGTGTTATTCAACATTTTATTCACCTTGTTTGTATATATATCTAATTTAAAGTATAAAAAATTAAAAGATAATAATCTAAGTATTTTAATATCTGCTTGGATTTTTTTTAAATAAAGTTAATATTTTTTAATGTATTTATAAATGGAATTATAATGTCTAAACTAAAAGAAAAACTTCAAAATATAGATCCAGTTTGGGGACGAATCCAAAAAGAAGCGTCAGAATTAATATTAGCTGAGCCTTTGATGGGTGGGATGGTGCATTCCAGCATTCTTCATCATAGCACTTTTAGAAAAGCAATAAGTTACAGAATTTCTCTTAAATTGTCTTCAGAAGAAATGCCTGCACAAATTTTACGTGAAATTATTGATGAAGTTGTGTCAATTGATGATACAATTGCTCTGTCAGCAAGGGCAGATATGGTAGCTGTTTTCGATCGTGATCCAGCATGTCATCAAATGTTACAACCAATATTATTCTATAAAGGTTATCAAGCTTTACAAGCATATAGAGTTTCTCATTGGCTTTGGAAAAATAATCGAAAAGAAATCGCTTATTTTATTCAAATGAGGAGTTCAGAAGTGTTTGGTGTTGATATACATCCTGGTGCAGTATTGGGATGTGGCATCATGATTGATCATGCTCATTCAATAGTTATTGGTGAAACATCTCGTGTAGGTAATAATGTATCTATGTTGCATTCTGTGACGCTTGGTGGGACTGGTAAAGCAGATGGAGATAGGCATCCAACAATTGAAAATGGAGTATTAATTGGTGCAGGTGCTAAAATATTAGGAAATATTACTGTTGGCCGCTGCTCTAAAATTGCTGCAGGTTCTGTTGTTCTCAAAGATGTACCACCATGTAAAACAGTAGCGGGTGTGCCTGGCGTAATTGTTGGTGAGGCTGGTTGCGAACAACCATCACAAACAATGGATCAATTCTTTAACGGCGGAGAAGACACTTTTTAAGAGCATCTCCATCAAAAAATTATATTGGGGTATTCTTAAACTAGCATAGTTAAAGGATTCTCCAAATATTGTGTGATTTTCGACAAAAATTCTGCACCTAATGCTCCGTCAATAGCTCTGTGATCAACGGATAATGTTAAAGACATAATTGTTGCAACACTTACTGAACCATCGTCTAAAACTATGGGTTTTTTAACACCAGCACCAACAGCAAGAATAGATCCATGTGGAGGGTTTATGACTGCATCAAAGTTTTCCACTCCCATCATTCCAAGGTTAGAAATAGCAAAACTACCACCTTGGTATTCACTTGGTAAAAGTTTTCTGTCTCTTGCGCGAGAGGCAAGGTCTTTAATTTCGGAAGATAAAGATGATAGTGATTTGTTCTCACTATCAAATATCACTGGTGTAAATAGGCCACCTTCGACAGAAACTGCAACGGCAACATCTGAAGCCTTCATTTGCAATATCCGATCTTCTGCCCATACAACATTTGCTTTGGGCACATCCTGTAAAGCAAGTGAACTTGCTTTAATAATAAAATCATTTACTGATATCTTGGTGCCTTTATCTGCTAAGCCTTCATTCATTTCAGTGCGAATTTTTAATAATTTATCTAGATTTACAGATTTACGAAGATAGAAGTGCGGTATTGTTTGCTTTGCTTCCGTCAGCCTATTTGCTATTACTTTTCGCATTCCATCTAGTTCAATTTCAATAAATACTCTTTCTTTATAAAGTGATTTAACTGTTTCAGATGAAGCGGATTTAGCCATTGTTGTTGTCACAGTATCTTTTGATGGTAAAGATATACTTACTTCAACATCAGCTTTGACAATTCTTCCATAGGGGCCTGAGCCACTTATTGAATTTAAATCTAAATCTTTTGACTTGGCTATGCGCCTTGCCAGTGGTGTTGCGAAGACTCTATCAGCTGAGGAATTACTTTTAATAACATCCGCTTTTATTTCTTTAATTTCAGTATTTGTAACATTTACTTCATCATTAGTATTATTTTTAAGCTTTATATCTTCCTGTATTTCTATACTTGATGCATCTTCACCATCTTCTAATAAAATGGCAATTATTTCATTAACTTTCACACCAGTTGTTCCCTCTGGTATTATTATTTTTCCAATGATGCCCTCATCAACAGCTTCGAATTCCATTGTTGCTTTATCTGTTTCAATTTCTGCCATAATGTCACCACTCTCAACAGTATCACCTTCTTTAATAAGCCACTTTGTAAGTGTACCTTCTTCCATAGTTGGTGATAGGGCGGGCATTTGAATATTTATGGGCATAATATTTTACCTTATCTATAAGTTACTTGCTTAACGGCATTTATCACTTCATCAGTTGTAACAAGTGCTAGTTTTTCAAGGTTGGCTGCATAAGGCATAGGCACATCTTTACCTGTACAATTGATTACTGGTGCGTCTAGGTAGTCAAATGCACGCTCCATTATAACTGCTGAAAGGTGATTGCCTATTGAAGCAACTGGAAATCCTTCTTCAATTGTTACACAACGATTTGTTTTTTTGATTGAGTTTATTATTGTATCGTAATCGATTGGTCTTATTGATCTTAAATCAATAACTTCACAAGAAACACCTTCTTTTTCTAAAGTTTCAGAAGCTTCTAAAGCATATTGCATCCCAATTCCAAAACTTATTAGGGTAACATCTGTTCCTTCACGCCAAATTTTTGCTTTACCAATTGGTACTGTGAAATCTTCAAGATCAGGCACATCAAAGGTACGCCCATATAACATTTCATTTTCTAGGAATACTACAGGATTAGGATCACGAATTGCAGATTTTAGAAGACCTTTTGCATCTGATGCAGAGTAGGGCATCACAACTTTAAGGCCTGGTATTTGCGCATACCAAGCAGCAAAACAATGAGAGTGTTGAGCTCCAACACGAGACGCGGCGCCGTTTGGACCGCGAAACACCATTGGTGCACCCATTTGTCCACCTGACATGTATAATGTTTTTGCTGCTGAGTTTATGATATGATCCATTGCTTGGAGTGCAAAATTAAAGGTCATAAATTCAACAATTGGATTTAAACCTCCAAATGCTGCACCAACAGCAATCCCAGCAAACCCATGTTCAGTTATTGGTGTGTCTATGACGCGCTTGTCACCAAATTCTTCTAATAAACCTTGGGAAACCTTATATGCACCTTCATATTCTGCAACTTCTTCACCCATAAGAAAAACATTTTCATTTGATCTCATTTCTTCAGCCATTG
>CAJJAY010000002.1 GCA_905182285.1 uncultured Amylibacter sp. | reverse complement strand
AGTGGTGATACATCACGTAAAGCCTTGACTTCAGGTATATATGGGAAAAAAATATACCATATTGGTCCCAGTAGAGATGAAATATTTTTTCATAATTTAAAGCAAGAGAAATTTGAAAAAGAAACCCAAATAGATCTTGTGCCATTCAATAACGCAGAAGGTATAGTATGTACTGGTTTATTTGATGATGACTTAGAAACACCATCAGATTATACTAATCAATTAGTTGAAGCAAAAAAGCGCGGTTTAAAAATGTTATGCGCCAACCCAGATATTCAAGTAGATAGAGGAACACATAGAATTTATTGCGCTGGTGCAATTGCTAAGGCCTATAATGATATGGGCGGCATAGCAGATAATTATGGAAAACCACACTCTCCTATTTATGACCTTGCGAGAATTAGATTAAACAATATTGCAGGGCGGAATATTCCTGATACAAAGATTTTGTGTATTGGAGATGGTATACATACAGATATTCATGGGGCTATTATGGAAAATATTGACTGTTTATTTGTTACTGGAGGCCTAGCGGCAGAAGAAACAAATACATTTAAGCAACCCGACCCATTGAAATTAGGAAAATTTTTAGCTACGTCCCAATTGACTCCAACCTATTCAATAGGTCATTTGCGATAAACAAGAGTATTTCACATGCGTATAATTAGAGATTATCAATTTATAGCTGCCGAGGATCGTGGGGCTGTTGCTGCAATAGGAAACTTTGATGGTGTACATCTTGGCCACCAGGCTGCTTTAGATTTAGTTCGCAAAATAGCAAAAGATAGTAATTCTCATGTTGGTACCCTTACCTTCGAACCTCACCCACGTGAATATTTTTCGCCAAAGTCTGCTGCTTTTAGATTAATGAGCGCTGATGCCAAAGCAAACCGACTAGAAAAATTGGGCGTAGAACGCTTGTATCAACTCAACTTTAATGCTGCTTTATCGGCTTTGAGCGCACGTGAGTTTGCGCGTGACGTTATTTACAAAGCCTTAGGCTTAACACATGTAATTGTAGGTGCTGATTTTTGTTTTGGTAAAGGTAGGACCGGCACAGCTTCTGATCTTATAAATTTTGGAGAAGAATTTGGTTTCAAGGTCACTATTGCTGAATTGTTAAAAGATAATGACCAGGTTTTTTCATCAACAGCAATTCGAAACGCACTATCAGAAGGCAGACCTGAAAATGCCGCACGAATGCTTGGCCACCTACACCGCATTGAAGGGCAAGTTATTCAAGGTCACCAAAGAGGGCGTGAATTAGGCTACCCCACAGCAAACTTATCAATAGATGGGCTTCACCCACCAAAATATGGAGTCTATGCAGTGACAGTTGATATACTAGATGGGCCGTCTCAAGGTCGTTATTTTGGAGCAGCCTCAATTGGAGAAAGACCGACTTTTGGTGTTTATAAACCTAATTTAGAAGTATTTTTATTTGATTTTCATGCTGATATTTACGGAGCAAATATTTCCGTGGCACTAGTAAATTATCAACGCCCTGAATTAAAATTTGATACTCTTGAAACTTTAATAGTTCAAATGGATCTAGATTGTGAAATTGCTAAAAAAACTCTTAATAGTTTGTATTTATAATATCACAATTCTTTTAAATAATTGGCATTATCATTTACCGCTTTTTTTCCCAAAACTGAAATAGAGTAAACACCCCGGTCAACCCTTTCAAACCAACCATAGTAATTAAGTTGTAGAATTGAAGGTGCTTTTTTAATGTTCAAATCTTTAATGATATCTTTAGGGCTAATTGCTCCGTTTAGCTCAATATACTTAAGTATGCGCAATACATCCTGCCTATAAGCAGTAATAATTTTTTTCCCAGATTGCCCACCCACGTTTGGGTCACCTAAACGGTTATGGAATTCATTCAATAAACCTATTTTTCTTTTCTTGACTTTACGAGGCCTATATTCTTCAGGATCACAATGAACTATTATCATTTGTTCATGTAACCTAACACTTATCAACCCCAATCCTAATCTCTTACAAAGCTTCACAGCTCCCTTGATGCGCTTTTTGAAAATATTTCCATTGCCATGAGGGAAAGCCAAGTAAACATTGTCTGAAATACCCTGCCTATCAATACCCTGAATCAAAAAATCAAATGACAAACTTTTTTTTAATTCAATGATTATAGGCTCTTCATCTTTTTTTAATGCTACAACATCACAGTCTGTTACCTCAGCTTTCACTTCATAACCTTTAGCTTCAAAAAATACTTTTATGGGATTATATAAGTCAGTTTCTTTCAATTCGTGCTTTTCTTTTGGTTAAGTTCATGTTCACTAGAGAATATGAAGAATTTAAATACAACACAATCTATACGTCCAAATTTTTGGAAAGAAATAGATATGACAGAAATGAATAAGCTTGAATGGGAAGCGCTTTGTGATGGCTGTGGTAAATGTTGTCTCTTAAAATTAGAAGATGAGGATACTAATGACGTAAAATTTACAAACGTTGCTTGTAGATTATTTGATGATAATACTTGTCTCTGCCAGAATTATGCTTTGCGTAAACAAATGGTATCTGGATGTGTTGTTCTTACTCCAGAAAACATCGAACGAATTGCATATTGGATGCCAAGTACGTGTGGATATAAAAGAATATTTGAGGGCCAACCACTAATGGAATGGCATCCCTTGATTACAGGAAATCCAAATTCTGCTCACATTACAAATAATTCTTTCAAAAACAAAACCGTTCCAGAATACGATATTGATGAAGCAGATCTTGAAAATTACATAATACAGGACCTAGGTTAATGTTTTTTGGCTCAGATAATAGTTCACCTGCTCATCCAAATGTATTAAATGCATTAGTTAATGCAAATAATGGATATACTTCAGGATATGGTAATGAAGAAGCAATGTTTAATATTACCAAAAAGATACGCACATTATTTGAAGCCCCTAATGCCTCTGTGTATTTAGTAGCAACAGGAACAGCAGCAAATTCCCTTGCTCTTGCTACAATTACAAAACCTTGGGAAACAATTTTCTGTCACAAAAATTCCCATATAGAAGAAGATGAATGTGGCGCTCCAGAATTTTATACTAATGGTGCCAAGCTTACTTTAATTGATGGGCCAAATGCAAAAATGTGCCCTTATAAATTAAATGAAGCTATAAAATACTACTACCAAAAAGAAGTTCATAACATTCAAAACGGTTCATTATCTATTACTAATGTAACAGAGTTTGGTACTATTTATTCTTTAGATGAAATGCAAAAGCTAACAGAGATTGCTAAAATTAATGGGTTAAAAACTCACTTAGATGGGGCACGGTTCGCAAATGCAATGATAGCCCTTGATTGTTCGCCTGCAGAATTAACATGGAAGTCTGGTATTGATGTTGTTTCTTTTGGTGGAACAAAAAATGGTTGTATGGGAGTTGAAGCTGTTATTTTTTTTAATCAAGAATTAGCTTGGGAGTTTGAACTACGTAGAAAACGTGGTGGACATCTTTTTTCAAAACATAGGTTTCTATCAGCCCAAATGGAAGGCTATCTAGATGGTGATTTATGGATTGATTTAGCAAAAAAAGCTAACAATTCATGCCAAAAACTCCTTAAAAAATTGCAAGATGTAACTGGTATAGAAATAATACACCCACCCCAAGGAAACTTAATCTTTGCAACAATTACAAAAAGTATGCATGATAAATTAATTGCTAGAGGTGCTAAATATAATTTTTGGGAGCCACAGATAAAATCATCTAAAACATCATCAAGTGATATAAAAATTAGATTAGCATGTAGTTGGTCCACATCAGATTTAGAAATAGACCAACTTGTTAAATCATTTAATTAATTTTAGATAAGTAATTATCAAGGTATTCTAATCGATCCTGTCCAAAGAATACTTGTTCACCTACTACATAAGACGGTGAACCAAAAACATTTGCATTAACTGCATCTTCAGTATTACGTGAGAACACCTCAGCGCCTTGCAATAATCCACTATCTGTGAGTGATTTATCGAAGCCATTTAAAGTAAGCGCATCTTTTAAAATGCTATCATCAGCTATATCTTTATCTTCTAACCAACAAGATTTTAAAATAGTTTGACATAAACCACCAATATCGCCTCCACCTGCCTCTTGAGCTGCTATAATTGCATAACAACTTGGTGCTGGATTAGTAGGCCAATACACTGGTTTTTCTGTAACTTTCATTTCGTTATGATCTGCAACCCGACGTATTTCCTGAGCACGATATATCTGACGAGAAATGTGGCGATCTTTAGGTGGTGTACCTCCAGTTTTTTCGAATACTTGCATCAAATTAAATGGTTTATAGTTAATTTTAGCACCATAACGGTCAGCTATTTTTTCTAATCTATCACCTGCCAAATAAGTGAATGGTGAAAGAGTAAACATGTAGTAATCGATAGTTATCATTAGGATCTCCAAAAATTTATAAAAAATTAATATCATACTATAAGACCTATTCATAGCATAAGACCTAGGCAAAACAGATTAGTAATGTTATTTGAGAATAAGAATAGAATCTATTAAATTGACTGATTTTTGCCAAGGAAACTAATATGAGCACACTCATCGAACCAAAGTTAATTACTGGAAATTCCAACATTCAATTGGCAAAAAATATAGCTACCAGGATGTCACTTCATCGAGGTCAACCAGTCAAATTAATAGACACTAGAGTAGAACGATTTAATGATGGTGAGATTTTTGTAGAAGTATACGAAAATGTCCGTGGTGAAGATATGTTTATTATTCAATCTACATCAAATCCAGCTAATGATAATTTGATGGAACTTCTAATTATGGCTGATGCACTAAGACGGTCATCAGCAGCACGAATAACTGCTGTAATTCCATATTTTGGATATGCTCGCCAAGATCGAAGAACAAAAGCTAGGACACCTATATCTGCTAAACTAGTAGCTAATTTGTTGACTCAAGCTGGAATAGAAAGAATATTAACTGTCGACCTCCATGCGGCACAAATACAGGGATTTTTTGATATTCCTGTTGATAATCTATACGCTGCTCCTGTTTTTGCACTAGATGTATTACATCATTTTAAAGACATGTCAGATGTTACAGTTATATCACCTGATGTAGGTGGAGTTGCACGTGCAAGAGAGTTAGCAAAAAGAATTGGTGCTGGATTAGCAATTGTAGATAAACGCCGTAATAAACCTGGTGAAATATCAGAAATGACTGTCATCGGTAATGTTGAAGGTCGCAGATGTATAATTGTGGATGATATCTGTGATACAGCTGGTACACTTTGTAAAGCAGCCGAAACTTTAATAGATGCGGGTGCAACAGAAGTACACTCTTATATAACTCATGGGGTCTTATCTGGTCCAGCTATTGATCGTATTTCAAAATCAGTTATGAAACATCTAGTGATAACAGATAGTATAGAAGTTAGCCCAGAAGCTGCGTCATGTAATAAAATTAGAACTGTTCCACTAGCACCTATGTTGGCTCAAGCAACATTGAATATAGCAAATGGTACCTCTGTATCATCTTTATTTGATGAAGAAACATTGGGTCCTTTGTACCAAGGTACTTATTAAAATTTCAATTGTTTGAAAAAAGATAAAAAAAGCCCCTATTAAAAGGAGCTTTTTTACATAATTTATTATTAGATCAAATCTAGTAAAGCTTTAGTATCAGCTAAACGTTTATCTGCATCATCCTTACCTTCTGCAGCAACATCTTTTAGTACGGCAGTAGCATTTTCTATGAGACCTTCAATTACAGCAGTATCCACTTCGTTCCTTGGCAATGCTTGTTCTGCAAGTACAGAAGCATTTGTAGCTGAAATTTCAACAAAACCACCTGTTACAATATATTCCATGACATCGTTACCAACTTTAACAGATAACAACCCTGGTCTAAGTGTTGTTATTATTGGCGCATGTTCAGCCATTGCAGTAAAATCACCATCTGATCCTGGTATTTGAATTTCAGAAGCATCTAGTGATGCTAGCTTTCTCTCAGGTGACACTAAGTCAAATTGGATCGTAGCCATATTAATGACCCTTTCAATTAAGCAGCTTCAGCCGCCATTTTCTCTGCTTTTGCAATAACATCAGCAATACCGCCTACCATATAGAAAGCAGCTTCAGGTAAGTGATCATAATCACCTGCAACAACTGCTTTAAATGATGCAATTGTATCTTCTAATGGAACCTGAACTCCATCAGAACCTGTAAATACTTTAGCAACATCAAATGGTTGAGATAAGAAACGTTCAATTTTACGAGCTCGAGTAACAGTTAGTTTATCATCTTCTGATAGCTCATCCATTCCTAGAATCGCTATGATATCCTGAAGAGATTTATAGCGCTGTAAAATTTGTTGAACATCAGTTGCAACTGTATAGTGCTCATCACCTAAGATTAATGGATCTAGCAATCGCGATGTTGAGCCTAAAGGATCAACAGCAGGATAAATACCTTTTTCAGAAATAGACCTATCAAGAACAGTTGTCGCATCTAAGTGAGCAAATGATGTTGCAGGTGCTGGATCAGTAAGATCATCTGCAGGCACATACACAGCTTGAACAGATGTAATTGAACCAGCTTTTGTTGATGCAATTCTTTCTTGCATGGCACCCATGTCTGTTGCCAAAGTTGGTTGGTAACCCACAGCTGAAGGAATACGTCCTAAAAGGGCTGAAACTTCTGCACCAGCTTGTGTGAAACGGAAAATATTATCAACAAAGAATAGAACGTCTGAGCCAGATTCATCACGGAATTGTTCTGCTAATGTTAGGCCAGTAAGAGCAATACGCATACGTGCACCTGGAGGTTCATTCATTTGCCCGTACACTAATGCAATTTTTGAGTCTTCCATGTTATCAGGAACAATAACACCTGACTCAATCATTTCATGATACAAATCATTACCTTCACGAGTACGTTCTCCAACACCCGCAAAAACTGATAGACCAGAGTGAACTTTTGCAATGTTATTAATTAATTCCATAATTAAAACTGTTTTTCCAACACCCGCACCACCAAATAATCCAATCTTACCACCTTTTGTATATGGCGCTAAGAGATCAACAACTTTTATACCTGTAACTAAAATTTCAGTTTCAGTAGATTGCTCTTCAAATAATGGTGCTTCACCATGAATTGGGCGCGAAGTAGTACTATTAACTGGACCTAATTCATCAACAGGTTGGCCAGTTACATTCATAATTCGGCCAAGTGTCCCAGTACCAGTTGGAACAGTAATTTGTCCTCCTGTATCAACAACTTTATTTCCACGAACCAGACCTTCAGTTGCATCCATAGCAATAGTTCGCACAGTGTTTTCACCTAAATGCTGCGCTACTTCTAAAGTTAGTTTTTGACCGTTATTGTCGGTTTCTAATGCATTGAGAATCTCTGGTAGTATATCCTCAAACTGCACGTCGACAACAGCACCAATTACTTGGACAATCTTACCGACATTTGTTTTTGCTTTCGCCATAATATTTTCTCCGGTTTCTTAAAGCGCTTCAGCGCCCGAGATAATCTCGATCAATTCGTTAGTAATCGCAGCCTGACGTGATCGGTTATATACGATTGTCAGTTTGTCGATCATGTCTCCAGCATTTCGGGTTGCATTATCCATAGCAGACATTCGCGCACCCTGTTCTGATGCACCATTCTCTAACAAAGCAGTAAAAACTTGTGTAGATAATGCACGTGGTAATAAGTCAGCTAAAATCTCAGCTTCACCAGGCTCGTATTCATAAAAAGGCATTTCTTGGCCTTCGTTTTCTTCAAACTTGGCTGGAATTAATTGTAATTCTGTTGGTATCTGATTCATTACTGATTGAAATTTATTATAAAAAATAGTTGCTACATCAAACTCACCAGAATTAAACCTGATTACGATGTCATTTGCTATCTTTGATGCATGGGAATAGCCCATTTTTTTCACTTCAGATAAATCAACATGGTCAACCATTTTGTCACCAAGATCGCGCTTTAACTGTTCACGCCCCTTTTTACCAATGGTTATTATTTTCACGGTCTTTCCAGCTTTGGTCAACTCTGTAGCTTTGGCGCGAGCCAATTTTGCAATTGATGAGTTAAAACCACCACACAGTCCACGCTCAGAAGTTGCTACCACTAGTAAATGAACTTGATCATCACCCGAACCAGCTAATAGTTTAGGTGCATTTTCAACACCTGATGCTGCGCCTGCTAGATTTGCCATAACTGCATTCATGCGATCAGCGTAAGGACGACCAGCTTCAGCCGCCTCTTGAGCACGTCGCAATTTAGCAGCTGCAACCATTTGCATCGCCTTGGTGATCTTGCGCGTTGATTTAACGCTATCGATCCGTGTTTTTAGGTCCTTGAGGTTTGGCATCTATCCAAACTCCTGTTCCATAAAGGCTTCAGTTACGCAAAATCTTTAGAAAAAGATTCAACAACGGCTTTGATGCGATCTTCGGCTTCGCCTTTGATCTTTGGATCATCTGTTTTGATCCATTCCAATACATCAGCATGGCTTGTACGAGCAAAGTTCAATAAACCATCTTCAAATGCACGCACTTGATTAACCTCAATCTTGTCAAGATAACCTTTTGTACCCGCATAAATTACTAATACTTGCTCTGCAGTTGTTAGCGGAGAATATTGTGGCTGTTTTAACAATTCAGTCAATCGAGCACCACGTGCTAATAATTGCTGTGTAGAAGCATCCAAATCTGACCCAAACTGAGCAAATGCTGCCATTTCACGATATTGAGCAAGTTCTAGTTTAATTGAACCAGCAACTGATTTCATTGAATTAGTTTGTGCAGATGAACCAACACGCGATACTGACAAACCAGTATTAACAGCTGGTCGAATTCCTTGATAAAACAATTCGGTTTCTAAGAAAATTTGACCATCTGTAATTGAGATAACATTTGTAGGAATAAATGCTGAAACATCACCACCCTGTGTCTCGATTACTGGAAGTGCAGTTAATGAACCATTACCTGAGTTATCACCAAGCTTAGCTGATCTTTCGAGTAATCTTGAGTGAAGATAGAAAACATCACCAGGATAAGCTTCGCGACCTGGTGGGCGGCGAAGTAGTAATGACATCTGGCGATAAGCAACTGCTTGTTTTGTTAAGTCATCATATATCATCAATCCATGCATTCCATTGTCGCGGAAATATTCGCCCATAGAAGTTGCCGCATAAGGGGCTAAGAATTGCATCGGTGCAGGATCAGAAGCTGTTGCAGCAACAACAATTGTATATTCTAAAGCACCAGTTTCTTCTAATTTTTTAACTAACTGAGCAACAGTAGATCTTTTTTGGCCTATAGCAACATATATACAAAATAATTTTTCTTTATCATTTTTTGCAGCATCATTATAAGCTTTTTGGTTTAGAATAGTATCAAGAGCTACAGCAGTTTTTCCAGTTTGTCGGTCGCCAATAATCAATTCTCGTTGACCACGACCAATAGGAATCAAAGCGTCAACAGATTTAAGACCTGTGGCCATTGGCTCATGTACAGATTTACGTGGAATAATACCTGGAGCTTTTACATCAGCTGTTGATCGTTCTTTTGTATCAATAGGACCTTTTCCATCAATTGGATTTCCTAAGCCATCAACTACTCTTCCAAGTAATTCAGGCCCAATAGGCACATCAACAATGGCATTTGTACGTTTTACTGTATCGCCTTCTTTAATTGATTGGTCTGAACCAAAAATAACAACACCAACGTTGTCAGCTTCTAAGTTAAGGGCCATCCCTCTAATTCCACCTGGGAATTCAACCATCTCACCAGCTTGGACATTGTCCAAACCATGTACACGCGCGATACCATCACCAACTGATAATACACGGCCTACTTCGGCAACTTCAGCCTCTTGACCAAAATTCTTAATTTGGTCTTTGAGGATCGCAGAGATTTCTGCAGCTTGGATAGACATTATCCGACCTCTTTCATTACATTTTGAAGATTTGAGAGTTTTGACTTGATCGAACTATCGATCATTTTTGAACCCACTTTTACGATCAAACCACCAATTAGACTTTCATCAATGATAGCTTTGATATTTACATCCTTGCCAACAGACGCCTTTAATGTCTTTGACAATTCTTTAATTTGTTCAACAGATAATTTTTGAGCAGTGGTTACTTCAGCAGTAACTTCACCTTTTTCTTCAGAAATTTTAGTGCGAACTGCATCAATGAGCATAGGTACAACTTGTAAACGGCGTTTTTGAGCCATTAGTCCAAGTGTATTAGCGACCATTGAAGATAATTTCATTTTATTTGAAAGCGCATTTATTGCACCTACTACATCACTCCGAGAGTATACCGGTGACTTAAATAGATCACGTAGAGATTCATTATTTGTTAATGCAACATCTAGGGAATCTAAATCTGTCTCTATAGTAGACAATTTATTAGCTTCTTTTGCTAAATCAAACAGTGCCGTTGCATAACGCGCAGCAACACCTGAGGATATCGAACTTGTGTCAGACACGTGGAACCTTTCGATATAGTTATGGGTATACACCCGTTCCGTATTTTTAATTAAAAAGTGAAAAACAATTCACTATGATAACTTTGCGCGTGATAGCAAAGCAAACGCTCGTATGCAACTGTTTTGGTAACACTTTTAAATAATGAAAATTAAATGTTTTCAATAACATAGCATAAAGCCGCGACAATCTGCTCACAAAATATTCAATAAAATATGCATTTATACAAAATTAATAGCCTAAAAACCCCCAAACATTACGAATCTTTACATTAAAGCTTAGAAAATAATGTTTGATATTATGGCAAACTGATTTAAATCAATTCTAGATAATAACAACAACAATTTGAATCAAATTTTTTTTAAGAGATATAGATTATACATTTATGAATATATTTTTTTTATCATTATCATTTTTTTTGCTGACATTTCCTGTAAGCGCTCAAAAAGTAATTCCACTAAAAAACATCCACGGGCTTTATAATGCCTACGTAATACCAATTGATGATCAAGCACGAATTGATATTCAACTAATTATTCTCTCAGGAAGTTATGATGAAGATGACATTTCAGGCATAGCGCATTATACAGAACACCTAGCTGCTTTGTCATCTGATGCAGCGGTTTTGCAAGAACCTCGTCAAAGGGATTTGAATGCATTTACTTCACAGGTTTCCACCGTCTATACAAATACAGGCACAGAAAGTGAATTAGATCGCATAATGAAGTTAACACGAGCAGTGCTTGATACACCCCAGTTAACACAGAGCTTTAAAGAAAGCGAAATCGACATTGTAAAAAGAGAAGTCTATTATAAAGAGCGCAACGCTCCAACTAGATGGTTAAATAGACTTGCTTTACAAAAATTATATAATTCTAAAAGTGGGCGTGCCGAAACACCCGTTGAGGACTTGAATAAACTAACAGTAGAAAGAGCAATTAAATTTCACAATAAACATTACAAACCCTCAAACTCAATGTTGATAATTTCAGGAAATATTAACGAAAAATTAGCACAAAAAAAAGTTTCAGAATATTTTGGCAGTACACAAAAAACAAAACGTGTAAAAGATGTTTGGCTTAACCAACGACCCAACAAAAACTTAAATAGTGTCACAAAAATTTCAACAAATCGCCTTTTAAATAATCAATTATCTTTTGCGAAGTTCTTTCGATTTGCTGATCTTTCAGATATTTTGGGGATGCAAGCTTCATTTTTTATTGCTTCCGATATTTATAACTCTCATTTAAACGATATACTTTATTTAGATGGAAATATCGCACAGTCGTTTTCTCAAAGTTCATACATAGCTATAAATGGTGATATCGAATATACTGCATCATTAATTCCTTTTGAAGGTGTTACTCTTGACCAAGCACATAAAGAATTAAAAAATGCAATAAAAAGTCTAAGAGATAAAAGTATTACAAAAAAAGAGATAGAAATAGCCCGAGCTAAAAATGTTGCATATGCAAAGTCACTATCTCAAAGTCCCAGAGCATATTTAGACTTTTTTCAGAATTTAGGATCTGATGGATTACCACCAGTCTCTCCAAAAGAATTTGCAAAGATGATTGCTGATGCTCCAATAAAAGATATTTTAAAAATAATTACTGCATTTTCTTCAGATAGCCCTAATGCAGCAATTTTAGCAAAATTAGATGTTGAGCGATGATGTCCAATAAAAAAATCATTTTTATATTAATTGGGATTTATTTTTCAGTTACTTCCGTTTTTGCTGATGAGCAAATAAATGATGAAATTTCGTACGTTACAGAATTTGCAAGTTTAAATAATAATATTGCAGCCGCTTCTTTAGTTTGGACATTAAATACTCAAACAAAAGAACAAAGTAGAAAACTACAAGCGTTTCTGGCTGCAAAAATTAGTGGTCCAATTGGCAATAAATCAGTTCGTGAAATAATAGATTTTAGAATAATAAATGATATAAATTTCTCTATTGAAGCTACACCAAAACATCTAATTTTAACTGTACAGTCTCCAAAAGAAAATTTTAAGATTGCAGCACAGCATGCCAATGAAATTCTTCAAAATAATGTAATTAATAATATTTGGCTTAAAAGAAAAAATCATTCCTATAGAAATATCTCCTCAACTCAACTTCGCACTCCCGAGCTTGTTGAAAGTGAGTTGATTAATTATGTCTTATATACTGGTACAGTTAAAGCCTTAGAAAAAGATATGATCAATTTAGAAATTTCACGCAGACCAAATCAAATAATTTTAAATGCTAAAGATTTTGATTTTGAAGAAGTTCCAAATATTTTACTTAAAGGTTTAACGAATTATGATGCAATCCTAAATAACGAGCCTGTAAAACCTTTTTTTGATCTCCCAAATGGTATAATTCATTTAGCTGATGAAAAATCTAGTGAAACACTAATTTTTGCTGGGACTGTACAAAAATTTAAAACGTTATCCCATCAAGCTGAGGCAAACACATTATTTAAATACATGGGCTATGGCGCAGGTTCAGAAATGTTCAGAATTATACGTCAAGAAAAACGCGCATCTTATGATCCCAGGTCACATTTTACCCAAATTAGTGATCAACTTGCATTAACAGGTTTATCAGCAACAGTAGCTTCCGAAAAATGGAGTGAGATTTATGATCTCATTTTTGATATTTATAATAACACACGATTAGGTTTGAATACTGAGAAGGGAATGAAAAATTCATACAACACAATGATAAACGAGTTAATCTCAAATCTACGTCGAAAACCTAACTGGCTAGTTAAACGATATTTAGAATTACATCCAAATAAACCTCCTGACACATTTATAAATCTCAAATTAATAGACGCTAGTTTTGAATTATCTTTGCCAGAAATAAACATCATGGCAAAAGAAATACTACCTGAACCATCGAAATTAATTTCGATAATTATTGGTGGAAAAATTAACTCTAAAATTAAAGATAATAATAAATTTTATTGCCAGCTTCCTAAGAACCAGCCCATAGAATTTTGCTTAAAAAAACTTTCAGTTGCTCAGGATTTATTCTGAGGCCTATAGCCTTTAATAGGTTTACCAGCTGGAGTTTTTATTCCACGCAACACGCCACCTAAAGGATTCTTTACAGTTGCACCAAGCCCAGTTTTAGGGCGAGCATATATTTGTTTCGAAGCCTCAACAATGACCACTCCAGAAGCCAAAGGTATAACACCTTTGAGGCCAACACCTTCTAAATATTTTGATACTCGCAACCAAAACGGTTTGTGACTTGGTGGAAAAAACATTGCTGACATATGCCTTTCAACAGAAAACTTATGAATCCTAAGTTGAGTTTCTAATTGGCTTATACTATATGGCTGTCCATATCCAAATGGCGTTTTTTCACTACGAGCCCATAGGCCAGATCTATTTGGAACTATAATTAACACACGTCCACCTGGTCCTAAAACACGCCAAATTTCTTCTAATAATCCATTTTGGTTATTACTCGTTTCAAGGCCATGTAATATTACCATTTTATCAACTATACCATTTGCTAGTGGCCAGCTTATCTCTGGAGTTAATACGGAACGGTTTAATTGCCCTTCGGGCCATGGCATCACTCCTTGTTGACCTGGCATTAAACAAATAACGCGTCTTGATGATTTTAAAAATGGCCGCAACATTGGTGCTGCAAAACCATAGCCAACAACTGTTTGTCCTTTTGTATCACCGAATAAGCGTTCAACATTATCTCGCAAGGCACGTTGAACTATTCGACCTAGTTTAGTTCGATAATAAAACTTACGAAGATCAATCACATCTAAATGCATTTTTACCTTATATTTAAATTCTTTACTTCAAGTTAACTTAAATTTCTGCAATTATTAAACATATTAAACAAATTTATGGAAACATTACTATGCCTCTTTCTGTTATAATTGTACCCTGCCTTAGAGATAATTATGCATACCTAATTAAATGTTCTCAAACTGGCCATACAGCAGTTGTTGACGTACCTGAAGCAGACCCAGTTTTTAACGCCTTGAAAGAGTTAAATTGGGACTTAGACTCAATATTGATTACTCATCACCATTCAGATCATATAGATGGTGTAGATCGTTTGAGAAGTTTAACTGGTGCAAAAGTGACAGGAGCGAAATCAGATGCTCATCGTCTTCCAAAGCTTGATTTCTCAGTTGCTGAAGAAGATATAATTTCAGTAGGAAATGAAAAGGCACAAATCTTAGATACACCTGGCCACACTATCGGCCATATTTCTTATTACTTTAGAAATGATAATAAAATTTTTACAGGTGATAGCTTAATGTCATTGGGCTGTGGGCGATTATTTGAAGGTTCACACAAAATAATGTGGAAAACATTGAAAATGTTTTTACAATTACCTCCAGAAACAATGATTTTTTCTGGTCATGAATATTCTATATCAAATGCTAAGTTTGCTTTAAGTGTTGATCCTAAAAATGAACGTTTAATACTTCGCGAGAAGGAAATTCAAACTTTATTAAAAAATGAACTTTTTACAGTGCCAACATCTCTTGAGCTAGAGCTGGAAACAAATCCATTTCTTCGTGCATCACTTCCAGAATTCAAAGCCAATTTAAATATGAAAAATAATACAGATGAGGAAGTTTTCCGGGAACTGCGCATTCAAAAAGACAACTTTTAAAGTCAAAGAGGCAAATATGCTATAATTTCATATTTATTAAGCATTAATTTAAAAAAAATATCACTTTTGGCTTGAAGATTCTAAAAATAGAGCGAAATCTATAATTAATGCACTACATAATACAAAAGAAAACAATGTACGCCTGAAAGGTAATTATCAATGCCAACATTCTCAAGCAGCCTAGAAAACGCTATTCATGCATCTTTAGCATATGCAACACAACGGAATCACGAACTGGCTACTCTTGAACATTTACTTTTAGCATTAATTGACGAGCCAAATGCAAGTCGTGTAATGCGGGCATGTGAAGTGTCGCTTGATGAACTTCGTGCAAAACTTACTCATTTTTTAGAAAACGAACTGGACAGTTTAGTTACAAATTTAGAAGGCGTTGACGCAACTCCAACAACTGCTTTTCAACGCGTAATTCAAAGATCAGTTATACATGTTCAAAGCTCAAGCAAACAAGAAGTTACAGGCGCAAATGTATTAGTAGCTATTTTTGCTGAGAGAGAAAGTCACGCTGCTTATTTCTTGCAAGAGCAAGAAATGACGCGATATGACGCTGTTAATTTTATCGCACATGGTGTTGCAAAAGATCCTTCAATGAACGAACCAAGAGAAGTAACTGGTTCTGAAGAGTTTAATGATAGTGAAGAAGAAACAGCCGAAGCTGAAGAAACGGCACTTTCAAAATACTGTATTGATTTAAATATGCAAGCTGCTGAAGGAAATATTGATCCATTAATTGGCCGTAGTCATGAGGTGGAGAGGTGCATACAAATATTATGCCGTAGGCGTAAAAATAATCCAATTTTAGTCGGTGATCCTGGAGTTGGAAAAACAGCAATTGCTGAGGGATTAGCTGTTAAAATTATTTCAGGAGAGACTCCTGAAATATTATCTGAAACAACAATTTACTCATTAGACATGGGATCATTATTAGCTGGTACTAAATATCGTGGTGATTTTGAAGAGCGTTTAAAAGCAGTAATGACAGAACTAGAAGATCATCCAGATGCAGTATTATTTATTGACGAAATACACACCATTATTGGTGCTGGCGCCACATCTGGAGGTGCTATGGATGCTTCAAATTTATTAAAACCCGCACTTCAAGGTGGGAAGCTGCGTTGTATGGGGTCAACTACTTATAAAGAATATCGACAACATTTTGAAAAAGATCGAGCCCTAGCGCGAAGGTTTCAGAAGGTTGATGTAATTGAGCCAAATATTGAAGATACAATTAATATCTTAAAAGGTTTGAAATCACGTTTTGAAGAACACCACGATGTGAAATATTCTTTAGATGCTATTAAAACTGCTGTTGAACTATCAGCAAGGTATATACATGACCGGAAATTACCAGATAAAGCAATTGATGTAATTGACGAGGCAGGCGCATCACAACGTTTAGTTGTTGCATCAAAACGGAGAAAATCTCTAGGCGTTAAAGAAATAGAAGATGTTATAGCAAAACTAGCAAGAATTCCTGCAAAGAACATATCTCGAGATGATGCTGAATTACTTCGTGAGCTAGATGCATCTTTAAAACGTGTAGTATTTGGACAAGACCCAGCGATTGATGCACTAGCATCTGCAATAAAGCTCGCACGTGCAGGGCTTCGTGAGCCAGAAAAACCTATAGGAAATTATTTATTTGCTGGCCCAACTGGTGTGGGTAAAACTGAAGTAGCGAAACAGCTTGCAGATACTTTAGGTGTAGAACTTATTAGGTTTGATATGTCTGAATACATGGAAAAGCATGCAATAAGTAGGTTAATAGGAGCTCCTCCAGGCTATGTAGGTTTTGACCAAGGCGGATTATTAACTGATGGTGTAGATCAAAATCCACACTGCGTATTACTTTTAGATGAAATTGAAAAAGCTCACCCAGATGTATTTAATATCTTACTTCAAGTTATGGATCACGGGAAGTTAACCGATCACAATGGCCGTGCGACTGATTTCAGAAATGTAATACTTATAATGACATCAAATGCTGGAGCAACCGAACAATCTAAAGAAGCCATTGGCTTTGGTCGTGACAGAAGAGAAGGCGAAGATACAGCAGCAATTGAGCGCACATTTTCTCCAGAATTTCGAAATAGGCTAGATGCAACAATAAGTTTTGCGCCCCTCTCAAAAGATGTCATAGTTAAAGTTGTTGATAAATTTGTTCTACAATTAGAAGCCCAGTTAATGGATAGAAATGTAACGTTTGAACTATCATCAGATGCGGCAGATTGGTTGGCAGATAAAGGATATGATGATAAAATGGGGGCAAGACCGTTAGCAAGAGTGATTCAAGAACATTTAAAAAAACCACTAGCAGAAGAACTTTTATTTGGAAAACTGTCTAAGGGTGGATTAGTAAAAGTACATTTAAAAAATGATAAATTGGATCTTGAATTAATATCTCCAGAAGCTCGGCAAATAACTAAAAGAAAACCCCCTCTCCTAACGGCTAAATAATTAGCAAAATCAGTTTAAATTGGGCTGAAATAAATAAATTATTTATTTTTCTGTAAACTTCAGCTCAATTCTTCTATTGGTTTTATAAGCTTCAGGTGTGTCCCTGTCATCAATTGGTTGAAATTCACCAAATCCGTTTGCAGCTAAACGATTTGCAGGAATTTTTAAATCATCCATCAAATAGCGAACAACTGATAAAGCGCGAGCTTGGCTAAGTTCCCAATTATCTTTGTAGTCTTTTCCAAAGCCACTGAATGGAATTCGGTCAGTATGACCATCGACGCGTAAAATCCAATCTATACCATCAGGAATTTCACCTGCAATTTGATTAATAATCTTTGCAACTTTATTTATTTCAGTTTTGCCTAAAGATCCAAGGTTAGCTGACCCTACAGAGAACAAAACCTCAGATGAAAATACAAATCGATCGCCTACTATTCGAACTCCTTCTTGGCCTTCCATTACTTTTCGCAATTCACCAAAAAATTGAGACCTAAATTTTCTTAAATCTTTTGCTTCTTCGGCAAATCTTAGCTTTTCTTTAGCTTCCAATTCAGCAATTTTCTTTTGCTCTGCCGCAACTTTTCTTTGCTCAGCAGCAACACGAGCTAGAGCCAAATTCAAATCTGTACCCAATGACTTTAGTTGTATCTGAGCTTTTGAATCTGCTTCTTTGGACTCATCTAGCAAACCTTGTAATTCATTTAGTTGATTTCGAAGTTGAGAAGTTTGTGTGTTTAATAATGCAAGCTTTCTTTGCGCCGTAATTGATATGTCCTTTTCTTTTTCAAGGAGTGAATTAGCTTCAGCAATTAAAGCAGCTTGACGCTCTACCTCAGTAAAGCTCTTACTTAAATCAATTTTAAGAGATTTTTCTAGCGCATTGGCCGCAGCAATTTTTGTTAAAGTAATTTCAGCTTCTTTACGTTCAGCCTCAAGAGCAAGTGACATGGCAGTTAACTCAGTATTAGCATTTTTTAATTTTTCCCTTAAAAGCTCTGCAGCGGCAGCCTCAGCTAAGCGTCTTTTTTCTGTTTCAGTTAAAGTTTCAGATATTGAAGATTCTTCTGCTAATTGTAGCTTGCTTTCATTTTGAAGTTTTACAATCAACAATTCTAGTGCTTCACGTTTAGCTGCTGCCAATCTTGCACTTTCTACTTGTTGGTTTATTTCATTTCGAGCACTTGCCAATGCCAACTCAATAACATTTTTTTCATTTAAGGTATTACTATTTTCAGCTTCTAATTTTGAATTGGCAAATAATAAAGACGTTAATTCATCACTTGTTGATTTTAATTTTTGTTTTAAATTTTCTGCAGCAGCTTGTTCAACAAGGCGTGTTTTTTCAGTCTCAGACAATACTTTTCTAATTGATGTTATTTCTTCAGCCCGCAATTCTCCTTCATTCTGGAGCTTTACAATTAACAATTCTAATGCTTCACGTTTAGCTGCCGCCAATCTTGCAACTTCTTCTCGTTCATTTATTTCATTTCGAGCACGTACTAGCGCCAACTCAATTGCTTTTTTCTTATTTATTGTATCAATATTTTTAGCTTCTAATTTTGACTTTGCTAATAATAAACCAGCAATTTGCAATTCAAGCGCAGATTTATTAATGGCTAAATCTTGATTGAAATTTTCAAGCTGGAGCTTATCTGATAATAAACTATCAATCTGAAGTTTATAACCATCAATCTTTTCTATTTGTATGCTAGATTTTTTTGTTAAATTTGAAATTGTTGCAAGATGTAATGAAATTTGATCCTCAGCTTCATTAAGTATATCTTTGGTTTTTCCAAGATCTTCTTCAATGCCATTTGCACGCAATCTTTCTAGTCCTAGTGCACTTGCAAGATCACTTAATTGTAATGATAGATCATCCAATTCTAAATCTTGTTCTGTTACTATAGATGAAAGACTATTAAGCTTTAAATCTTTTTCAGAAATTTCTGAAGTTAGATTATCTAATCTTTTTTCTTTTGATAAAATCTCAGTAGATAATTTTTTCAATTCATCTTCCTTATTTCCTATCAAAGTAGATAAATCATTTAGCTCTAAATCTTGTTGTTCAATCTGAGAAGATAAATCATCAAGTTCTAGATCTTGATCTGTAATTGTTTCACGCAAGGTAAATTGAACAATCATAAAGATCGAAATAACAAAAAATAATATTAACAACAATGCAGTCATAGCATCAACAAAACCAGGCCATATACTAGCTTCAAATCTTGATCCTGGTCGCTTTAATGCCATTTATTAACTCTTTGCCAAGTTATTTATAGCATCAGTTAGTGCATTTATATTTTGACGCAATTCTTGATTAGTTTCTTGACGCCCAACAGTTGTTTCTTCCAAAATACGCAATAATTGAGTATCCATATTTCTCAAACGCATTCGTGTTTCTGCATCAAGAATTCCATCCCCTTCTTCTTGCATTTTCATAACTGCATCTACTAAATTTTGTTGGCCCTGAGCGATAGATTGAAATGCAAGATTATTTACATCATGAAGTGAAGCTGTATGTTGAACCATATGTTCAATTGAAACAGCTAGTTGATCCATTCGGCCAGCTGTCTGTGCAAATAGACTGGTCATATTTTCCATATTAGAATTAGCATGTTGGAATAGCCCTGCACCAGCCAAATTGCCATCACCATCACCACCAATTGTGATTTTAGTTATTGATGATAACCATTCTTCTAGCTCACGATAAAAACGATTTTGGCCTCGCCCAGCAAATAAATCTAAAATACCAACCACTAGTGAACCAGCTAAACCAAGTAACGAAGATCCAAAAGCAGTCCCCATTCCACCCAATTGTGCTTCAAGACCTGTCATTAATTTTGCAAAAACATCTAGACCTGTTGAGCCTTCTTGTGGCGCTAAAGATCTAATTGTATCCACAACTGCGGGAACAGTTGTTGCAAGTCCATAAAATGTTCCTAACAATCCTAGAAATATTAGTAGATTAATAATATATCTAGTTATTTCCCTTCCTTCATCTAACCTCGTAGCGGAACTATCTAATATAGATCTTGTTGAGGTCGATGTTAAAGCATGTCTAGCTCCAGAATCAGAAAGGAGGGCTGCTAGACTTGCCATCAAACCAGGAGGCTTTATCAAATCATGGCCTACTCGATCGATTACAAAGCCTTCAATCCAACTGACAGATTTAACAAGAGATACTACCTGGCCGAAACAAGAAATTAATCCACCTAAAAATACAATAAATATAAAGCTATTAAGGTATGGTGAGGCAACAAATATTGGAGATACAGCTGGGTAAAGAAAATAACCACCAACAAAAACGGCAATGACTATTAAAAGCATAGTAATTATCTGATTTACTGGTTGAGTAAATTGATTTTGAAATCCTAAATCTTTTTGCGCCATGAGTAAGCCTCTTTTGGGTCATTTGATGTAAATACTAACGCGTTGAGACTTTCATTCCAATTGTTAAGTTTTAGAAACAACAAAACGCGCTTATACTTTTTACTTTTTTGGGTGTTATCTACATAATATGCTGTATATTTTTCTATTAAATTATACAATCTAAGTAAAATAAAATTTTATTAATCAATATTTCAAACACGTAATAAAATTAACCAGTTATCTTTAAAGTTTTTGCAGTTAGTTTCTCCAATTCAAGATCCTTAATATCTAAATCTCGCAAACACCTTGTAACATTGTATAAATATTCAGTGTTATGTCCCTTAGACCCTTTTGCAGAATTTATAATACTGGCTTGCTCTTCTATGGATAGCAATCCAGCATACTGTTCATGATCACGATTAACCACATATGTATAAGCTTTCACAATACTGCCTGAGTTTAATTTAACATTTACAATATCTTCTAAATAAGCGTCAGATATTAGTTCTCTTTTCCGCAAATAAGATAATACACTATCGGAATATTTTGCTTTAACTTTGAATAACAGACCATCACATTTGGAACCTTTTACCTTATCTAAAGCAAGAACTAATCCCCTTTTTTCTGGTGTACCTCTATAATGAACAGACCAAATACAAAAAGACCGTTTATAATTCTCTAATATTCCAATTTCATGATTTTCGAATTTAAACCCAGGTTGCCAAACGAGTGAACCATATCCAAATATCCAAATATCTTTATCATTCATGATTATAGCCTTTAGCCTTGGCTTTAAATATAGAAGTGCTTAGACCAAAAAGAAAAGGTAAAAATATGCGTTTACTGGTAATTATAATTTTAACAGCAGCTCTATCTTGGAGCGCATATTGGTTTTTAGGTAAATCGGTTAGAGAAACTGCTTTAAATAAGTGGTTTACGGAAAAATCTGAAAATGGCTGGATTGTTGAAAATTCATTATCTTTGCGTGGCTTTCCAAATAGGTTCGATGCAATAATTAAAGATATAAAATTAGAAAACCCCAAATCAGGATTGAAATGGTTTGCTGACAGATTGGAAATATTACAGCTATCTTATAAACCCAATCATTTTATTATCTTAGGACCATTAGATCAAAAAATTAAGATATATAATCAAGAGCTATTGATTAAATCTGAAAGATTAAGAAGTTCACTGGTTTTTGAGCCTGGGGGTCAACTTGAGATCAATAGATCAACTATTTCAAGTGAAAATTTTTTAATAAACAACTCAAAAAGTTTATCTATATCTGCTGAAAATGTAATTTTTGCGCTAAGGAAAAATAGTGTCACTGAAACTGAATATGATTTTGGGATAAATTTAAAACAAATTACTACTGGTATAATAAACTTAAAAGAATACGATCCTAAAGGCACCATGCCAGAAAAGTTTGATACTTTAAAATTAAATGTGGCAACAAAATTTAACAATCCAATTAATCAAGAAAATTTCCAAAGAGAGCTGAAAAGTATCTCCAATCTCAAGATTAATGATATGCAATTTCAATGGGGAAGCTTTAAATTAAAAGCTGTTGGTGATTTACGATTAGATGTTAATAAATTCTTAGATGGCAAAATCACTTTAAAAGCAAAAAATTGGAATCAACTTTTAGATTTAGCCTTAAACAATGGTCAGATAAATCAAAATGTAAAAAACACTATAGTTACAATATTTAGCATATTTTCAGCTATATCTGGAAATAATCAAGAACTAGAAATCCCATTAAAGTTTTCTAACAAAAAGATGTATATTGGCATTATTCCAATAGCAAATACACCAAAAATTCATTTTTAATAAGCAAATACTTATTCAACACTTCCCCTACCAAAGTTGGCAGCTTCAGTATCTTGGCCTGCATCAATAATACTTCGCCTTATGGCACGGGTACGATTAAAATATTCAAATAATTGATCACCGTCTCCTCGTCGAATTGCTCTTTGTAAATCAAATAATTCTTCTGTAAATCGGCCAAGTATTTCAAGCGTTGCTTCTCTATTGTTTAAAAATACATCACGCCACATTGTTGGGTCACTAGCAGCAATACGAGTAAAATCTCGAAATCCAGCAGCTGAAAAGTTTATTACTTCTTTGTCAGTAACTCTGCCTAAATCATCAGCCACACCTACCATTGTATATGCAATTAAATGTGGTGCATGACTTGTTACAGCCAATACCAAATCATGGTGCTCAGCTTCCATATATTCAACATTAGCACCTAATGCCTCCCAATATTGCTTTAATCTAGCAGAAGCCTCTTTGTTGCAATTTTTTAGAGGCGTTAAAATACACCAACGGTTTTTAAATAAATCTGGAAATCCTGATGTTGGTCCAGATTGCTCAGTTCCAGCTAAAGGATGTCCTGGAACAAAATGTACCCCATTAGGAATATGTGGTGCCACCATATCTATTACTGATTGTTTAACTGAACCAACATCAGTTATTGTTGCACCCAGCTTTAATTTAGGACCTATTATTTTTGCAATTGCGGCCATAGCACCGACTGGCACTGACAAAACAATCAAGTCTGAGTCTGATACTGCATCTTCAATAGTATCTGTAATTTCATCAACAAAACCAAGGGATAATGACATGTCGCGGGTTTCTTTGGTTTGTGAAAACCCAACTATTGTATTGGCTAATCCAGATTTTTTCATCGCGTGACCCATAGATGACGCAATTAGTCCTAAACCAATTAATGTCACTTTATCATATAGAACAGTCATGATTGATTTTCCTTGAATTTTTTTAATGTATTGATCACTCTATAACAATCGACTTCTTTACCAATTGTTATACGAAGGCAGTTGTGTAAATTATAGCCTTTTACTTGCCTAACAATTAACCCAGCATTTTCTAATGCAGCATTAGCAGCATCAGCTTGGTTTTCATCAATAAAACGCGGTAATATAAAATTTGCGTAGGTGTCATCACACTCAAAACCCAGGTTTCGTATTTCGTTGATTAAAAAATTACCACAATTATTATTTTGTATTAAACATTCATTGACGTAATTCTCATCATTTACGGCAGCTATAGCTGCAGATAATGCTGCACGATTAATATTAAATGGTCCCCTTAAGCGGGCCAAAATATCAACGACTTCAGGTGACGCATAGCCCCAACCAATACGTAACCCACCTAGTCCATAAACCTTTGAAAAAGTTCTAGTCATGACAACATTTTCATGCATTTCAACTAGTTGAGCCCCACCATCATATCCTTCCACATATTCCGCATATGCACCATCCAGGATTATAAGAATATTTTTTGGTACACCATCAATCAAACGCTCAATTTCTGTTAATGGAATAAAAGTCCCAGTAGGATTATTTGGATTTGCTATAAATATTAATTTTGTATTTTCTGTACATCTCTCAATTAATGCATCAACATCTGTTACACGAGAATTTTCAGGCACTTCAACTGGAGTTGCACCAGCACCCAAAGCACAAATTCGGTACATACCAAAACCATGTTCAGTAAATAAAACCTCATCACCGACACCTGCGAAGGCCTGGCATAAAAATGTTATTATTTCATCTGATCCATTACCACAAATAACCTGCTCAAAATTTAACCTATTTATATTGGCAATAGCTTGTCTTAATTCATTGTGGTCAGAAGAAGGGTAGACAGCCAAGAAATCTGTTTGATTACGATATGCGTCTTTTGCTTTTGGGCTTGGTCCAAAAGGGTTTTCGTTTGAGCTTAATTTTACAGTATTTTCGATACCTACAGCATGAGATTTACCACCAACATATAATTCTATGTCCATAATGCCTGGTTTTGGTGTAATGATTTTTGTCATTTTAATATCTCTAGCTGTTTATAACTTTCTAATACCTATATGAAGGGATGATTTCTAGTCTTTAGAAATTAATAAAATGACTGTGGGTCAATATCGATACTAATTTGTATATCATTAGGCACCTTAAAAGAGTTTCTCCATTTTAATAATGCACTTTGTAACATTATATCTTTCGACGCCTTTACTAAAATGCGATAGCGATAATTTCCTCGAACGCGTGCAATAGGTGCAGGTGCAGGGCCATAAACCTTAGCATTTATTGAATCTAACATAGAAGTATTTCGAACCATATGATTTGCTAAACTAAGCACATTATTTATATTTGGCCCTTTTAGTATAATTCCCGCTAAACGCCCAAATGGTGGCATTCCAGCAAGATGCCTTTGTTTGGCTTCTGAGCGCCAAAACTCTTCTTCATCACCATTAAGAATTGCTTTTATTACTGAGTGTTCCGGTTGGTGTGTTTGCAAAAATGCAGTACCTTTTTTATCTGCTCGACCAGCTCTACCAGCTACTTGTCGCATTAATTGAAATGTACGTTCTGCAGCACGTAAGTCTCCACCCATTAGCGCCAGGTCAGAATCAATTACTCCAACTAAAGTCAGCAAAGGAAAGTTATGTCCTTTAGCTACTAATTGTGTTCCAATTATTATATCTGCTTCACCGGAAGCAATGCCTTTAATACGCGCCTTTAAAGCTTGAGCAGAGATTAGCATGTCTGAAGACAATACAGATATTTTTGCATTTGGAAACTTTTCTTGTGCTTCTTCAGCTAACCTTTCAACTCCTGGGCCAACAGCAGTTAAACAATCCACTTCACCACAAGTAGGGCAAGCATTTGGTATATTTTTTGTTTCACCACACTGATGACACATCAAATGCCCATTAAACCTATGCTCTACCATTCGAGCGTCACATTGCTCGCATCCAACTTGGTCTCCACATTTACGGCAAACTGTTATGGGGGCATATCCCCTTCTATTCAAAAACAATAAGGATTGCTCATCACGCTCTAACCTTAAATCTACCTCTTCTTTTAATTGAGGGGAAATCCATGAGTTTTTCAACATTGGCTGATGACGCATATCAATAGTTAATATTTCAGGCATAATCGCATCGCCAAATCGTTCTGTCAGATCAATGCGATTATATTTTCCTCCATCAGCATTAGCCCAAGTTTCTAAAGAGGGTGTTGCAGATGCCAAAATTACTGCTCCCATTTCTATAGAGGCTCTCATAACGGCCATATCACGAGCTGAATATAATGCACCATCTTCTTGTTTGTATGATGTATCATGTTCTTCATCGACAACTATTAATCCTAAATTTTTAAATGGAAGATATAAAGATGAGCGTGCGCCAACAACCACTTGGGCTTTATCTTCTCCTACCATACGCCAACATCGTCTTTTTTCAGTCATTGTAACACCGGAGTGCCATTGCGCAGGTTTTTCGCCAAATCGTTTTTTTAATCTGTCAATAAACTCAACAGTTAGAGCGATTTCTGGAATTAAAATTAATGCTTGTTTTCCCAATGATAAACATTCAGAAACTGCTTCAAGGTAAACCTCAGTTTTTCCTGATCCTGTCACACCCCTTAATAAAGTAGTACTATATGTCCCCATTCGCACATAATCACGAAGTGTATTTCCAGCTATTTTTTGAGCAGATGTTAGCTTTTTTGAGGGAAAATATGGATCAAGTTTAGAATATGGAATATCTCTGGGTGTCTCTAATTCAGAAATAGCTCCCTGAGAAACTAAGCCCTTTATTACTGATATACTTACATTTGCAGCTTCTTTTAGTTCTTTAGCAGTAAATTGCATGTCAGAATTATCTTTGAGAGCATTTAAAACTCTTTCACGAGCTGGCGTCATTCTATCTATAGTTCTATTACCTTTTGCATAAACTATATTCATACTTGGGGGATTAGCTAAGCCAGGAGCACGTGTAGCAAGTTTTAGCATCACATTTAAGGGGGTCAAAGTATATCGACCAGCTCGCAAAAGAAACTCCATCATTTCTGGCTTCATCGCAGATACTTCTAATACGTTTGATATCATACGGATTTTACTTTTGTCATAATCACCCTTTCCAACTCCCCATACTACACCAATTACTTTTCTTGGGCCCAATGGAATTTCCACATAAGAACCTAATTTTACTCCATTTTTAGGTGCTTTATAATCAAGGAATCTATCAATAGGCTGAGTTGTTAATACTGATACTAACTCACCATGCGAGAAAGTTTGAATTGAGTCATGTTTAATTTGATCACTCAATATCTTGTTTCCTCAAAGACTAAAATTTGTTTATATATATTAAAGAGCATACGATAGAATTAACAAGCCCATTACATAACATAAAATAAGAATTAAAAATAAAAATAATGAGAATTACATATGTCAAACATAGATCAAATTAGTGATATTAGAAAACGAATTTTGCAAGATCCAGAAGCTCTTTTAAATGATAGAGAAGTAATGCGAGCATTGATATCCGCAAGTTCATCTAACACCCCAACAAATGTTATTGACTTAAAAAGTGTTGTCTTAAAACGCCTGGAAGGTCGTGTTGAGGAAATTGAAGGACAAAACAGTAATATTATTTCTGCTGCTTATAAAAATATTTCAACAACATTCAGAGTCCATTCAGCTATATTAGAAGCCCTAGAACCAAAAACATTTTCAGAGTTCTTAAATTTTTTAAAAACAGATTGGGCAAATACTCTAAACATTGATACCGCTAGGTTATGCTTAGAGGCACCGTCTATAAGTCAAAATGATATTCCCCAATTACAGATGGAATTTGGTCCAAGCGTTGTTTTCTTACAAGAAGGTGAAATTGATCATTATATTACATTAGGCCAAGATAATGATCCACGTCCTGTAACATTACGCCAGATTAGAAAAGGCGCTTCCAATATTTATAATGATATTGCACCAGAACTTAGGTCTGAAGCATTAATGAAACTAGATTTAGGAGAAGGTAATAGCCCTGGCTTACTTCTGTTAGGATCTACAAATCCAGATCAGTTCTTACCTAATATGGGAACAGATTTACTTGTATTTTATGGATCTATTTTTGAAAAAATTATGCAACGTTGGCTGTTTAATGGTTAATACAGATGGCGGTATAGATTTAATGGAAAATTGGTTATCCAACCTTTCTGCTGTGGGTGGATTGGCTGAAAAAACTATTGATGCATACCGTCAAGACGTTACAACATATATACATTTTATATCGCACCATACTGGAAAGAGACCATCAAAAGTTATTCTATCTAATGTGGATGTAAAGGATATGAGATCCTGGATTTCTCACACACGACGATCTGGATTATCACCACGTTCACTTGCCCGAGCGTTATCAGCAATTAAAAGTTTTTATCGTTGGTTAGGCCATACATATGGAATTTCAACGACTGCTGTTCTTTCAACTCGTTCACCAAAATTTGAAAAGCCTCTACCGCGCCCATTAAAAGAGATAGCAGCAAAAAATCTTATTAATCAAATTGACATTCAATCCGAACATGCATGGATTAATGCAAGAAACGTTGCAGTTATTACACTATTATATGGTTGTGGTTTACGTATATCTGAAGCTTTATCACTAAAATTTGTAGAAACACCTTTGCCTGAAGTTTTGAAAATTATTGGCAAAGGAAATAAAGAAAGAATAGTACCAATTTTACCAATTGCTCAATCAGCTGTAAAAAAATACATAAAATATTGTCCATACTCTTTTTTGCCAAATGACTTTTTATTTAAAGGCGCAAGAGGTGGTCCATTGAATCAGCGAATAATAAGAAAAGTAATGGAGCAAACTAGAATGCAATTAGGTTTACCGTCTTCAGCTTCACCACATGCTATGCGACATTCATTTGCCACACACCTCTTGGAAGCAGGAGGTGATTTAAGAGTTATTCAAGAATTACTTGGACATGCATCGCTTTCCTCAACACAAGCATATACTGCAGTAGACCAAGCTCACTTAATGGAAGTTTACAAAAAATCTCACCCCAAAGCATAAATTAATCGAAAGGTTGAGTTTTTCTTAAACTCCTATATGAAGCCAGAATGACATTACATATCAAAGCACTTTTAGTTCATTATTTAACTGCAACAGGAGCAGTTTTTGCTATGCTAGCAATGCTAGCTGCAGTAGATTCCCGGTGGGATATGATGTTTCTGTGGTTGGTAATTGCGTTTTTTGTAGATGGTATAGATGGACCACTGGCACGTCATTATAACGTAAAGGATAATGCTTCAGAATATGATGGTGTGTTATTAGATTTAATTATTGATTATTTAACATACGTATTTATTCCTGCATATGCGCTTTTTCAGTCTGGCTTATTAGATGGTTGGACAGGATGGGTAACAATAATAATTATAACATTTACCTCTGCCTTATATTTTTCTGATACTAGAATGAAAACAAAAGATAATTCTTTTTCAGGCTTTCCAGGTTGTTGGAATATGTTTGCCGTTGTTGTTTTTGCTACTCATCCAAACTTTTATGTTATTCTTGTCTTTGTAATAATACTTGCGGCTTCAATGTTTACTCCTTTGAAATTTATCCATCCTGTTAGAACAATTAGATGGAGATCAATAAGTTTACCAATAGCAATAATTTGGACAGCGCTTGCTGGGATATCTGCGTGGACGAACTTTAATGCAGGGCCATTTATAACAACAGCACTAGCTATTACTTCTATTTATCTATTATCAGTTGGAATAATTCAGCAGCTTTTCCCATCTAAAAGCGCATAATAATTATTCCAAAAACAATCAACACAGAAGCAAAAATTTTGCTTTTTCCCATTCTTTCTTTGAAGAAGAATACGCCAATAAAAACTGCAAATAAAACTGATGTTTCACGTAGGGCAGCAACTAATACTATTGGGGTAATAGTCATTGCCCAAACTGCTATCCAATAAGCTAATACTGATGCAGATCCAGCTATTAATCCTAATGCCCAAGTAGAGGGTTTTTTGGGTAGAATATTTGACCCTCGCCTAAAAAAAGCAAATATCACGAATACGATTGCATCTAAGAAAAATAGCCAACCAATATAACTTGTAACATTACCAGCAGCCCTAGCGCCAAGACCATCAGTTATTGAGTAGCCAGCTGTCCCAAGAGCTGAGCATAATGCAAATGGAAGTAAGGCTAAAGTTTCTTTATTTCTAAATACACCAAATCCTAATATGAAAATTCCAATGCCAATAAAAATCACTGCAAATATTTCTTTTGAAGATATAGCATCGATTAAGAAAATAGAGCTAAAAACTAAAACAATTATAGGTGCTGTACCGCGTGCAATTGGATAAACTCGACTTAGGTCACCTCTTTCATATGCACTAGTTAAAAATAATTTATACCATAAATGAAAACAAACCGAAGCAATTAGCCAAGGCCAGGCGTTAGCCATTGGTAGAGGAAAAAAAATAACTAAACAAAAACCAATTATACCATGCGCTAATGATAAAAGTACCATCCCTTGAAGCTTATCATTACCAAATTTTATAATAGCGTTCCATGACGCGTGCAATATTGCTGCAAATAATACAGCAATAAATACACTTATACTCATATCATTAACCTAATGCGTCACTACATCGTTGGCAGCAACCATCATGCTTTTGTTGTCCTACATCCGTTGTTGTTTTCCAACAGCGCATGCACTTATCCCCATCAGCTTTCTTGAAAATGACTTCAACATGTGGAACATCATCTAGTACAAAACCTTTATCTAATGGAGCTCCTTCAATTAATTTAATATCGGACGTGATACAAATATCAGCAAATTCAACAGATTCTGATAGATCTTTTAAATTATTTGATGAATTAAAATATACTTCTGGTGCGGCTTCTAGTGAGGAACCAATATTCTTTGCTGTGCGTTCAACTTCAATTGCCCCAGTTACTACGCGCCTTACATTTCTAATTGTTTCCCATTTTGTTGCCAATTCAACGTTCAACCAATCAGATGGAGTTTCTGGAATATCAACTAAATGTATTGATGCATCATTTTCGTTATGACGTTGCAACCATACATCTTCCATTGTGAAGCATAACATTGGTGCAAGCCAAGTTGTTATGCGATAAAATAATATATCAAGCACAGTTCGTGCAGCTTTGCGTCGTTTGCCATCTGTATCATCACAATAAAGTACATCTTTTCTTATGTCGAAATAGAAACTTGAAAGGTCAACTGTTGCAAACTGGAAAACTTGACTGAATACACCCTGAAAATCATAAGCCGCGTAGCCATCTCTGACTACCAAATCAAGTTCGGCTAAACGATGTAAAACCCATTGTTCAAGTTCTGGCATATCGGAATATTCAATTTTTTCTGAATCTTTAAAATCATTAAGATTTCCTAGAATAAATCTCATTGTATTTCGAAGTCTGCGATAACTGTCAGCAACATTCTTTAATATCTCAGGCCCAATTCGTAAATCTGCTGTATAGTCAGCCTGTGCAACCCACAGACGGAGTATATCAGCACCATACTGTTTAATAACTTGCTCTGGAGCGATCGTATTTCCAACTGATTTAGACATTTTCATGCCTTTTTCATCGAGTGTAAAACCATGAGTTAGAACACCTTTATAAGGCGCTCGTCCATTTGTTCCACATGATTGCAATAATGAAGAATGAAACCATCCACGATGTTGATCAGTTCCTTCTAAATAAAGGTCAGCAATGCCATTATCTGCACCATCGTCACGATCTCGCATTACAAAAGCATGTGTAGATCCACTATCGAACCAAACGTCTAAAACATCATAAACTTGATCCCATTCTTCAGGATTATAATCTGAACCTAAAAAGCGCTCTTTTGCTCCTTTTTCAAACCAACAATCAGCACTTTCTAACTTAAATGCCGCCACTATCCGGTCATTAACTGCTTGATCTTGCAGAATGAAATTTGGATCCGTTGGTAAAGCATTTTTGCGTGTAAAGCACGTTAACGGTACTCCCCATGCACGTTGTCGAGACATGACCCAATCAGGACGAGCTTCAATCATTGAGTATAAACGGTTTCTACCAGTTTGAGGCGTCCATTTTACATTATCAATTTCTTTGAGTGCACGTTGGCGGATAGTTTTACCATGTTCATTATTTCCACCAATTTCTTTATCTATTGAAGTAAACCATTGAGGTGTATTTCTAAATATTATTGGTGCTTTGGACCGCCATGAATGTGGATAACTATGCTCAACACGACCGCGCGCTATTATTCCTCCAGCTTCAACTAACTTAGCAATTACTGCATTATTTGCTTTGCCTTCTTTACCTTTTCTATCAAATACTTCTAGGCCTGCAAAAAATGGGACATGGTCCAAAAATTCTGAAGCCTCACCTACATTGTGGGTCATTCGATCTAACCAATTTCTTTTTACAAAGCATTCATAGTCATCGGCACCATGACTCGGCGCGGTGTGTACAAAGCCAGTTCCCGCTTCATCTGTTACATGATCACCATCAATCATCGGTACATCATATGACCAATATTCATCCATTTCAGAAAGTGGGTGTGAACAAATTGCACCATCCAAGTCTGATGTATGTACATCAGATACACGCTCAAATTTAACAACTCGTGATTTTGTTAATGTTTCTTCTGCTAAAACATCTGCAAAAATGTACTGTTGGCCAGGAGCAGTCCAGCTTTCTTCTTCTGTTTCAATAACTTCATATATTCCATAAGAAATTTTTGGATTAAAGGCGATAGCCTTGTTTGAAGGAATAGTCCAAGGCGTAGTTGTCCAAATAACAACACGTGCGTTTTTTATTTCATCTGGGGCAGATTTAAATTTAAATGGCACCCAAATAGTGTGAGACTTGTGGTTATGGTATTCAATTTCGGCTTCTGCTAATGCTGTCTTCTCAACAGGCGACCACATAACTGGCTTAGAGCCTTGATATAAAGAACCATTCATTGCAAACTTCATAAACTCATCAGCAATAACAGCTTCTGCATGAAAGTTCATGGTTAAGTAAGGATTATCCCATTTACCTGTAATACCTAATCTTTTGAATTCTTCTCGTTGAATATCAACCCAACCTTCAGCAAATTTTCTGCATTCTTGACGTAATTCGATTATAGGAACGTCATCTTTATTCTTGCCTTTTTTACGATATTGCTCTTCAATTTTCCATTCTATTGGTAGACCATGACAATCCCAGCCAGGTATATACCTTGCATCTTTTCCCATCATCTGCTGAGATCTAACAACCATATCTTTTAGAATTTTATTTAATGCATGACCAATATGAAGATGACCATTCGCATAGGGTGGTCCATCATGAAGCACAAAAGAATCTCGTCCTTTTTTCTCCCTTAACTTATCATATATCCCTATTTGCGACCAACGTTCTAACCAAATAGGTTCACGCCCAGGAAGCCCAGCTCTCATGGGAAAGTCAGTTACAGGTAAATTTATTGTATCTTTATATTCAGGCGTGTCAGCACACATATCATGTTCCAGTCATGGAAAATTATTTAAGGGGTTTGTTCGGCGCGAATACTCATACGACTTTTCCCGGCAGATCTTATTTTCAGATCACCGGGCAAATAATTCGAATAGTTATATCAAATACTGCCATCATGTATCTGTTTATAATGTGCAGAAAGCAAAACGTCTAGCATAAGATCATTCGCTTAGACCAAATAATTATAAGAAAATATTTTTATTTTGTTTTTCATTAAACTAATAAAACTTGGCAAATTGTAATTTAACAGGTATCGACAATTTATGCCACGATATGCACTAAAAGTTGAATATGATGGGAAACCCTATCACGGCTGGCAACGTCAGCGGGATGTTCCATCTGTACAGAAAACAATTGAAATTGCTATTTCAAAAATTGCACCTGAAAACCCTGAAATACAAGGCGCAGGAAGAACAGATGCTGGCGTGCATGCAACTGGTCAAGTAGCACATGTAGATCTTAACAAATCTTGGGAAAGTTTTAGATTATCAGAGGCAATAAACCACCATTTAAAACCTGCACCCATTTCAGTCACAAAATGCTCACTTGTAGATAGTGATTTTCATGCGAGATTTTCAGCAAAAGAGCGCCTTTATAAATTTAGACTACTAAGCAGGCGATCACCAGCAATTGTAGATGCCGGCTGGGTTTGGCAAATTCAACATAGTCTAAATATAGATTTGATGAGAAATGGTGCAAAATACCTTATAGGCAAACATGACTTTACAACATTTCGTTCTTCTATTTGCCAAGCTCAAAGCCCAATAAAATCATTAAATGAAATCAGTATACAAGAACATGATTTAAAATGTGGCAAGGAATTCGAATTCACAATAAGAGCTCGGAGTTTTTTGCACAATCAAGTACGTAGCTTTATAGGTACATTAGAGCGCGTTGGTGCTGGTGCTTGGGAACCTGAAAGGGTTAATGAAGCCTTACTAGCAAAAGATAGATCATGTTGTGGGCCAGTATGCCCACCACATGGATTATATTTAGCTAAGGTATCATATGATAATGATATATTTTCTTAATTTATGAATAAATTAACCAAGTTTCAAATCAAACATTAAGTAGTAAAATTTTACCTATATTTTAAATGAATTTACGTTTGCAGATAATGCATAGCGGTAATGCAAATGTGTTTATTGTTTTGTCCAAAAAAAAACCATACTTAAAATCAAAACAAAAATTCAAGAAGGACTTTTAAAATGACATTCGCATCAAGTACAATTAATTTAAGTCAATTAATTCCATCTACAGAAATTTTTTCAACTCTTTGGAAAAATATAAACCAATCACTACAGTCTAGAAAAAAATGCCGTCAAACCATTAATGAATTAAACCAACTAACAAATAAAGATTTGGCAGACATTGGTCTTTGTCGCGGTGATATTAATGCTGTTGCAAATGGTTGCATTGATCATCTTATCAAGCGCGGCGTTAACATAGATCACAGTTATTTTAATTCAGTTGAAATTAAATTAAATTAAAAAGAATAATTACTATGTTACCAACATTAATGAAATTTACTTCTGCGCCCTTATTAGGAATATTTTATGGCTTTGACTCATTCTTTTATTCATTAGGTAAATCACGTGTAACTTCAGAATTAGTAAAAATGGGATACAAAGAAAAGACTATGAATATTATACTTAATAATGTTAAAAATTATAAATAAGTATATTCTTCAAATACCAACTAATCTTAAATCAGATCCTTGATTGCTTTTAATATTTGTATGAAATGTTAACATATTAATTACTTCTGCTGTTACAAATGATGCAATAACGCTAGGTCTCTTATCTTGGCTTTTTACTGTCCCAATTGGGCATATAAGTTTTTCTGTAGATTTGCCTTTATAATTTTCATTATACCATTTTATAAACTTTGCTCTTTTCGTTCTTGATCCAATCATACCAACATAATTAGCATCAGCCCTATCTAGGGCTGCCGCAGATAATATAAAATCAAGAGAATGGTTGTGAGTAAGAATTACGTATGCACTTCCTTTTGGTGATAATTTAATATCTCTTTCAGGAATAGCACTTAATCTTTTCTCGACACCAGCCTTACACTTTAAAAGTTCAAAACTTCTACTATCAACCAAAATACATTTCACAGGCAAATATTGCAATTGCAAAGCCAAAGCACGTCCAACATGCCCTGCACCCATAATATATACATGCGGTAAATTATTATTTATGTTTTCAAATGCAGCCAATGTTAACTGCATATCTTTTTCAGTCATTATATTTAAATAAACCTCTACTTTACCTCCACAACATTGATCAATTTCTGGGCCAAGCGGAATTTTTAATGTATCATTATTAATCATTTCAGATAACATATTTCTTGCATGATCAATAATTAAATATTCTAATTGTCCACCACCTATTGTTCCCCAAGTATCAGTCTTACTGATGAACATTTTTGTATCTTCATTACGTGGGGTAGAACCATAAGCTTTTGTTAGATTAACTTGAACTATAATTTTATCCCGCAAAAAAAAGTTTTGTAATTCTTTAATGTATTTTGTCATTAGTTTATTAATTCTTGCATTTTTTCTACAGCCATTAATACTCTTTCTGGCGTAGCAGGGGTATCAAGTTTAGGGCAAACCTTGTAATTATTTATACTTGAAATAGCCATTGATAACGCTTCAAGAACTGAAATTCCCAACATAAATGGAGGCTCACCAACCGCTTTTGACCGCTTAATGGTTAGTTCCCTATTTTCTGACCAATCAGCGAGCTCAACATTAAATATACTTGGCTTATCTGAAGCTAATGGAATCTTATATGTTGAAGGTGCATGAGTTTGCAACTTTCCATTATCATCCCACCATAACTCTTCAGAAGTTAGCCAACCCATTCCTTGAATAAAGGCACCCTCAATCTGGCCTTTATCTAAGACTGGGTTTAATGAACAGCCTACATCATGCAATATATCAGTTTGATCAACACGATACTCACCCGTCAATGTATCAATTGAAACTTCAGAACATGCAGCACCATATGCGTAATAATAAAATGGCTTGCCTTTGCCTGCAGCTCTATCCCAATGTATATCAGGAGTTTTATAAAAGCCGGCTGCAGATAACTGAACACGTTCCATATAAGCCATTTTAATAAATTCGTTAAATCTAAAAGCTTCTTTTCCAACATGGACCATATTAGAAATAAATTTAATATCAATTTCTTTTACGTTCCAGTGAGATGCAGCGAATTTTATTAATCTATTTTTGATTTGGTCTGCAGCATTTAACGCTGCCATTCCATTTAGGTCTGTACCTGATGAAGCTGCAGTTGCTGATGTGTTGGGAACTTTTTCAGTTGTGGTTTTGGTGATCTTAATTCTATCAAAATCTACTTGAAAAGCTTCAGCAACAATTTGTGCAATTTTTGTATTTAAGCCTTGCCCCATCTCTGTGCCACCATGATTTAAATGAATTGAACCATCATTATAAATATGGATTAATGCACCAGCTTGATTATACCAAGTAGCCGTAAAAGAAATTCCAAACTTTACAGGTGTTAAAGCTATTCCTTTTTTTAAAATTTTTGAAGATTCATTAAAAGATTTTATTTCATTTCGACGTTCACGATAATTAGCATTTTTCTCCAATTCATTTATTAACTTTGGTAAAATGTTATCTTTTATCTCTTGATGATAGGGAGTTATATTTCGATCTGTTTCTCCATACAAATTTAACTTTCGAACATCTAATGGATCTTGCCCGGTTATAAATGATATTTCTTCTATTATTCTCTCTGCAGCTAAAACACCCTGCGGGCCTCCAAACCCTCTAAATGCAGTATTAGATACTGTGTTTGTTTTCATCGGACGGCTTGAAAGCCTAACATTTGGATAATAATATGCATTATCAGCATGGAAAAGTGCTCGATCTGTAACCGGACCCGATAAATCTGATGAATATCCACACCTAGCTGAAAAAATACTATCAACTGTTTTAATTAGACCATCGTTGTCAAATGTTACATCATAATTAATAACAAAATCATGCCTCTTTCCGGTAGAGGTCATATCCTGATCTCGGTCAGGGCGAAGCTTTACAGCACAGTTCCACTTTTTTGCTGCAATAGCGGCCACAACACAAAACAAATTCATTTGGCTTTCTTTTCCACCAAAACCACCACCCATTCTACGCACATTAACAGTTACTGCATTATTAGGTATTCCCATTACCTGTGCGACCATATGTTGTGCTTCACTAGGATGTTGTGTCGAACAATGAATGATTAAGTCATCATCTTCTCCAGGAACTGCAAATGCAATTTGACCCTCCAGATACATATGATCTTGACCCCCAATAGCAATTTCTCCCTTTATTTGATTTGAACCTTTTGATTTAATCTTATCAACATTCCCACGTTCTAACTTTAATGGAGCTGTAACGTGTGGATAACCAACATTTTGAGCGCTAGAGATACTTAAAGCGTGAGGTAAAATATCATAATCTATAACAGCCAGTTTAGCAGCATGTCGTGCAATTTTTCTAGTCTTTGCAATTACTGCAAATAATGGCTGACCATAAAATTGAACTGTATCTACTGGAAATACCGGTTCATCATTTTGGCCAGTCGGGCTTATATCGTTCATACCTGGTATATCTAATGTTGTTATAGTTCCAATAACTCCAGGCATTGATTTGACCGCAGTTAAATCCATACTTTTAATAGTAGCATGAGCAACATCTGAGACCCCTAGATATGCATGTAGTGTCCCTACTGGTTCTGTAATATCATCACAGTACTTTGCTTTTCCTGTTACATGCTTTGTGGCGCTTTCATGAATATGATTAGAGTGAGCTGCACCGGAAATTTTTCTGATTAATGTCATTAAATTCCCTCTCTCAAGACGATAATAGTTGGATTGGTTGCGCAGTATTCAAGTCATGCTCAAGAAAAAACCTATGTAAAAGATTACGCGCCACAATCATACGGTATTTTTTAGTAGCACGCCAATCTGAGAGAGGGCTGAAATCTTCATCAAGCATTTTAACTGCTTTATTGAAGGTGTCATTACACCATAGCTTTCCTTGTAAAGAATCCTCAGTGATTGATGCTCGTTTAGGTGTTGCGGCCATTCCACCAAAACAAATACGACAATCTTTTATTAAACCATCTTCAACAACCATAGATATTCCTGCTGCTAGAGTGGATATATCATCTTCTCGACGCTTTGATATCTTGTAGGCAGAATTTAATTGATTACTGACCGGTAAAGGAACTCTTACACTTAAAATAAATTCAGATTGTTGAAGGTTTTGTTTACCATAGTCTATAAAATATTTTTCGAGAGGCAAAACACGGATTTTATTACCTTTACGCAGCACAATTTCCGATTTTAAGGCAATCAACACAGGTGGCGTATCACCAATTGGTGATCCATTTGCAATATTGCCACCTATGGTACCCATATTTCGAACTTGCCAACCAGCAATCCTTTCCCAATAATTCTCCAAAAATGGAAAAAATTTAGATAACCAGCTTTGGATCTCAGAGTATGTGACTCCTGCACCAAACTCTAAAATATCATCTTTTATCTCGATCTTCTTAAGTTCTGCTAAATTACCAATAAATAAGGCAGGTGATATAGAGCGTAAAGATTTGGTGACCCATAATCCAACATCTGTTGCACCAGCAACTATTGTTGCATTTGGTCGGCTCTTTAACATCGCAGCTAAATCATCAATAGTTGCTGGTAAAATTGCTTCATTATCATTTTTGCCAATAACTACACACTTCTTATCTTGAAGATCTGTGAGCTTTGAAGAAATATTTTTTCTTTCTATATTTAAATAATCAAATACTGGTTTTCCAAATTTATTTATAGATAAAGCAGCTTTAATAATTGGCTCATAACCCGTGCATCTACATAAATTTCCTTGAACAGCAATTTCTACATCTCGCTTTGAAGGCGTGGGATTTTCCATCCACAAAGCATATAAAGACATTACAAATCCAGGGGTGCAAAATCCACATTGACTGCCATGATATTCTACCATTGCCTTTTGAACAGGATGTAGATTTTCATTTTTACCAGATAAATACTCAATTGATACAACATGACATCCGTCCAAAGAGGCTAAAAACCTAATACAAGAATTGACTGACTCATACTTAAGTATCCCATTTGTTAATCGGCCAATTAATACTGTACAGGCTCCACAATCACCCTCAGCACAACCTTCTTTTGTTCCAATCATTTGTTGATCCAAACGTAAGAAATCTAAAAGGGTTTGCTCGACTTCAAAATCTATTAATGAAATACTACGATCGTTTAATATAAATTTTATTTCATTACGAATTTTCATTAATATTCCCTTAACTAAGTCCATTCCAAAGTAGATATTAAATATCATAGCCTAGCTAATTACTACTTAAAAGCGTTGCATTGTTTAAATACTTTCAACAAAACGTTGAAAATCTTTAAACAATAAAATATATATTCATAAATCTTTAGGGATATAAAATGGCATATGTAGAGAGTCTCAGAGTATTTGCGCGTATCATTGAGCTTGGAAGCATTACGTCTGGTGGTAGGGATTTACGTTTAACCCCAGCCGTTGCAAGCAAACGCATCAAAGAATTAGAAAAACATCTTGGTGTAAGGCTATTTAATAGAACAACCAGATCACTCACTCCAACAGGAGTGGGGCGAGTATTTTATAAAGAGGCCAAGAAGGTTCTGGCATCTATAGACTTTGCAGAAAATGCAATATCCCAATTTTCAGACACACCTCGTGGTGTGATTAGAGTTACGGCACCTCTAGGTTTTGGAAGGCGGATTATTGCTCCATTAGTTCCTGGTTTTGTAGAAAAATTTCCAGATACTGAAATAAGAATGCGACTATCTGATCGTAAAGTTAATATTTTAGCTGAAGAATTAGATATGGCATTTTTTATAGGTTCTCCATTAGATTCAAATTTAAAGCTCAGAAAAATTGCAAACTGTAATCGTATATTATGCGCTTCCCCAAAATATCTTTTAAAAATGGGCACGCCGAAATCCCCCAATGATCTCATCAATGGTATTCATAATTGTTTATTATTACGTTATCCAAGATCACCTGAATACTTTTGGACTATAAAAACAAATAATGGGCATCAAAAATTAAATGTTTCTGGAAAGTTTGATGCTGATGATGGTGACGTTTTAACTCAATGGGCATTATCAGGATATGGAATAGTAAATAAACCTTACTTTGAAATACGAGAACATCTAGAAAATGGTAATCTAATTCAAATATTACCTGAGACACCACCAATATCTTCAATAATTGGTTGCCTTTACCCCCATAAGAAACTGCAAGATCCTAAAATGAGGCATTTCATGAATTATATAATAGAAAAATGTAGTCCACTTATTAAAAGTGAAACTTAGTTTTGGCGTAAAAGTCATAATATAAAGTATTAATTTATCACTTTAATCCTAGTGCTTTTTTTCGTTTTTCAGTCCAGCTCATTATTGTTTGGTCAAAAGTTAATGCCATAAGTGATACACATAATCCCAAAACAAAATTCTTTCCTAGATCTGTTCCCGCTAGTGTTCTTTGCAATTCTTGACCTAAATCCTGGGTGCCAATAAATGCAGCAATAATAACCATAAAAAATGCAAACATAATTGCTTGATTAAAGCCTACAGCCATGGTCGGCAATGCAAGTGGTAATTGAACATTAATTAATTTTTGGAACCGCGAAGCACCTGCCATATCTGCAGCTTCAGTCATTTCTGGTGGAACACCTCGTAAGCCTTCAACTGTATATCTAATCAATGGAACAAGAGTGAAAATCAATATAGAAAATATTACTGCAACATCATTTATACCAAACAACATTATAGCCGGTAGCAAATAAATAAAGCTTGGGAATGTTTGAGCTGTATCACAAAAGAGCAATATTCTTTTTGACCATTTTTCACTTCTTGCAGCACTTATCGCCATTGGTAGTCCAATAATCATAGCTAAAGCTACTGCCGAAATTACAGTATATAGAGTTATAACAGATCGATCCCACCATCCTGTTGATGCTACAAAAGAAAAGAATAAGAATGCATAAATAGCTGGCTTTTTTCCACCCAACCAAAGCGAAAATACTGTTATAAACAGAATAAATGAACTGGTCGGCACCCATAATAGTAAATCTCTAAATGGGATAAGTACCTTTGTTATTAAAAACCAACGCAACCAACCTGTTACAGCTTGAACAGCATCTATATCAAGAAAACCTTTTATCAAGCCATCAATTTCTTTACCTTTTGAGAAGTGTTGTTTGCGACCGATTTGATCAGCAAATTGTACTTCCATGCTGAACAACATAAAGCCAAAGAATGCTACAATAGCAGCTAACAAAAAGAAATGGCGTTCCCACCATGGTGCCCCACGCTCAAAATGAACTGGCTGTTTAACTACCCAAGCTTTTGATAGTCTATCTAACATTACGGCAACAAGTACAATTGTAACACCAATTTCAAAAGAACGCCCTAATTTAAAAGAATTCATCATTGCCAAAAGTTTTGCACCCAACCCAGGCATACCAATGAATGCAGTCAAAACTACCATCGCAAGACAAAGCATAATAACTTGGTTAAGCCCAACGAGAAGCTCCGTACGCGCTGCAGGGATATAAACTTTACTTAACATTTGGAAGCGTGAGCACCCCGCCATTTTTCCTGCTTCAACAATTTCTGGGCTAACTTTTTTAAGCCCTAAAGTTGTCATCAAAATCATTGGTGGTATTGCATAAATAATAGTCGCCATTGCACCAGCAGTTGGTCCTACTTTAAAAAAGATTACGGCAGGAAGTAGGTAAGTAAAAAATGGTAACGTTTGAAGAACTGAAAGCAAAGGCCTGAGAAATTTATCAAACTTTGTAAATTTCCAAGCAGCAATTCCAAGCATTAGACCAATCACAAATGAAACAGGAGCGGCAACGACAAGAACTGATAGAGTTTCCATCGCCAATTTCCATTGCCCAATAAGAGCCGTCCATATAAATGTTCCACCTCCTAAGAGTGCCAATCGCCATCCACCTAAATAATACCCCAACACAGCAGCAGTCGCCGCAATAGAAGACCATGGTAAAGGCCCTAATTTATATCCATTTAGGATTACTGCATAAATGCTAACAATACCTAGAACAATAATTGGAGACATAACTTCATGCTTAATTATTAAATAAATAGCCCCAACTGCAGATAAACCTAAAAATACCCACATAAATGTTAGTTGAGTTTCCTCTCCAATGAAAAAAGTGAAGAGAACTGCAGTGAGAGAAATAACACTTGCAGTTACAAGAGCAATTTTTCGACCATCAATAAAGTATACGAATGCTGTAGCTGGAAATGTTAAAGAAACCCAATCAATAGGATTAAAAAAATGAACCCGAGCTCCATAAAATAGATGTGCCATTACTTTAAGTTGGAACTCTAATCTTTCCGAGAAAAATCGAGTTATAGAAGTCATCCAATCTCGATTATTATTAAATCCTTTATCTAACGTTTCAGCATATCTTGGAATTGCTTCTTCTGGCATGCGGTTCAGAAACTCTGGTAAAACTCCAATAATTTTTGCAATGACAAATAAAATACTTAAGGCAAGAAGGCTCCACAGAATGGATTTGTCATTAATTATTTTGTATTTATCAGAAATTGAATTTTGCATTATTCATCTCCCAGCAAAACTTCCAAAGCTTCTTGCCTGTTCATAGTGCCAGTAATTTTTCCGCTTTCATTTTGAATAGGAAATTCTTTTCGCGTATCGTTAATTAGAGTTCTTGCTAACTCTTGAATTGTTGCGTTTTCTGATAATGCAGGTCCAGAAATTGATTTCTTATTTCCTGGCTTCATCAAAGTCTTTGCGCGAACTACTCGCGCTGTATCTATTTCTTGTGTAAATTTAGCAACATATTCAGTTGCTGGGTTTAGCACAATTTTATCAGGCGTATCACACTGTTCGATCGCACCGTCTTTCATTATTGCAATTCTATCTGCAAGTCTAAGCGCTTCATCAAAATCATGAGTTACGAAAATAATAGTTTTACCTAACATATCTTGTAAGCGTAGAAATTCATCCTGCATTTCTCGCCTTATAAGTGGATCCAATGCAGAGAATGGCTCGTCAAGAAACCAAATATCTGGTTCAATAGCTAGCGAGCGCGCGATTCCAACACGTTGTTGTTGGCCACCTGAAAGTTCTCTTGGGAAGTAATCTTCTCGGCCTTCAAGACCTACCAGCTTTATAACTTCCAATGCACGATCTCTTCTATCATGTTTATTTTGCCCTCTCATCTCTAGAGGGAAAGCTACATTTTCCAATACAGACCTATGAGGAAGAAGGCCAAAACTTTGGAATACCATACCCATTTTATTTCGACGCAATTCAATTAATTCTTTTTCTTCGAGTGACATAATATCTTGATCATCTATAGCAATCGTCCCACCTGTAATATCATGAAGGCGTGACATGCATCTCAAAAGTGTGGACTTACCAGATCCTGAGAGGCCCATTATCACAAGCATCTCACCTTTAAATACATCAACAGATACATCTTTGACCCCTGCGATGTAACCATCAGCTTGAATTTCTTCATATGATTTATTTTCTGGGAGATTTTTGAGGTATTTTTCTGGTGCAAATCCAAAAAGTTTCCAAACATTTTTGCAAGATATTACTGGGTTTGAATTTGTCATATTTTTTTACTCACTTTAAATAAAACCCTGCCCATTTATACAGGCAGGGTTAATAATTTTAATATAAATTACTGAACCTTAGTTAGTCCATGCAGTCCAAATAGCTTCGTTGTTTTCCAACCATTCAGCTGCTGCTTCTTCTGGTTCCATATCATCGATATCAACAAATTTTGCCATTTCAGCAATTTGTGGGTTAGTGAATGAAATCTTTTGTAGTGTTGAATATGCGCCAGGCCATTTATCTTTCATGCCATCCCATGCAGCTTTCTTTAGGTATCCTTTTGCTGGGTTACCACAATCATATAATGCATTTGGGTTAACACCTACAGATGGATCTTTATCACATCCTTCTACCCATTCTGGGAATTCAACAAATTCACCAGGCCATACTGCTTCAGCAAAGTTTGGTGTCCAGTTAAATACAACAACTGGGCGCTTGTCTTTTTCAGCAGCACCAATTTCTGCCCAAAGTGCAGCAGCCGATCCAGCATTTACAACAACAAAGTCCATTCCTAATGCATCCACACGCTCTTTACCATGTTTCAACCAGTCAACTGGACCATCTAGATAACGACCTTTATCACCAGTTTCAGCAGTTTTAAATACATCAGCACAAGCGTTTAACGCTTCCCATGATGGTAGGCCAGGACATGCTTCTTTTGTCCACATTGGATACCACCAGTCTTCTCTTGTAACTGCGTTGTGATCACCCGCATCATGTAATCCACCTTTTTCAAGAGCAGCACGGAATGAAGCGCCAAAGGCACCTTCCCAAACTTCAAGTTCAAGAGCTACATCACCCATGCGAACTGATTCATAAACAGCTTGGCTGTCTGTAGTTACAAATTCTACTGCATTGCCCATAGATTCAAAAATCTGACCTACTACGTGGCTCATTACAATTTGAGATGACCAGTTGTGCACAGGAATGACAATTGGGTCACTGCTATCTTTTGCAGAAACAGAAAGTGGCAAAGCCATCATTGCTGTAGCTGCTAATGTTAAAGTTAATTTTTTCATTTATTCCTCCGAGTTATATAACGGACGTTGCCGCAATAAATTGATAGTTTTGTTAAATGATTGTTTCATTTATTTTTTGATTAGGGATATAGTAATTGTATTGTTAGTATTTTTTTCCTATCAATCAAGTTTTTTTATTCATAGGGGCGATTTTTTTCACATTTTTATATAATTTAGGTGGTTTAAGTCGCTTTTGTGTGCAGTTTTAACGTTAAAAGTTTTTTTTGATGTAAAATTATACAATTTATTGATATATTTTTCATTTTAGTTATATTTATTTAATTCAAGGAATAAATATGTGTATTATTTTTAAAAAATATGCTTATATTAACTAAGTCATTAATAAAGCTATATATTTTTAATATTTGCACCTAGAGGTAATTAAGAATCAACAAAGAAACTAAAATTTTGAAACTAGAACAAAATCCACACCGAATCACAGAACCTCGTGAAAAAGTATTAGAACTTGCCATAGGCCGTGAGGTTAAATCTCATCGCCGACAGCGAACTATGACCGTTGCTGATTTAGCAGCTTCAACCGGCTTATCGATAGGCATGCTTTCAAAAATTGAAAATGGAAATACGTCAGCATCACTTAACACACTTCAGACATTAGCTGACGCATTAATGGTACCAATAACTGCTTTCTTTCGAGGCTACGAAAGCTCACGAACCGCCGAACATACAAAATCTGGAGAAGGCGTTGAGCTTGAACGCGCTGGAACACGTGCAGGCCATCAATATAACTTGTTGGGCCACATTGGCGGCAATTCGAGTGGAGTGATTGTAGAGCCATATTTAATCTCACTAACAAGTGAATCTGACACATTTGAAACATTTCAACATGATGGTATAGAAACTATTTACATGCTTGAGGGTGAGATTGATTATCGCCATGGTGAAAATCTTTATTCGCTAAAACCTGGTGATACCTTATTTTTTGATGCTGACGCTCCTCATGGACCTGGAAACCTAAAAAAACTTCCAGCAAAATACTTGTCAGTTATTTCATATCCTCAAGTTACATGATCTAATTTTGGTTCAGTTTCATCGTCTGGCCAAATACCATTTGATGTCACTTTACCATCATCATACTTAGAAAGATAATCTAACATCATTGGACGGTTATCTATGAAACCCTTATATGTTGCTAACTCTTCTGGAAGATCACGTATTACCCTATGCAAGCGACGCCCCCACTTTGGGAAAGTCATTAAATCATCGAATGATGCCAGGTAACATCTAATAGGAAAAACTAAGGCATTTGACCTTG
>CAJJAY010000001.1 GCA_905182285.1 uncultured Amylibacter sp. | reverse complement strand
AGTAACCATGGAACACTTATGGTGAATTCAACGCCTATTGTAATTCGTTCTCTAACAGGTGTTTTCCCGCATAATTTCCGTGACTTAACTTTAGTTTCTGGAACTATAGGTGATTATGCCGCAATGGTTGTAGGTAAAGATAGTCCAATTAATTCTATGGCTGATCTTATAGCTGCTTACGATGCTGATGCTTCTGGCACAGCTATAGGTGGTGGATCTGTACCAGGTGGTATGGACCATTTAGTTGCTGCAATGGTAATGGAAGCTGCAGGAAAAGATGCTCTTGGAGTAAAATATATTCCATATGATGCAGGTGGTAAAGCTATGGCTGCTTTACTTTCGGGTGAAATTTCAGCCTTATCAACAGGGTTTTCAGAAGCCGTTGACCTTGCAAACGCTGGAGAAGTGAAGATTATTGGTGTTACATCAGATGCGCGTGTAAGCGCTGCTCCAGACGCAATGACAATGAAAGAACAGGGTATTGATACTTCGTTTGTAAACTGGCGTGGCTTCTTTGGAGCTCCAGGCCTACCAGCTGATAAAACTGCACAATATCAAGACGCCATTGAAAAAATGTATGCAACACCTGAATGGGAAACTGTTCGTGCCCGAAATGGTTGGGTAAACATACATAATTCTGGTGATGACTTTAGAGTGTTCTTAGAGGCACAAGAGCAAGTTATCGGTGATTTAATGAGAAAGCTTGGCTTCTTATAATAAAAAAGTGGCAAAGCGGGTCTCCGCTTTGCCAGCATTAAAGGGAATATTTTATGGCACTTGATCGTTGGATTGCATTAATTTTATTAGGATTTTGTATCATTTATGGATATACAGCATGGTTTGCTATGGATGTTGGACTTGCTCCATTTATGAAAAGAAATCCTGTATGGCCAAGTACCTTTCCCAAAATTCTATCAATCTTAGGTGCTACAGCGTCTTTAATTATTCTTTTGGGCTTTGAAAAAAATAAAGAAAAGGTCACGGATATCGATTATCGCCGTTTACATGAATATAAATTAGGGCAAGCAATATTATTACTGTTACTTATGGTTGTCTATGCATTATTTTTACGTCCTGCAGGTTTCATGATTTCTACTGGTTTGTTCTTAATTTTAGGAAGTGTGATTTTAGGTGAGCGTAAATTGTATATAATGATACCAATAGCATTAATATCGACATTTTTTGTTTGGTACCTAGTTCAAGAAGTACTAGGAATATATATGCGTCCATATCCCGTTTGGCTGGGATGGTGATATGTTAGAAGGTATTCTTTTAGGTTTGCAAACTGCCTTTTCTATTCAAATGTTGTTAATGGTAATAGGTGGTTGTTTAATAGGTACTTTTATAGGAATGCTTCCAGGTTTAGGACCTATGTCAATAATTGCCATAATGATACCCGTTGCAATATCTATGGGCGATCCTGCCGCTGCAATTATTTTACTTGCTGGAGTATATTATGGAGCTATTTTTGGTGGTTCTACCTCATCTATATTATTAAATGCTCCAGGTGTTGCGGGTACAGTTGCAACCAGCTTTGATGGCTATCCATTGGCAAAAAAAGGCCAAGCTGGAAAAGCATTAACGGTTGCAGCAATAGCTAGTTTTTGTGGCGGTACCATAGGAGCTGTTTTACTTATGGTTTTTGCTCCAGCCCTTTCATCTGTTGCACTATTGTTTCATTCTGCTGAATATTTTGCTTTGATGGTTGTAGGCCTATCGGCAATTGCAGCTTTTGCAGGAACTGGACAAGTTTCCAAAGCATTATTGATGACTGTAGTTGGCTTGATGCTCGGTACTGTCGGTGAGGGGACAATGTTTAGCTTACCACGTTTTACCATGGGAATTATGGACCTTCAATCAGGTTTAAGCTTTGTTACATTAGCGATGGCGATGTTTGCTTTGCCTGAGGCTCTTTTTCTTGTTTTAAACCCTCCGAAACCAGGTGCAGGAAAAAGTAAAGAAATCAAAGAGCTAGGCATTACACGACAAGAAGCTAAATCCATTGCACCAGTTATTGGTAGGCAATCCATTCAAGGCTTCTTTATTGGAGTACTGCCAGGAGCAGGTGCAACGATCGCAAGTTTTCTTGGATATGCAGTAGAGCGCAATATTGCATCAAAAGATGAGCAAAAAGAATTTGGCAAAGGATCAATCAAAGGCCTAGCTGCCCCAGAAACTGCTAACAATGCAGCGTGTACAGGTTCTTTTGTTCCACTTTTAACCCTTGGAATTCCTGGTTCTGGAACAACTGCTATTCTTTTGGGTGCATTAATTGCGTTAAATGTTACGCCTGGACCAAGATTGATGATTGATGAGCCGCAAATATTTTGGGCAGTTATAATTTCAATGTACATTGGTAACGTCGTACTATTAGTACTAAATTTACCTTTAATCCCATACATTGCCAAAATACTTACTATTCCAAGAAATTATCTTATTCCATATATTTTGTTTTTTACTTTAATGGGTGCATACATTGGACAAAATAACGCAACAGAATTATTAATATTGGTTGGGTTTGGTGTTTGTGCAACAGCCTTGAAATTTGCAGATTATCCTTTGGCGCCATTATTGATTGGGTTTATACTTGGCGGTATGCTCGAAGATAATTTTGCACGGTCAATGCAATTATATGATGGTATTGCCTTTATTTTGCAACGCCCAATGACAATGGTTTTATTAGGCATCGCGATTTCATTAGTACTTTTACCTACCTTCAGAGCAAAGCGTGCAAAAATTCGCTCTGAGGGTATTGCTGAAGGTGATTAGTCTCTGTTTATAAATTTTGATCAAATGGCTTAACAGAACGTGTATACAAATATGAAAAATTTACGCTTAAAAGACGCAATTACTTATCCAATGAAGTATTAAATTTTAATTGAAAACCTTATACAATAAGTTACTTGATCTTTGTGTAACACACTGTAATTATGTACATCTTATTATGATATTAAATATACAATTGGGAGGTTTTATATGTTTCATAAATTACTTTTAACGGCAGCAGCAGTAGCAGCTTCCACGGTGACCGTTTCTGCGGAAACAATCCGATGGGCAAGGGCGGGTGATGCTATTACTATGGATCCGCATGCTCAAAATGAAGGTGCAACGCATGCAATGAATCATCAAATTTATGATTCATTGTTACAGCGTGACATGTCTGGTGCTATAATACCATCTTTAGCGCTTAGCTGGGCAGCGTTGGCGGATAATCCAAATGTATGGCGCTTCAATCTACGTCAAGGCGTATCATATCATGATGGGGCAGCTTTCGATTCCGAAGATGTTGTCTTTTCATTAAATCGTGCAATGGCTGATGGTTCTGAAATGAAAGAGCTATTGTCATCAGTAAAAGATGTAAGAGCCGTTGATGCTCACACGGTAGATATTGAAACAAATGGGGCTAACCCATTATTGGTTAATAACCTAAGTAATATGTTTATGATGGATAAAGGTTGGGCAACAGCTAATGATGTTTTAACACCACATGATGTCGCTAAGAATGAAACAAATTTTGCGACAATGAATACAAACGGCACTGGGGCATTTATGCTCGTAAGTCGTGCTGTTGATGAAAAGACAGTTTTAAAAGCTAATCCTAATTACTGGGGTAAAGATTTATATCCAAACCAAGTAACTGATATTATTTATACACCTATTCAATCTGCTGCAACGCGCGTTGCTGCTTTATTGTCAGGTGAAGTCGATATTATACAAGATGTTCCTGTGCAAGATTTAGGACGTGTTTCTGGGACTGATGGTTTAAGTGTAGCTACAGCAGCTCAAAACCGGGTTATATTCTTTGGCCTAGATACTGTTGAAGGTCCAACTAGCAATCTTAAAGTGCGTCAGGCAATGAACATTGCAATTAATCGTGATGCGATAAAGAAGATTGTTATGCGTGATCAGTCAGATCCTACAGGCGTTATTATGCCACCATTTGTAAATGGATGGACTGAAGCTTTGAATAAATACCCTGATTACAATGTTGATGCTGCAAAAGCATTAATGGCTGAGGCTGGATTTGCTAATGGATTTGATATTACATTAAATTGTCCAAATGACCGCTATGTAAACGATGAAGCAATATGCCAAGCAGCTGTTGGTATGATGGCTAGAATTGGAATAAATGTAGCACTTGATGCAAAACCTAAAGCGCAACACTTTCCAATTGCTAAAGGTGGAGATGCACCTTTCTACATGTTAGGATGGGGTGTTCCGACTTTTGACTCTCACTATATATTTAATTATCTAGTACATACTCAATCAGACAAACGAGGTTCATGGAACCCAACTGGTTACTCAAATGCTGATGTTGATGCTATGATTGTTAGTCTTGAAGCGGAAACTGATTTAGCAAAGCGTGATGCAACAATTGCGAAAATTTGGGCCGCTGTACAAGAGGCGCAAATGTATCTTCCTATACACAACCAAGTTTTAAACTGGGGTATGAAAAATAATATTGATTTTGATGTTCAGCCTGAAGATCAACCTCATTTTCAGTTCCTTAAATTTAAATAAATCATTTTGCAGCAGCCTTTTGCATTTAAGGCTGCTGCAAGTAAATTTTTATTATAAATTATTTTTTTAATTACTTTCATTTAATGGAGAATCTTTTGTTGTGATTGGATTGCCAATCATAACTAATGAGAAAATATCATGCTTGTAATAATATTTAGACGCCTTGGGCAATCAATTTTAGTATTATTCATTGTTGCGTTAATTTCTTTCTTAATTTTTCGTTATGTTGGGAATCCTGTTGATAATCTCATGGGCCAGGAAGCAACATTGGCTCAACGTGCTGCTCTAATAGAAGCATTAGGTTTAAACGATCCATTTTATAAACAGTACTTTAATTTCATATGGAAAGCACTTCAGTTTGATTTTGGTAATTCTTACAGGGGCGCGTTGCCTGTTTCAGAGCTCATAGCAAGCAGATTACCTGCAACAATTGAATTGGCAGTTACCTCAGCTTTCTTTGCGTTAGTTTTAGGCGTTATCATTGGAATTTATACAGCTATCAATCGAGGTGGTTATATAGCGAACTTGATTTTATCAACATCTCTCATTGGGGTATCATTGCCAACTTTTCTAATTGGTGTTTTGCTCATATGGTTGTTTGCAGTTGAGCTTAAATGGTTGCCATCATTTGGGCGTGGAGATGTTGTCCAACTTGGATGGTGGTCAACAGGTTTCTTAACTATATCTGGAATTAAGTCCCTTGTTTTACCTAGTATTACTTTAGGGCTTTATCAGTTAACGTTAATTATGCGTTTAACACGTTCAGAAATGCTTGAGGTAATGCGACAAGATTATGTACGCTTTGCAAAGGCATTAGGACTTTCATCAAAACAAGTGAATTTTAATCATGCGCTTCCAAATACACTTGTGCCAGTTATTACAATAGCTGGATTGCAGTTAGGTTCTATTGTTGCTTTTGCAATTATTACTGAAACTGTATTTCAATGGCCGGGTGTTGGCCTGCTCTTTATTAATGCTGTATATTTTGTTGATATACCTGTTATGAGCGCCTATTTGCTTCTTGTTGGAGTTTTGTTTGTTATCATTAATTTAATTGTTGATTTATTATATTTAGCCATCGATCCGCGTTTGCGCGATAGTAATACAAGTGAATAGGTAAAAAAATGGAAAGATTTTTTAAATCAGACTTCTTTTATGATTTTTTGAGAGCTCCAGTGGCGATCATATCCTTTTGTGTAGTGGCACTTCTTGTCTTGAGTGCAATATTTGCTCAATTTATTGCACCAACAAATCCATTTGATCCAGCAAGTTTAGAGCTAATGAATGGGTTTACGCCTCCAATGGAACCCAATATGTTTACTGGAGATGTCTTTTTACTTGGAGCAGATGATCAAGGTAGAGATCTATTTTCTGCAATCCTTTATGGCCTTCGTATATCACTTTTCGTTGGAATAATGGCAGTCTCTCTAGCAATGGTCATGGGTGTATTATTAGGATTAATAGCGGGCTATGTAGGAGGTTGGTTAGATAATCTAATTATGCGACTTGCAGATATTCAAATGACTTTTCCTTCAATTCTAATAGCAATGTTGATATTTGGTGTGGCTCGTGGGCTTTTACCACCTGAATTAAGATATGAGATGGCCATAACAGTATTAATAATATCCATTGGTTTATCCGAATGGGTACCATTTGCTAGAACTGTAAGAGGTACAACAATGGTTGAAAAAGAAAAAGAATACGTTGCTGCAGCTCAATTAATTGGACTTAAAAGGTGGCAAATAATGATTAGGCATATTTTGCCAAATGTGCTTGGCCCTGTACTGGTTATAGCGACAATAACTTTTGCTTTAGCAATCATTGCAGAAGCTTCACTATCTTTCTTGGGTGTAGGTGCGCCGCGAACAGAACCAAGTTTGGGAACTTTGATAAGAGTAGGGCAAGATTTTTTATTCTCAGGTGAATGGTGGATTTTATTATTTCCTGCCTTAACATTGTTAGCGCTTGCATTGGCAGTTAATTTGCTTGGTGACTGGCTCAGAGATACATTAAACCCGAGGCTCAAGTAATGGATGATAATTTACTTGAAGTTAGAAATATATCTGTAACTTTCAAAAACCGCTATGGAACATTAAAAGCACTTGATAATTTATCGCTAAATGTAAAAAAAGGTGAAATTTTAGGTTTAGTTGGTGAATCTGGCGCTGGTAAATCTATGACAGGTGCTGCAATTTTAGGCTTGATAGATCCCCCAGGACATATGTCTAGTGGTGAAATTTGGTATAAAGGTAAGTGTATAAACGATGCACATGAAGCAATTAGGGGTCGTGAAATTTCTATGATTTTTCAAGATCCATTAATGAGTTTGAATCCGTTAAGGAGAATTGGAGATCAACTTCTTGAAACGATTTTAACGCATATGAATGTTACAAAGTCAGAAGCAATTAAGAGAGCAAGAAAAGGTTTAGAGGAAGTTGGTATTGATCCAAATAGACTCAACTCTTACCCACATACATTTTCAGGTGGAATGCGTCAAAGGGTTGTTATTGCATTAGCTTTAGCTCCTGAGCCTTCATTAATTATTGCTGATGAACCTACGACTGCATTAGATGTTTCCGTGCAAGCGCAAATTTTAGATTTATTAAAAAATCTTTGTAAAGAACGAGGTACATCAATAATTTTAGTTACTCATGACATGGGAGTAATTGCACAAACAACCGATAGAGTAGGCGTTCTTTATGCAGGGCGGCTGGCTGAAATTGGAGATACTCGTGAAGTTCTTACAAATCCCAAACATCCATATACCAAGGGTTTGGTAGATTCTACACCTAGGATAGATGCGAATTCGTTTTATAAAGAGCTTTATCAAATTTCGGGTACAATGCCAAAGTTAGATGCAATGCCTAATGGTTGTGCATTTCATCCAAGATGTGAATTTGCAATTGATAAATGTTCAAAAGAAACGCCTCAAGTATTTTCAGACCGTGCAGCATGTTGGTTGTTAGAAAATGAGGCTATTGTAGAATGAGTTTTGTACAAGCTAAGGACTTAACTAGAGAATATGATTTATCAGATCCTTTTATTGTAAGAACTATTGCTATGCGGCCAAAACGCATACTCACAGCTGTTGATAATGTTAGCTTTTCGATCGAAAAGGGTACAACTTATGCATTAGTTGGTGAGAGTGGTTCTGGTAAATCAACGATAGCAAAAATGGCAGTAGGATTATTGAAGCCAACCTCAGGCTCACTTCTTGTAGATGGAAAAAATTTAAATGATCCATTTTTACCCAAAGAAGAAAAGTTAGCATTACGCCGACGCATTCAAATGGTATTTCAATCACCTTATGCCAGCCTTAATCCTCGATGGAAAGTTGGTGATATCATAGCTGAACCAATAAAAGCATTCAGATTAATAAACGATCATGCATCTCAGATCAATCGAGTTCATGAGCTCCTTGAACAGGTTGGATTGTCTACTAGTGATGTTAATAAATTTCCTCATGAGTTTTCAGGAGGACAACGTCAACGAATATCGATTGCAAGGGCGCTGTCATCAGAACCTGAAATAATTATATGTGATGAACCAACATCAGCACTAGACGTATCTGTTCAAGCTCAAGTCTTAAACCTTTTGAAATCCTTGCAAAAAGAATACTCTTTGACTTATCTTTTTATTACTCACGATTTAGCTGTAGTTTCAACTATGGCAAATAAAATTGGAGTTTTAAATCAAGGAAAGTTGGTAGAAGAGCAAACACCAGAAAATTTATTTTCCAATCCAAAGAAAGCATATACAAAAATGCTTTTAAATTCAGCTCCAAATATCAACTTTTAAACTTAAAATTTTATTTTTTGCAATATAGCTTATGTAAAGTCATCAATATTTCTTCAACTTCAATTCCATTTAATGAATAGTAAATTGTTTGACCGTCTCGCCTAGTCTTGACTAAATTTGTATCTCTTAATTTTTTTAAATGATGTGAAATTGCTGGTTGTGATAAGTTAACATTTTTTGCAAGATTAAGAACACTTTGATCACCGCTTTGTAATAAACACATTAATTTCAGTCTAATTGGATGTGATAACATACACATTAAATTGGTAGCATCCAATATTTTTGGTTCAAGTTCTGAAAAATCAAACAAATTTTACCTCTTGCATATTAAGATATGCTTATATATGAATAAGTGAATATATATAATATCGATTTGTAAAAATGTCAAATATACGATTTAGAAATGTAATATTAAATAAAAGGAATCTTATTTTGGAAACTGAATTTACACCAATTTCTTCATTAGCGGGTGGGGCACTTATAGGTTTATCCGCAGTAATGTTAATGCTTACACAGGGTAAAATAGCAGGTATAAGTGGTATTGTTTCAAGAATTCTTCCACCATCAATCGATAAAAAAGAATTCCCTCAAAGTATTTTGTTTATCATTGGATTATTGATTGCAGGCCCTATTTGGTATGTGTTTTTTGGTGAAATACCAAGTCAAACAGTATCAAATAATTTGGTCATACTAAGTTCTGCAGGCCTCCTAGTTGGATTTGGAGCAGTTCTAGGAAATGGATGTACCAGTGGCCATGGCGTATGTGGATTATCTCGTGCATCAATTCGATCATTAGTTGCAACAATTACATTTATGTTAACTGGTTTTATCACCGTTTTCATACTTAGAAATATTATGGGGCTATAAGATATGAAGACTTTATCAACTCTAATTTCAGGCTTGGTTTTTGGCATTGGATTAATTCTGTCTGGTATGATCAATCCTCTCAAAGTTCAAAATTTTTTAGATTTATTTGGCACTTGGGATCCAAGTTTAGCATTTGTAATGGGTGGAGCAATAATTGTCACAATGCCAGGATTTTGGTTGGTTCAAAAGAGAACTAAGCCATTTTTTAATGATAAATTTTATATACCTAAAGCAAAAGATTTTGACATTCGTTTAATGTTTGGTGCTGGAATATTTGGAGTGGGATGGGGTTTGGGAGGTCTATGTCCCGGGCCTGCTTTAACATCAATTTCTATATCTAATAATGGTATTATAATTTTTGTTTTTACAATGATTGTTGGCATGCTGATTGCTAAAATAATATTAAAATAAATTAATAATTTTTATTGAAGGCACATGAATGTGAATAAGTTAAAAAATTATTTTCCAATTTTTGAATGGGGAGTAAATTATAATAAACTAACATTTTCAAATGATATTATGGCTGCATTGATTGTAACAATAATGTTGGTTCCACAATCATTAGCTTATGCAATGCTAGCCGGATTACCACCAGAAATGGGCCTTTATGCTTCAATGCTTCCAATTATTTTATACGCTATTTTTGGCACCAGTCGCACATTAGCAGTGGGTCCAGTTGCTGTAGTTTCTCTTTTGACAGCAGCCTCTATTGGAAAATTTGCCCTTCCAGGGTCTTCTGAATACATAATAGCTGCTATAACTTTGGCATTTATGTCTGGTATTTTTTTAATTATTTTAGGTTTTTTTAAATTAGGATTTTTAGCAAACTTTTTATCGCATCCGGTTATATCCGGATTTATTACTGCATCCGGTATCATAATAGTAACCAGTCAATTAAAACACATACTCGGTGTTAATTCTTCAGGGCATAATTTAATTGAGATTATTTCAGTACTTTTTAGCAATATAAATGATTTTAGTTTTATTACCTTTGCGATTGGCATATCTACTATTCTATTTTTATTTTGGGTTCGAAATGGACTATACCCATTACTATTAAGTGTTGGTTTTAAAAGACATTCGGCTTCATTAATCTCAAAAATTGGCCCTGTTGCTGCTATTATTGCTTCCACAATATTTGTTTGGTTTTTTAAGTTAGACTTTTATGGGGTAAAAATAGTTGGTGAGGTGCCAAAGGGGCTGCCATCACTTTCTGTGCCATCATTTTCATTTTCTGTATGGAATAGTTTAATAGGGTCTGCAATTTTATTGTCATTAATTGGTTTTGTGGAATCAATCTCAGTAGCGCAAACGCTTGCAGCGAAAAGAAGACAAAGAATAAATCCTGACCAAGAGTTAATTGGCCTTGGCATGGCAAATTTAGGTGCTGCATTCTCAAGTGGCCTTCCCGTTACAGGTGGTTTTTCTAGATCCGTAGTTAATTATGATGCCGGAGCTGAAACACCAGCTGCAGGCGCTTTCACAGCTATTGGACTTTGTTTGGTTTCCTTATTTTTGACCCCATTAATATTTTTCCTGCCAAAAGCTACTTTGGCTGCAACTATTATTGTTGCAGTAATTTCGTTAATTGATTTTTCAATTTTGAAAAAAACTTGGTTTTATTCAAAGGCTGACTTTATGGCTGTATTTTTAACAATATTGGTAACGTTAGTTATAGGTGTCGAAGCTGGCGTTATTGCAGGTATTCTAACATCAATTTTGATTCATATTTTCAAAACATCCCGACCACACATAGCAGTTGTCGGGCAAGTTCCAAAAACTGAACACTTTCGTAACGTTTCTAGGCATAATGTAATAACAGATCCAAAAATTTTGACTATTCGTGTTGATGAAAGTTTATATTTTGCAAATACAAGATTTTTAGAGGATCGAATTTATAAGGAAATATCAAAAAAATTAGATTTAGAACATGTTGTAATTATGTGCTCAGCTATAAATACAATTGATATGAGTGCGCTAGCTTCTCTTGAATTAATAAATGAAAGGTTGATTATAAGTGGTGTTAAATTCCACCTTTCGGAAGTTAAAGGCCCTGTTTTAGATAAATTAAAAGGGACAAATTTTATAAATAAATTAAGTGGTCAAATATTTCAAAGTCAATTTCAAACAAATTCACTTACAAAATAGATTATAATCTTAATATAAGTTATTTATTTTTTATTAGGAAAAGGGAATTGTACGGCTGCAAGTATCTTTATTTCTAACAACCCTTACTGTTTTTATGTTAATGAGTGACTAACTTATGATACAAAATTTATAAGAAACATTTTAAATCCATATAGTTGTATAAAGTTGATAATTTTAGTAACTGATTATATGCATATCTCACCTATATCAATGGAGACAAAATGTCTGATCTGACTTGTTTTAAAGCATACGATATTCGCGGAGAAATTGGTGTGAATATTGATGAAGATATTGCTTACCGTATTGGTCGAGCAGTGGCACAACACCTTAGTGCAAAATCTATCGTAATTGCTTATGATGCGCGTGCAACAAGTCCAGCCTTCTCAAAAGCTGTTGCGCAAGGCGTAATGGATTCAGGTGCTAATACCTTGGACATAGGCCTGGCCGGTACTGAAGAAATGTATTGGGCAGTCACAGAGTTTGGCGCGTGTGCGGGCATTGAGGTAACTGCCTCACACAATCCAATTAATTACAATGGTATGAAAATCGTTAAGTCAGGTTCTCGACCCTTAGATGATGAAGAAGATTTTCAGGTTATCAAGGCACTTGCAAACTCACAAGCTTGGAAAAGTTCATCATCTAATGGCAGCGTTAAAAATATTGCAGTGAAGGCCCGCTCCTTATACGTAGATAAAGTGTTAAGTTTTGCGGACGTATCACAACTTAAACCATTAAAGATTGTAATAAATTCAGGTAATGGAGCCTCTGGTCCAACACTAGATGTGATAATTGATAAACTAATGATGCTCGATGCGCCAATTGAGTTTATTCGTGTCCATCACACACCAAACAGCACTTTCCCCAATGGAATACCAAATCCATTATTACCTCAAAATCATGCAGTCACAGCTGATGTAGTCTTGCGTGAGAGTGCAGATATAGGGGTCGCCTTTGATGGAGATTTTGATCGATGTTTCTTTTTTGATGAAAAGGGCACCTTTGTTCCTGGTGAATATGTTGTTGGCCTATTGGGTGCTATCTTTCTAGAGAAAGAGCCTGGGAGTAAAATTGTTCATGATCCACGTGTTATATGGAATACACAGGATATTGTCGCTGATAACGGTGGAGCGTCAATTCAGTCAAAAACAGGACATGCATTCATCAAGCAAACTATGCGCGCAGAGGAGGCAATTTACGGTGGAGAAATGTCTGCCCACCACTATTTCCGTGATTTTGCTTATTGTGATAGTGGCATGATTCCATGGTTATTAATGGCAGAGTTTATATCAAAATCTGGGCGTTCGCTCGGTGACTTGGTTGAAGATAGATTTAAATCCTTTCCAAGCTCTGGAGAAATAAACTTTCGTGTTGGAGACGCTGCCACTGCAATTAAGAAGGTCGTAGATACATATTTACACTTAAGCCAATCATTGGATGATACAGATGGTTTTAGTCTATCATTTGATGATTGGCGTTTCAATTTGCGTAAGTCTAATACTGAACCCTTAGTACGGCTTAACATTGAAAGCAAAGGCAACGCTGAAGGCCTCTCTGCAAAAGTTGCAACTATCGCTAAAATATTAGGTGGGTCGAAGGTGTGAGTAGTCAATGTGCTGAAGCTTTTGGGAAATAAAGTTTTTTAATTCTGGATGCTTAATAAAAATACTCAGGCACCATTAAAAATAAATAAATAAACTATGTTTATTCAGAAATTGGGTTACGAAGCTATAAATCTAATTTGCTCCGTAACCCATAGTAAATTTTATACTTCTAAAACTAATTTAATTAAATCCTGAGAGAATTGACGAGTGTTTGTTGGCATTTCTCCATCTTGGATTCTAGCTTGTTCAAAAATAACCCGACAAGTTGCTTTTTGAAGGTCTTCAGTAAGAGACGGTAATTTCTTTATTAATTCATGATTTGTATTAATTTCAATTACTTTTTTGCTTCCTTCAAAATCTTGACCCTGTGCTTTTAAAATTCGCTCTAGATTGAAATCCAAACCACCTTCACCTGCAATCAATCTAACTGGACTATCGACAAGATTTGATGAAATTGTAACATCTTGAATTAAATCTCCCAAACATTCTTTTATTAATTTAGTATATATTTCTTCGTTTTCTTTATTCGTATCATTTGGAATTGATGAGTCAGTTCCAGTTTTTGAGATATCGTATTTATCCCTAGAAATAGAAATAAATGGCTTTTCTTGAAAATTTTGAATCTGAGATATCCAAAAGGCATCTATCGGGTCAGTCATTAGCAAAACATCAATACCTTTTGATTTAAAGCCCTCTAAGTGTGGACTGCTCTGCGCTTGAGAAAGAGTGTCTGCCGTTAGGTAAAAAATTTGATCCTGGCCTTCAGTAAAATTTTCCAAATAAGCTTTAAGAGTAATTAGTTTGTCTTCTTTAAATGAATAAACCTTAATAATTTCAGCAATTTTATTTCTATTTTCAAAATCCTCATATAGGCCTTCTTTTATTACTTTGCCAAAATTGCCCCAAAAAGCATCGTATGCTTCTTCTTCTTTTGTTAGTTTCTTTTTCAATCCAGAAATAACACGTTTTGTTATGGCTTTTGATATTTTTTTAAGAACTGGACTGTTTTGAACCATTTCTCGACTTACATTCAAATCTAAACTTGATGTGTCTAGTATTCCTTTGACAAAACGTAACCATGTAGGAATTACATCTTGGATTTCGTCAGTTATAAATACACGATTAATATATAGGCTTATATTAGTTTTTCTCTCTGGCTCAAATAAGTCAAATGGTGCTTGGGTTGGAACAAACAAAAGGTTTGTAAATTCTAATGTTCCTTCAGATTTATTATGTAAGGTTAGAAAAGGGTCATCAAAAGTAGCAAAATTTGAGTTATAGAAATCTTTATACTCTTCTTTTGAAATATCTTGAGATTGCTTTGTCCACAAAGCTGTTGCGCTATTAACTTGTTGGCTTTCACCATCAGTTTCTTTGATTTTAACTGGGACCTGTATGTGGTCAGAATACTTTTTAATTAATGTTTCGATTTGTGCGCTTTCACAATAATTTTTAGCATCTTTTTTTAAGAATAGCTTAATTGATGTACCTACTGGATGTTCGTTTTCTGCTTCAGTTATAGAATAACCACTTTGCCCATCACTTTCCCATACACTTGAATTTTTTGTTCCAGCTTTTCTTGATGTAACTTCAACTATTTTGGAAACCATGAATGCTGAATAAAAGCCAACACCAAATTGTCCAATTAAAGTTTGCTCTAAATTTTTCTGGTCATTCTCGTTGTCATTTTCTTTAAGAAAGTTTGCAGTTCCTGATTGTGCAATTGTTCCAAGTGTTTCAACAAGTTCTTCTTGGGTCAGACCGATGCCTGTGTCGATAATCTCAATGGTTTTTTTCTTTTTATCAACAATTATTTCAATTTCATCATCTTTTAAATTTAGAATTTCTGGTGTGGTTTGACCTAAAAATCTACGTTTTTGGATGGCATCAGAAGCATTAGATAGAAGTTCTCTCAAAAATATATCTCTATCAGAATATAAAGAATTTATAACTATGTTTAAAATTTTTCCAGTATCAGCTTCAAATGCTTGTGAAAATTTTTCCATTTTTTACTCCTAAATTTTTAGTTGATTTACGCACTTTTTTTTAAGATTTCAAGTCTATGAAGTGTTAATAAAATTAAATATTATTTAAATATATCATGTTATAAAAAATTCTATAACATAGTTGTGGTTTATTTTTTTAACTTATGGATTTTAAAAAATGATTATTGGTGGAAATAATGAAAAATAAACTTTTTGGAACAACAAATAATGGTGAAGATGTTTATTTAATTGAATTAATTTCAGGAGACTTATCTGTAAACATTCTCTCATTTGGGGCAATCTTACAGGAAATGGTTTTTAAAAATAAATCTGTAGTATTGGGCTATTCTGAGCTCAAACCTTATTTAAAAAATCCACATTTTTATGGTGCGGTTATTGGTCGTTTTGCAAATAGACTAAAAAAAGGATCTGCAAAATTATCTGATAAAACAATTAAAGTTGAAATTAATACTAAATCAGGTCACCACATTCATGGAGGGTCGCAAGGAAGCTGTTATAAAAATTGGAAGATCTTAGATCAATCTAAAACGCATGTGACTTTAGAAGTGCTACTTCCAGATGGTGAAATGGGTTTTCCAGGTAATTTATTAACTCAAGTTAGATATGAGATCCTTTCGGATGCCTCTCTCTATATAAAAATTTCAGCTTCAACAGATGAAGAAACATTATGTAGTTTTGCACATCATAGTTATTTCAATTTAAAAGGAGAGGGATATATTTGGGATCACAGTTTGCAAGTAATAGCTAATAATTATGTTGATGTAGATAGTACTGGAATACCTATTCAAGTTTGTGAAGTTAAAGATAGCCCATTTGACTTTAGGCTAAATAAAGAACTTTCATATAACCATATACTTGATCATAATTTTTGCATTTCTAATCAACGAAATAAAATAAGGAAAATTGCCTGTTTATCATATGGAAATATATCTATGGATTTAATGACCACGGAGCCAGGATTGCAGGTTTATACTGGTCACAAGTTGGGTATAGCACTTGAACCACAAATTTGGCCAGATGCTCCTAATAATTCTTCTTTTCCGTCTGCACTATTGAGTCCAAACCAAATTTATGAGCAAGAAACTATTTTTCGTTTTGAGTGTGAAAATCCCTAATTTTTTTAGCCGCATCACTGGGCATAACATCCACTAAAAATAAGCCAGTGATTTGTTCAACAGAAGCTAAGTATTTCATTTTATTTTCTCCACGCTGCAACGGCCAAAATTGAATGTGATAGGGCCAATGTTTTGAATATCCTTT